>NZ_BAABLF010000006.1:0-382061 GCF_039544205.1 Ferrimonas gelatinilytica | reverse complement strand
GTGCAGTCACTCAGTAGCATCGAGAAAATGATGATTTCTCAATCCTGCGTGAGTGCCCACACAGATTGTCTGACAAATTGTTAAAGAGCAGCCCGCTTGGGCTTGACTTCGTTGCCGAAGCAGGAGGCGTATATTACGCTGTTCTCCGTGGTCGTCAAGGCCGTTTTTCAACTTTCCGTTCGACCGTCTAGGTTTTAACCAGCCGGGCCGAAACCCCTTTGGTGACGCCGCTTAGCCTCTCAAAGAGTGGCTCGCTGTGCCCCGTCGACAGGGAGCGCATTATAGGGCGAAGTTTCCCGGCCGCAACCCTAAATTTGTCCCACCGCCTTTGATTGCACAATTATCATACAGATCCCCTTTTGGCGCTGGCTTTTACATCAATAGCGGGATGCTCTTTCACCAGATTATGTTTTTGGGTTGATATATGAATCTTCCCAATGGTCGACATAACGCACCGCAAAGCACCTTTGTTACCTTTATTACGGAAACTGCCGAACCGCGACTGATGCTTATAGCGGCGCACTTATTCATGGCACTTATCCTTAACCCGCTTCCCAAGCTCGTACCCCGCCGCTGTTTTACCCTTGAGCATACCGCAACGCTTAAGACGGACAAAAAACGGCCAAACAGACCGTTTGGATGGCTAAATGTCTGAATGTCCATTGACGGGTGTCGATTACTCTTCATACACTGCCCCTCAGCCAATAAAGATAATCATAAGGCAGCCGTTTTTAGATGATCTCCCTTAAAGCCATTCACAAGACCTTCTTCCAGGGTAAGCGAAGGATCCCCGCACTTCACCCCACCGACCTTGATGTTCCCGCCGGGAGTATCTTTGGCATCATCGGCAGCTCCGGTGCCGGCAAAAGTACCCTGATCCGCTGCGTCAACCTGCTGGAGCATCCCGATGGGGGCTCAGTCTCTATCGATGGCATTGACCTAACCGCGCTGGATGAGCGTCAGTTGCGCCAGCAACGTCGGCAGATCGCCATGATCTTTCAGCACTTTAACCTGCTTAACTCCAGGACCGTGTTTGACAATATCGCCCTCTCCCTGGAACTGGCCGGGACAGACCGGGCTCGCATCCAATCCCGGGTCACGGATCTGCTGGCGCTGGTCGGGCTGGAAGATAAGGCAAACAGCTACCCCGCCAATCTCAGCGGTGGACAGAAGCAGCGCGTTGCCATCGCCCGTGCGCTGGCGAACGAACCCAAGGTGCTCCTCTGTGACGAGGCCACCTCCGCCCTGGACCCGGAAACCACTAAATCAATCCTGGCGCTGCTCAAGGAGATCAATCAGCGTCTGGGTTTGACCATCCTGCTCATCACCCACGAGATGGAAGTGGTTAAACAGATCTGCGACCGGGTTGCCATCATCGATCAGGGCCGACTTATCGAACAGGGTGAAGTGGGGCCTTTCTTTGCCGGTGCGAAGACGGAGCTCGCCCGCCGCTTCATCCGCTCCACCCTCCACCTGTCGATCCCGGAAAGCTACCAGGCGGCACTGAGCGATCAGCCCGGTGAGGGACGGGTTCCGCTGATTCGGCTCAGTTTCCACGGTGACAGTGTGGACGCCCCGGTGATCACCCAGGCCGCCAAACAGTTTGGGATCGACATCAGCATCTTGAGTGCCCAGATGGAGTATGTGGGCGGGACCAAGTTTGGCCTGATGCTGGCCGAGTTAATGGGGGCGGAAGACGCCGTTGAACGGACCACTCACTACCTGACGCAACACAACATCGACGTGGAGGTTCTCGGCTATGTCCAGTGATCTGATCCCGCTCCTTTGGGGTGCCACCCTGCAGACTTTACAGATGGTATTCCTCTCCGGATTTATCGCCGCCCTCGCCGGGATCCCACTGGGCGTGATCCTGCACCTGACCAAGCGGGGGCAGCTACTCTCCCACCCCATGCTAAATCGGGTACTGGGAACCGTGGTCAATGCCGGGCGGTCAGTCCCTTTCATTATCCTTCTTGTGGCGATCATCCCCTTTACCCGCCTGGTGGTCGGAACCAGCATCGGCACCCTGGCGGCGGTGGTTCCGCTGACCATCGGGGCGATCCCCTTTATCGCCCGACTCATTGAAAGTGCCCTGATGGAGGTACCCGCAGGCCTGGTTGAAGCCGCCCAGGCGATGGGGGCCAGCCCAGCACAGATCATCCAGAAGGTGCTGCTGCCCGAGGCGCTTCCCGGGATCATCAACAGCGTTACTATCACCCTGGTGACCCTGGTCAGTTACTCCGCCATGGCCGGTGCCGTGGGCGGCGGTGGGCTCGGGGATGTCGGCATTCGCTACGGGTACTACCGCTTTGAACTGGATGTCATGCTCGCGACCATCGTCATCCTGCTGCTGCTGGTGCAGATCCTGCAAACTGCCGGTGATGCCCTGGTGCGCCGCATCGACCACAGATAACTCGATAACCCAGAACAACAAAGAGAGACTAAGAATGAACCCATTTCGTTTACTGATCGCCGGGGCCGCCGCATTGGCCCTCACCGCCTGCGGAAGCAACGACGACGCCACACTGAAGCTGGGCGCCATGGCAGGACCGGAAGCCCAGGTGGCCGAAGTCGCCGCCAAACTGGCCAAAGCACAATTTGATCTGGACGTGACCATCGTTCCCTTCACCGATTACGTCACCCCGAACGCAGCGCTGAACGATGGCAGCATCGACATAAACGCTTTCCAGCACCGACCCTACCTAGAGGGCCAGGTTAAGGCACGGGGCTATGGCCTGGTGGCGGTCGCCAACACCTTCGTCTATCCCATCGCCGCCTATTCCCAGAGCATCAAGAGCCTAGAAGCGTTGCCCCAGGGCGCCAAGGTGGCACTGCCCAACGACCCCACTAACCTGGGCCGCTCCCTGATGTTGCTGGAGCAGCAGGGCCTGCTGAGCCTGAAACCGGGCATCGGCATCGAAGCCACTCCCCGAGACATCGTCGAGAACCCCAAGGCGCTGCAGATCCTGGAGCTTGAGGCGGCACAGTTGCCCCGAGCACTGCAGGATGTCAGCTTCGCCGTGATCAACAACACCTTCGCTGGCCAGGCAGGGCTGACCCTCGAGGAGCACGGCCTGTTCGTGGAAGATAAGGAGAGCCCTTACGTCAACCTCATCGTGGCGCGTAACAGCAACCAGGATGACCCCCGCATCGCCCAGTTCATCGAAGCGTACCAATCGGACGCCGTGTACGAGGAGGCGCTGAAGCTCTTCAACGGCAATATCGTCAAAGGCTGGTAAGCCGTTAACGACAAAAAGGAGGCTGCGGCCTCCTTTTTTGATCCTGTCTCATTGGATCCTGTCTCAGCGCTTTCGACGCGGGCCGAAGCTGATGAAGATGTTGGCGGTCAGCCGACCCGTGGCGGGGTTAGCATCGATGTCACTCTTCTCGTCGACCTGGATGGAGTGGAGCAGATTGCCGGGGTAGATTGCCAGACGGTTCTGGCGGTAACCGATGCGGTGGTAGCAGTGGTAATCCTGGTTACTCTCCACCAGGTAGGCGCCCGGTCCGCTCATCAGGCGATCCATCGCCGGTTGCGCCGCCGCGAAGTACGCTTCGGCCCGTTGTGGCGAGATCCGCTCAAAACCGGTGGCGCGATGGCGAAACAGTGCCGTTGCCCCGTGCGGCCCCGGATTGAGGTAGTGAAGCAGCGCGAAGTAGTAGGGCTCCGGGGTATCGAAATGGGGCAACCGCTGGAGCGGCACCAAACTCTCCGCGGGGGTGCTGACCAGCGAGAAACTGAACCCCCTGGGCTGCAGCACCAGCTCGTCGGGCACACCATAATGACGCCGGATAAGTGGCACCGCGCGGGTGACAATATCGATGACATAGGAGGGGGGAAGCGGTGCACGAACGCCCGGATAGAACGCCCCTTCCGCGGCCTGAAAGCCCCCCTGTTCAACGGCAACGCGCTGCAGGGGAGCCACCGACTCCGCCGCCTCGTCCACCACCAGCACCGGTGTTCGCTCTTCACCCACATGATGCAGTTCGGGCTGCCATCGGTGGCTGAGGGCCACTACGCGCCGCTTGGGATCCATGACGTCCACCACCGCCCCCTACACCTCAGTGCGGGATTGGCAGTAGTGGCGGATAAAGTCCAGGTGCGGGGGGAACGCCTCCACCTTACGAGTTACCTGACCCTTGATGTTCCCAAGGAATCCTTCCAGCTCACTCTCCTCCATCATGTCCACGATGGGGTGGTAGCTCTTGGGCAGGATCCCCTGCCCCATCATTACCTGGATCCAGGAGCTCTCCCCAAACAGCTCATTGCCATGCTTGTAAACCTTGGCCGCCTCGGAGAACATCTCGATGCGATGGGCCAGGGAAGCGGGCACCGCCATGGTACGGCAATGGTTCCAGAAGGGGCTGTCACTGCGTTCGGTCACCTTATAGTGCAGCACGATAAAGTCGCGGATGTTCTCCATCTCCTCCAGGGTCTGGGTGTTGAACTCCTCGATGTCCGCAGCTACCAGCCCCTCCCGAGGGAAGAGTTGGAGCAAACGCACGATGCTGCGCTGAATAAGGTGGATGCTGGTGGACTCCAACGGCTCAAGGAAGCCGCTGGAAAGGCCGATGGCCACACAGTTTTTGTTCCAGTGCTGACGGCGCGTGCCGGTACGGAACTCGATCACCCGGGGCTGCGTCAACATCTCCCCCTCGATGTTCTCTGTCAGAACCCGCTTCGCCTCCTCCTCGCTCCAGTACTTACTGCAGTAAACGATGCCGTTGCCGGTGCGGTTTTGCAGCGGGATCCGCCACTGCCAACCGGCAGCGTGGGCGATGGAGCGGGTATAGGGGGGCGGCGCCCCAACGGAGGTGGTCTGAACCGCAATGGCGCGGTCACAGGGCAACCAGTGGCTCCAGTCGTCGTAACCGGTGTTGAGCGTCTGCTCGATCAACAAAGCACGGAACCCGGTACAGTCAATAAAGAGATCGCCCTCGATGCGCTCCCCGTTATCCAGCTTCAGGGCCTGGATATGGCCGCTGTCACTGGCCTGCTCCACCTCGAGGATCTTCCCCTCGATACGGCGGGCACCGAAGCCCTCGGCAAAACGGCGCAGGAAACCGGCGTAGAGGGTGGCATCCATATGGTATGCGTGGTTGAGATCCTGGTTGGGAAGTACCGCAAATCGGCCGGCCCGACCCGCCAGGTGCTCAGTGCAGTAGTCGCCAATGTCGGAAACCATGCCTTTCTGCTTGCCCTTCAGCCAGAAGTGCTGAAAGCCGCAGGCCCAGCAATCCTTGCCCAGAAAGCCGAAGGAGTGCAAATAGTCCTGCTCCTTATCGCGCCAGTTTTCAAACTGGATCCCCAGTTTGAAGGTCGCGTTGGTGGCCGCCATCACCTCCGGCTCCTTCAGACCCAGCAGGCGATGGAAAATGTGCAGCGTCGGGATGGTGGCCTCCCCCACGCCGACGGTGCCGATCTGGTCGGACTCGACCAGTACCAGGTCTATCCGCTTGCCCATCAGCTTCGACAGGGCGGCGGCGGTCATCCAACCGGCGGTACCGCCACCGGCGATCACAACTCGGGTCTTCTTGGCTTCCATGGCAGGATCTCCCTTACCGGACGGCTTCGGTCCGGTTTATCGTTTTAGTTTGTTGGTCAAATCCGCCCGAAGTTTGCGGGCGTTGAGTTCATCCAGGGGGGTGGTCAGCATGCCCCGGGCCCCTTCCGGCAGGTGAGCAAGGTCACCCTCGTCGTGATCAAACACATAGTGTTCAAACAGTGCTTTCCAGGCCATCCGCTGAGCCTTGGGCAGGGAGCGCAGCGCCAAGATCCCGTGCAGCAGCGCATTGTTGGGGCGCCCCAGGTAAGCGGGGGTATCGCGCCACCAGTGGGTCAGCAGGACATTGAACTGCGTCTCGCTGCGCACATGGTGCCACCACATGCTGGGCAGGTAGAGCACATCCCCCGGCGCCAGCTCTGCGGTAAGTGCTGCCGCCTGGGCCTGTGCAAACTTGGGAAAGCGCGCCAGATCCGGGGCGTCCATATCCACCAGGCTGATCGGTTGTCCCCCTGGCGCCAACTCCATCGGCCCGATATAGAGATTCCCCACCTGCTCCGGTGGAAACAGGGTAAAGGTACGCCGCCCCACCAGGTTACAGGCCAGGTTATGGGGGAAATCGAAATGCGCGGCAATCCGAACCTGGTTTCCCAGCCAGAGGTGGGCCATGGGCCGCACCCGCTGCAGGGGCAGTCGGTGTTGGGCCGACAAACCGGGGAAGTAGTGATCCAGGTCGGTGGAGCCTACATAGACGCCCGCCGCCTCCGGCTTACCCTGCTGCTCGAACAGGGTCTGGAGCACCTTGCCAAGGGGCAACTTGCCGGCCTGGTAGTTAAAGCCGTCCATCGCCTCGTTGTAAAACACCCGCCCTTTTTGCTCCGGCGGCAGGTAGTAGGCGATGACCGGGTCGCCTCGGTAACCCTCCAGCAGGGCCTGCGCCGCCACATCATCGGAGCCCAGTCCCGCCTTGACCAGAGGCCAGTCCCGGCACAGCCCGCGGATCACCAGCGGGGTCTCCCGCCCCTGGATCAGGGGCTCGAGTTCCGCCATTGAGCCCAGGGTCACCGAGGGCACTGGGGTGTGGGCTGACATCACGCGGCGCTCTCAGTTTGGCGGGCGTTGACCACGGCCATCATCTCCCGAACACGGGACTGGGAGGCCAGGGCCATGTAGATCGCCTGCAGGTGGCCACGTTGGTGCAGCGCTTCCAGCGCCGTTGCCGGCAACTCCGCCAGGCGCGACTCATTGATGGCATAAAAGCCGATCATCTGGTGGCGATCCCCGTTATCCAGGCCTACCTCCAGCGTCATGGGCTCCAGCAGCTCCTGGGCCAGCAGGCTTTCGATGAAGGTTTCACTGTCAGCCAGTCCCTCGTGGATCACCTCCAGCATCTCGGCCACCTCGTCAAGGAAAGGAGTGTTACCACCATAGGGTTGAAACAGCGGCTCGCCCTCAGTTTGGCTGACCCGGGGATGATCCAGGTCGATATGAACCACCCTTTGGTGCACTGACATGCCGTCCTCCTGCACCGTTTGCTGGCCGATGAGGAAGGGCTGCCGACGCAGCGTCAGGGGGATGTAGGAGCTGGTCCACCCCTGCTCGGTCAGGAACAGGTTGTCATCCCGTCGGAAACCGAACAGGGCCACCGGGTGAAACTGTCCACTCACCGGGTCCTTGTAGAAAAAGATGGGGTAATGGGCCTGGATGGCGCGAAACTCCTGGGGGAAGGTCGGTGTAAACCAGAGGTTATCCCCCAAATCGGCACCTGGCCGGGTGATGACCCGCAGGTCCTTATGCTCAATGCTGTTTAGCAATACGTGGTTGCCCATCTCCCTCTCCCTCGTTGCTCTTATGGGTAATGATTCAAATCTTGTGAAAGCCGCCACCGCGCACCTGCGTCAGCAGGCTGCGGTTGGTAGGCAAAGTACGCGCCAGCGTCTGAGTCCGTTGTCGGTTCTCGTCAAACAGCGTCAAGGCCCATCGTTTCTGTGATGGTTTGAGCTGAGTGGCCATTTGGGTGTCGAAGCCCATGCCATACAACACGTACTGGTAACTGGCAGCGGGAAACAGCGGGCGCTTGTATTCAATGTCCGCCTCCCCCGGCGGCTGGTACCGCCACAACGCCAGCAGTTCATCAAGGCGTTCGGGGAGGGTCCGAGGGTCACGGTGATCCCGCCAGTAATCCGACAACTCCCTCTGGCTGACGACGTAGTGCAGCTTGAGAAACTCGATGATCTGCTGCCAATGCTGCTGGTGGCGACGGTTGACCCGCTGCGCCACGGTGGCCATGGTGCCCCGTGTTGGGGGAAGCTGCTCCGCCACCAGGGTGGCGGTGGCCTCGATCAGCGCCAGGGCTGATGCCTCCAGGGGCTCAATGAACCCCGCTGCCATGCCGATGGCGACACAGTTTTCCTCCCAACAGCGCGCCCGGTAACCGGGATCGAAGCCAATCTCACGGACCTCAAGATCATCGCGGCCCAGGTAACCTCGCAACTGCTCGTGGGCCTGGGCCGAACCACTGTGGGCGGAGGAGTAGACCACCCCGACCCCCCTTCGTGTGGGCAGGCCGATATCCCAGATCCAGCCCGATGCGTGGGCGGTGGATAGGGTACAGGAGGCGATGGGGGTATCCGCATGGTCATAGGGCAGTTGCACCGCCAGGGCCCGGTCATTGAACAGCACCGGCCGCTGGTCGATAAAAGGCACCTTGAGGTGCTCACCAATCAGCAGGGCGCGGATCCCACTGCAGTCGACAAAGAGATCCCCACTGACGACGCCCTGGTTACGGGTGTGCACCGCGGCGATCCCGCCCAAATTATCGGGCTGAACGCCCTCCACATGGTCACAGAGGTACTCGACCCCCAGATGCTCGGTGCAGTGAGCTTTAAGAAGCTCACCAAACTTACCCGCATCCAGGTGGTATCCGTAGTTAACATGAAACCGATACTCGGGGGTGCCCTGCGTCTTCGGGGCCAAGCCCAACGCGGCCATGCGGCCTTGTGCGCAGACCGCATCCGCAAAACTGACCTGCTCCCGGTAGGGCAGCCAGTGCTGGGCAATATCAAACTCCGGCTGGCCCGCCGGCAGGGTAAAGGGGTGAATGTAAGCATCATCGGAGTGAGACTCGCTGCGCCAGTTGCGAAACAGTGAACCCTGCTTAAAACTGGCATCGCAACGCAGCAGAAACTGTGCCTCGCTGATCCCCAGGGTTTCCAGGGTCCGGCGCATGGAGGGCCAGGTGCCCTCCCCGACGCCGATGGTGGCCACATCGGGGGACTCAATCAGGGTGATACGCAACTTAGGTCGCGCCGCCCGCTGTCCCTCATCCACGTTGTGGTGAGCGGCGATCAAACCCGCGGTGAGCCATCCTGCGGCACCACCCCCGACGATCACGATACGTTCGACCTTGTCATCCATACTGGTTGTCATCACACCCCACTCCTTGGTGCCGACCCTGCCCTGCATCACCGTTCACGGTCCCCTCCCAACGGAAAAAGAAACCGCTTACATTTTGAAAAATCACCTTACTACAGGGGTCAGTTGAGGCCAATCGCTTTCACCTTAATGGCCATAAAAAAGGAGGCAACACCCTGTGCTGCCTCCTTTCCAAATGTCCCGACTCACCCGCTATTAGAAGGTATAGCGGGCACCCAGGCTGTAACGTGCACCGAGCTGGGTGTAGTTAAGCACCTGGTTCCAGGCACGCCCGTGAATCCGCTGCTTCTCATCGGTGATGTTCAGCCCCTCCAGGAACACCGTCAGCCCTTTGGCCATCGGGATGTCGTAGCTGACGCTGAAATCCACCTGATAGTACTCCTCGGTATACTGAGGGTTACCGCCGGTACCCTGACCGGTAGAGCTGAGGAACTCGTCCCGCCAGTTGTAGGCGATACGCGCCTGAACACCGTAGTTCTCATAGAAGGCGACCAGGTTCGCGGTGTCGCTGATCCCGATGATCACCTCCTGGGGCGCATCCCCTTCACGGCCGAGGTTGGCGTTGTCGTAATCCTCACCAGCATCCACCAGGGTGTAGTTGGCCTGCAACCCGAAGCCGGTGTCCCAGAACAGGTGCTGGATCGCAAACTCCCAACCGTCGAAGCCGATCTCGTTGCTGGTGTTAACCGGCCGGTTGATGAGGAAATCCATCAAAGGATCATCCGGACCACCGAGGATCTCGACGTTGCCGTTGGCCGGGTTCACCGTCACCAGCGGGCTGGGGTTCGCTGAGTCCGGGCCGTAGTTGGCCAGGATCCAGTCACGCTGCTCAGGCGCGGTAGACGCACCGGCGGCGATCGCCTCCTGTACCAACAAGCCAAAGGCCGGGTTGGTGATGGGCGCGACAGTTTCCGTAAACGGCGTGTTATCGATGAAGTTGGTCACGTCCTTGCGGAAGTAGCCCACGGAGAGATAGCTGGCCTCGTCGTAGTACCACTCGGCGGAGAGATCGTAGTTATCGGACTCCAGAGGCAGCAGCCCCGGGTTACCACCACCGCCACTGCCGCCACCGCGGTTGGCCAGGCTACCCAGCACAGTACCGCCCTGGATGGAGACGTAATCCGGTCGACCAATGGTTTGGCTGTAGGCGGCACGCAGGTAGACGTCGTCCACCGCTTCAATGTTGAAATTAAAGTTCGGCAGCCAATAATCGTAGCTCCCCTTCCCGGTTTCAAACTTGCTGCCCGATTCGTTGAGGACGATTTCGGTTTCGGCGATCCAGGTGGCGGAGTCATAGTCCACGACCTTGGCGGTAGAGGTGACATCGGTATCTTCGTAACGCAATCCGATGTGAACATCGTAGGGCCGATTGCCCACCTCCCCTTCGTAGTTGTACTGGAAGTACGCGGAGAAGGACTCCTCCAGGGTGTAGCGGTCGGTGTCAAAATTGGTGGTGGGGCAGAAACCGTTGCCGCAATCGCCCACCACGCTGGAGCCGTAGTTTTCGGCCGCGTAGTTACGCACCGCGGCGAAGTCCCAGAAGTAGATGGTGTTCAGCGGCGTGGTATCGGCGCTGCCCTCGTACTGGGAGAAATCCCCTTTCGACCCATCAAACTGATCGATCACCGTGCCTTCCGGGAACCAGGCGGGATCCAGGTCCCCCGGGCCGCCCACACCGCCCCAGTCGTTACGCTGAACGTTGGAGGACTGGGTACGGTTGTCCACGTCGTTCATCGCCAGACCGAAGTCAATGCTGCCGCCGTTATCAAACACGAACTCCCCGAACAACTGGGTCTGCTCAATCTCGGAGCGGTTCTTATTGAAGCTGAACACCGATCCGGTCACCCGCATGTCGGTGGGGTCCAGCGGGTTATCGGTGCCGACCGCCAGCACCGGGATCTCTCCGGTGAAGTCGGTGGCGGCGCTGTTACGGATAAAGGCGGCGGTGCTCAGCGTGTTGCTGCTGCCCCACTGGCTGTTCGGCGTCTCCTCGGCGAAGGAGTTGTGGTAATCCAGACGCAGCCTCAGTCGATCGTTCACTTCCCAACTGAGGTTAATGCCCAGGGAGCCACTCTCATCACGGGTGGCATAGTCGCCGGCGCCCATGGAAAGGTCCGCGCCACCATCGGGATAGACCTCGGAGTAGATCAGGGGTGAGGAGACCGGGCCATCGCTCCAGGTGTTTTCACTGGGAACGAAGGTAAACCACGCGGAGACATCGTTGAACTGGGTATCCACGTCGTTGCGCACGTAGGTGTAATCCACGGTGGCGCGGAAGCTGTCAATGGGCTCGTACTGAAGCACCAACTGGCCATTGGTCCGCTTGCGCTGCTGCTCTTCGAAACGGTAGATGGTGGTCTGAGGAACGCTGTAGACATCCTCGTCACCCGGGCGGTTTATCTGGTTATCGTCCTTCGGCACCCCGCCCCATTCGGCGTTGGAGCCACTCCAGTCCTGGTCAACTACGCCGGGGAAACTGCGCCATCCGGTGCCCACCTGGGCCTGCTGACTGCCGCTCTCCCGCTCCTGGTAGCTGGCGGAAACCAGTACACCCACCTTGTCATCGGCAAAGGTTTGGGAGTAGAGGGCGGACAGCTCCGGCGTGATGTCGTTGTCGAGGCTGGACTCATCTTCCACCCCTTTGACACCAAAGGTCGCTTTCAGGCCCGGCGAGTTGAGGGGACGGTGGGTCAGGATATTGATGGTCGAGCCGATCCCGCCGGTGGAGTTTTTCGCCTGGCTGGTCTTCTCGACGATAACGGCACTCACCGCCTCTGAGGCGATGTTGGCGAAATCGAAGGAGCGCGATCCTGTGGTCACCGGCATCTGGCGATTGTTCAGCATCACCAGGTTGTAGTCCGGGCCAAAGCCCCGCACGGTAACACGGCTGCCCTCACCATTGACCCGGTCGATGGAGACACCGGTGATCCGCTGCATCGATTCCGCCAGGTTACTGTCCGGGAACTTACCGATATCCTCGGCGTTGATCACGTCAACGACGCCATCGGCACCCGCTTTCATATCCATCGCCTTGAGCAGGCTGGAGCGGATCCCACGAACCTCGATCACCTCCACCTTTTCATCATTAGCGCCGCCCTCTTCGGCTGCATGGGCCGGTATGACCGTGGCTGCGCCCAGGGCCAGCGACAAACTGGTGGCCAGCTTTGTCCTTTTAAACGTTATCGAACTCATCCCTTTCCCCTTTCGAGTCAATATCTAGGTACAACGTTTTGTTTTTACATTGGTTTTAAACGATGTCTTGCTAGCACTCGTCACTCGTCGGCTCACCAAAGCCAAAATGAAAGCGCTTACATTTTTGCAAGATAGGTGACTTGAACTCCCATGTCAACGTTGCGTTAACATTTGAGCAATTTTGTGATACCAGATCTAACCATATGATTTACATGGATAGAGTTAGTAGGGGTAATCGTCCTGAGGGTAGAAAGGTGAGTGTCGTAACAACCGCGTTACGTTTTCAGCGCGACAGCCCGTCAACTCAATCACGGGCTTGGGCGGAGTCCCGGACAATCAGCTCGGGCATGAACTTACCGGTGACACTCGTACCCGTTTTTTCATAAACATGCTGTAGCACCCAGAGTGCTGCCATCTTGCCCATCTTGTCGATGGGGTTACTGATGGTGGAGAGCTTCGGCGAGATGTAGGCGGGAAACGGCACGTTATCGTAGCCCATTACAGAGAGATCCTCTGGCACCCTCAGTCCCGCTTCCAGGGCAGCGGCAATAGCCCCGGAAGCCATGCTGTCGTTGGCGCAGATTAGGGCGGAAAACGCCCGACCTAAGCGGAGAAAATACTCCATCCCCGCCCGACCACTGCCCTCGTGAAAGTCCCCCTCGAAAAACAGCTCGGGATCGAAAGGCAATCCCGCCTCCTCCAGGGCACGCTGGTGTCCCTTAATGCGCTGCTGAACATCCAGCTTGTAGAGCGGGCCGGAAAGGTAAGCGGTTTTTTGATGCCCGAGGGAGAGGATATGTCGTGTCGACAGGTACCCTCCCCGTTCGTTATCCAGGTAGATGCAGCGATCGTCAATGCCGGTAACATAACGGTTGATCAGCACGATGGGGGTCTGGCCCTGGCAAAGCTCGACGAGGTAGGCGTCGGGCACCGCTTCCACATCCAGGATGAGCGCATCACAGCCCCGGTTCAGCAGAAACTGCACCCCCTCCTTCTCCTGCTCCTCGTCCCCATGCCCGGCAGCGATAATCACGTGCTTACCGGCACCACGAAGCACGTTCTCGATCTCCGCCATCATGGGGCCGTAGAAAGGGCCCTCCAGTTGGGAAACCAGCACACCAACACTGTCGGAACGATTGGATGCCAGGGAGCGGGCGATGGCGTTGGGGCGATAATCCAGCGCCTCCATCGCCGCGAGGACTTTACGCCGGGTCTTATCGCTGACCCGCGCGTTGTTGTTGACGACTCTTGAGACCGTGGCGAGGGATACGCCGGCCATGACCGAAACATCGTAGATGGTCGCCATATCCGCTTTACACTCCGTTAAAAATGAGAATTATCCGCAGTTTACCTTGCGCTATTGCGCCAGGCCATTGAGCTTTAACTCCATTTTCTCCACCGTGCGGTTGTCCAGGGTATACCAGCGCATCACGCCGGCCACCAGCAGTGACCCGATCGCCGGGTAGAGGGTGAAGGAGATGAGGATCCCGTGAAGGGCGGTATCGGTTTGTGTGGTGTCCGCCTGGTAACCGTAGCCCGCCAGCAGCCAACCTGCCGTCGCGCCCCCCACCGCCAGGCCCAGCTTGATAAAGAAGATGACCGAGGAGTAGACCAACCCGGTGACGCGCACCCCGGTCTTGTATTGGCCGTAATCAACCGTATCCGCCATCTTGGCCCAAAGCAGGGGGGTTGCCATGTTGAACAGGCCGCACCAGAGCATGTAGGCGCCAAAAGCCAACAGGGGCTGGTCCGGTCCTATCCAGTAAGCCGCCGCACACACGACCGCCGCCGCCAGCTGAAGCCAGATATAGGCCTTGACCTTGCAGACCCGCTTTGCCAGGGGCTGGGCACAGAGACAACCGATAATGTTCGCCACCATCCCCAGGGTGATGAAGAGGGTGATGCTCTGAGGGGCACCGAGGTAGTATTTCACGTAGTAGATCGCCAGGGTGTTCTTGAGCACATTGCCGGTCAGCAGGAACAGCGCCGCCAGGCAGAGGACACGCCACTGGTCATTGCGCCACAGGGACGCGAACAGGGTTTTCACCCCCTGCTGTTGCTGGGTCTTCGGTGGGTGAAGCCGCTCACGGGTGCCACGAAAACAGAGCAGAAACAGCCCGACCCCCAGGATACTCATGGCCAGCATCGTCAACTGATACCCCTTGGCCTGATCCCCCTGACCGAAGTAATCCACCAGGGGCAGAGTCAGGCTGGACACCAGCAGCCCGCCGAGCATGGCACAGACGAAACGGTAGGTTTGCACCGATACCCGCTCCTTGGGATCCTCCGTCAGTACCGCCCCCAGTGCACAGTAGGGGATATTGATGGCGGTGTAGGCCAGCATCAGCAGCATGTAGGTCAGGAAGGCGTAGGCCATCTTACCCTGCTCGGAGAGATCCGGCGTGGTGAAGGCCAAAACGCTGATGGCACCAAACGGCAGGGCGCACCAGAGCAGGTAGGGGCGAAACTTGCCCCAGCGGGTCTGGGTGCGATCCGTGATCCATCCCATCAGGGGGTCGGTGATCGCATCGATGACCCGTACCACCAGGAACATGGTGCCCACGAAGGCGGGGGAGATCCCGAAGATGTCCGTGTAAAAAAAGGTCAAAAACAGCATCACGGTCTGAAAGACAATGTTGCTCGCGGTGTCGCCCAAGCCATAGGCGATCTTTTCCCTGATCCCAACCATCTGTGTTTCCCTACTTTATCTTTCCTAGCTGCGCTCACTGCGGCTGCGGATGAAGTCTCGATAGGCGTGACCACTTGCCTTAATGGTGCGCTGCTGGCTTCCATAGTCGACGTAGACAAGGCCAAAGCGCTTGAGATAGCCCTCCGCCCACTCGAAGTTATCCATCAGACTCCAGGCGAAATAGCCACGGACATCGACACCCTGCTCGATGGCGGCATCCACCGCCTCAAGGTGTGCCTGATAATACCGGATCCGGTCAACATCTTGGACCCCGTTTGGCTGTAACTGGTCCGCTACGGCGATGCCATTCTCGGTGATGTAGATAGGCGGCAGCGGGTAGGTGCGGTTTAGGCTCACCAGAAGATCGGTCAGGGCTTGGGGATACACCTCCCAGCCCATGTCCGTGCGCTCCACATCCGGCAGCGTCACCGTCCGGAAGGGGTGATGGGGATCCGCCTCGTACACCTCACGGGTATAAAAATTGATGCCGATATAGTCCATCGGGTGGGTCAGGATCTCGGCATCGCCCGGTTCCATCACCGGGCGGTCGGCCTCATCCAGTGACGCAATGATCTCCGGGTAACGACCATCAAACAGTGGCTTGATGAACCACTGATTGAAATACTCATCGGCGTATCGGGCCGCGGCCCGATCCGCGTCGCTGTCGCTGTGCGGATAGCAGGGGGTGAAGTTGAGTACGATGCCGCAAAGCGCCTGCGGACAGTTGCGCTTGAGCACTGCCATCGCCAGGCCATGGGCCAACAAAAGATGGTGCGCGGCCTGGCGACCGAACGCGGGCTTGGCCAGACCCGGGGCATGGATCCCCACCTCGTAGCCGAGGTAGGCGCTGCAGAACGGTTCGTTCAGGGTGGCATAGGCGTAGACGCGATCCCCGAACAACCGGCTGGCCAGATCCGCGTAATCACGGAACCGGTAGGCGGTTTCCCGATTCAGCCACCCTCCCTCATCTTCCAGTGCCTGGGGCAGGTCCCAGTGGTAGAGGGTGACAAAGACCTTGATCCCGAGACGATTCAACTCGTCGAGCAACGAGAGATAGAACTCTGCCCCCTCTTCGTTAAGAGACCCGTCTGAATTCATCAACCTCCCCCAGGAAACGGAGAGGCGGTAGGCATCGACCCCAAGGTATTGGATCAGCTCAACGTCCTCCTGCCAGCGCTGCACGTGATCGCAGGCGACCTGCCCGTCTGAGCCATCCCGGATCTTCCCCTCGGTGGCGCAAAAAGTGTCCCAGATAGAGGGCTGGCGACGGTCCGCCGCCCCCTCGATCTGGAAAGAGGCGGTCGCTACACCGTAAAGAAACTCTGACTGACGCAGTCGGGAGTGGCCGGGAAGGGTCAGTTTCGCAGGATGGCTGGTCATTCTTTTCTCATTTTTGTTCACGGTGCCCCTTCGGGCTCACCGTCATTGGCATTGATTCGACACGCCATAACACCTCAGCTCATGGAGGCGGCTTTACGCCGCCGGCTTCCCGGTGCGCCGATGAAACTTCGGTTCTTTGTCCGATTACACGGTTGGCGTTGACACAAAAGCAACATTGCGGAAACAATGTAAGCGCTTACATGAGATTAGTGACTGTGCGTAGCAAGGTCAACAATGGATGGCGTCCATGTTGTTTCCTCCTGTTTATCCCGTCGCTACAGATAACCATGACCCTGGGAGAGCCATGATGGCCGATGCCTCCATCTCCACCGACCCGATATCCGCGGTGGACAACGACAACACCAGCAACACCCGGTTTGCGCTGATTGCGCTGACCTCCCTTTTCTTCATGTGGGGATTTCTCACCTGTCTCAATGACATCCTGATCCCCTACCTGAAGGCCCAGTTCTCCCTCAGTTACGCCCAGGCGATGCTGGTGCAGTTCTGCTTCTTCGGCGCCTACTTCCTGGTTTCCATCCCTGCCGGTGCCCTGGTAGGCCGGATCGGCTACCAGAAAGGGATCGTGGTGGGACTGATGATCGCCTGTCTCGGCTGTTTGCTGTTCTACCCCTCCGCCAGCTTTGCCTCCTACGGCATGTTCCTGACGGCGCTGTTCGTCCTCGCCGCCGGGATCACCACCCTCCAGGTTGCCGCAAACCCCTACGTCAGCGTGCTCGGCCCGGCGAAAACCGCCTCTTCCCGCCTGACGCTGACCCAAGCATTCAACTCTTTCGGTACCACAGTCGCGCCCCTGTTTGGCAGCTGGCTGATCCTGGCCGCTTCCCATGATCCATCATTGGAGCCCAGCGCCTCGGACGTCCAGGTGCCCTACCTGATCCTTGCCGGCGCGCTCTTTGCCCTGGCGCTGCTGTTTATGGTTCTGAAGCTGCCGCTTCTGGGCCTGAAGACACCCGCTGCCCTGGGGCAAAACCTGGGAGGCAGCGCCTGGCGCTATCCCCACCTGGTTCTCGGTGCTGTCGGGATCTTCCTCTACGTCGGCGCGGAGGTGGCCATCGGCAGCTTCCTGGTGAGCTTCCTGGCACAACCGGAGATCGGGGGCCTGAACCATGCCGAAGCGGCCAACTACATCGCCTACTACTTCGGTGGCGCCATGGTCGGCCGATTCATCGGTGCCGCCGTGATGCAGAAAGTGGCCGCTGGCCGAGCCCTGGCGTTCAACGCCTGCTGCGCAGTGGTCCTGGTTGGCATCGCCATCGTCAGCGCCGGTACGCTGGCAATGTGGGCCCTGTTGCTCGTAGGCCTTTGTAACTCCATTATGTTCCCCACCATCTTCAGCCTGGCGCTCCAGGATCTTAAGCAGCACACCAGCCAGGGCTCCGGGATCTTGTGCCTGGCGATCGTCGGCGGTGCGGTGATCCCGATGCTGGCCGGGTTCTTTGCGGACCAGTGGGGGCTACAGGCCGCCTTTGCCCTGCCGCTGGTCTGTTACCTCTACATCGCCTTTTATGGCACCCGGGGCTGTCATGCAGCGCGCCCCCAGGCTTAACATGCTCCCACTGAAGAGACAGTTAGCTTTCTTGTGGACAATCAATTAGGGATGAGTCGATGAGACACAACACCATTAACCGTACGGGTCCACTGGGCCCGCTGTTTATCCTGAGTACCCTCGGGTTCCTCACCGCCTGCACGGACGCAGCCTCCGCGGACAAGGCCTCCCCGGAGGCTCCCGCCGATACCGCCTTCTCCTCTGCCCATGGCTACGAGGTGGATGGGCAGCCGACCGACATCAAGATCTGGCCCAAGCTGACACTGCCCCACCAGGGCGATGCGGCCCTTGAGCAGCGGGTAGAGCAGCTTCTTGCCACCATGACGCTGGAGCAGAAGGTGGCCCAGATGATCCAACCTGAGATCCGGGATATCACCGTCGAGGATATGCGCCGGTACGGATTCGGTTCCTACCTTAACGGCGGCGGCTCCTACCCGCACAACAACAAGCACGCGACCCCCGAGGAGTGGATCAACCTCGCCGAAGCGATGTACCAGGCCTCCATGGATGACAGTCAGGATGGCATCGCCATTCCCACCATGTGGGGCACCGATGCGGTGCACGGTCACAACAACGTCATCGGCGCGACGCTCTTCCCCCATAACATCGGTCTGGGCGCCGCCCGAAACCCCGAGCTGATTGAAAAGATCGCCGCCGCAACCGCCCGAGAGGTGATGGCAACCGGCATCGATTGGGTTTTCGCCCCCACCGTTGCGGTCGCCCGGGATGACCGCTGGGGCCGTACCTACGAAAGTTATTCCGAGGATCCGGCCGTCGTGCGTGACTACTCCCGCGCCATCGTCGAGGGCCTGCAGGGCGCTGCCGATAAGGACTTCCTTTCCGAGCAACGTGTTATCGCCACCGTCAAGCACTTCCTGGGGGATGGCGGCACCGAAGGCGGTGACGACCAGGGCGATGCCCTGGCATCGGAGCGGGAACTGTTTGAGATCCACGGCCAGGGCTACGTCGGTGGCCTGGAGGCCGGTGCCCAGACCGTGATGGCCTCCTTCAACAGCTGGCACGGGGTGAAGAACCACGGTAACCCCTACCTGCTTACCGATGTGCTCAAGACCCGAATGGGCTTCGACGGCCTGGTGGTCGGTGACTGGAATGGCCACGGCCAGATCCCCGGCTGCAGCAACGAGTCCTGCCCCCAGGCGATCAACGCTGGCCTGGACATCTTCATGGTGCCCACCGATGCCTGGAAGCCGCTCTACCACAACACCATCGCCCAGGTCCGCGATGGGACGATCCCGCAAAGTCGCATCGACGATGCCGTTGCGCGGATCCTGCGGGTGAAATTCCGCGCCGGTCTCTTCGACAAGCCCAGCCCGGCAAACCGGCCTCTGTCCGGAAAAACCGCCCTCATCGGCCACCCTGACCACAGGGCTATCGCCCGAGAAGCCGTCAGGGAATCCCTGGTGCTGTTGAAAAATGACGGTAACCTGCTGCCATTGATGCCTGGCCAAACCCTCCTGATCGCTGGCGATGGTGCCGATAACATCGGCAAGCAGTCCGGTGGCTGGTCCATCACCTGGCAGGGTACGGGCAACCAGAACCACGAGTTCCCGGGTGCCACCTCCATCTACGCGGGTATTGCCGATACCGTCAAGAGCGCGGGCGGTCGTGCCGTGTTGAGCGCGGATGGCAGCTGGGACGAACCCACCCTGCCGGATGCTGCCATCGTGGTGTTCGGCGAGGACCCCTACGCAGAGGGGAATGGTGATCTGGACAACCTGGAGTACCAGCGGGGCAACAAGCGCGACCTGGCACTGCTCAACCGTCTGAAGGCCCAAGGGATACCTGTTATCTCCGTCTTCATCAGCGGCCGTCCGCTGTGGATCAACCCCGAGCTTAACGCCTCCGATGCCTTTGTGGCGGCCTGGCTGCCAGGTACCGAAGGCGCCGGCGTGGCGGATGTTCTCTTTCGCGATGCCGACGGCCAGGTTCGACATGACTTCACCGGCACCCTGCCCTTCTCCTGGCCCGCCAGCCCGCAACAGGCACGGGTCAACTTTCAGGATGCCGACGTGAAACCTCTACTGCCCTACGGCTTCGGCCTCAAGGCGGGCGAGCCCAGCACCCTGGCCGGTAACCTGTCGGAAGATAATGGTCTATCGCAACTCAAGGTCACCTCCCAGACCCTGTTTGCGCAGGCGGTCAAGGCACCCTGGCACATGATGATGGGCGCCCAGTTGGGGGAACAGCAAACTCAGCAAACGGTGAGCAGCAGCATCCAGAGCAACGACGTTGTCACCCTGAAATCCGCGGACAGGGACGTACAGGAGGATGTCCGCACTGTGGCTTTCAACGGCCAAGGGCGTGGCTGGGTGGGACTGCAGGGTAACTTCCCTGAGGATCTCCGTGCCTACCTTGAGGCGGACTCTGCCCTGAGCATCGAGTTGCACAGCGCCGACGCCATTGAATCACCGCTTTTCCTGACCATGGCCTGTGAAGGCCAGTGCCAGGGTAAGGTTGCCCTCCATGAGGCCCTCAACCGTCTGGAGCAGCAGTGGGGGACTGTCAGTGTCGATCTGCGCTGCTTCGCCCAGCAAGGAGTCAACTTCGCCAAGATCACCGCACCTGTTGCCCTCGAAACCGAGGCCAGGATGCAAATCGACTTTGGCAAGATCACTCTGGTACCCGGTGGGGCCGCTGAGGCAACACTGCGCTGCCCGGACGCCTGAACGGGCGTTCCCTATAACCAAGGAGGCCGAGGGCCTCCTTTTTTTAACCTTCTGTTTCTTAGAGCTTCTTTGTCCTTACTGGGCTTTTTTTCTCACGTCGTGGGGGGTATCTTGGGCAGGCACTCGACCAACCGATGGGAACCTCATGTCAACCGCCATAACCCTGATTATCCTGGCCCTGCTCGTGCTCTACGTGGTCAGCATCTACAACACCCTGGTGAGCCTAAAAAACCGTCATCAGAACGCCTTCGCTCAGATCGAGGTACAACTGAAGCGCCGCTACGATCTGATCCCCAACCTGGTGGAAACCGCCAAGGGCTACCTCAAACATGAGCGGGAGACCCTCGAGGCGGTGATCAGCGCCCGTAACCAGGCACTTGCGGGCCTTCAGGCCGCCAGCGCCGATCCCACCTCCGCCAGTGGCATCGCCCAGCTCGGCGGCGCCGAGTCCGCCCTGACCTCCGCCCTGGGGCGGCTGAACGTGGTAATGGAGGCTTACCCGGACCTCAAGGCCAATCAAAACATGATGCAGGTTTCCGAAGAGTTGACTACCACCGAGAATCGCGTCGCCTTTGCCAGGCAAGCTTTCAACGATGCCGTGACCGCCTATAACAGCTACAAGCAGAGTTTCCCGCCCGTGATCTTTGCCGGCGCTTTTGGCCATCGTCAGGACGCCAGCCTGCTGGAGTTCGACGACAGTCCCGCTATTCAGGCAGCTCCCAAAGTACAGTTCTGATCCATGGACTTCTTTGCCCAGCAGGACCAGGCACGGCGTCGCACCTGGCATCTTATTCTCCTGTTCATCCTGGCGGTGACCGCCATCGTCATCGTCATCAACGCCGTGGTGGCAAGCGTGTTGATGCCGGCGACGCCGCAAAGCCAGGCGGACCCTCTGAACGCCGTCATCGATGGGATGCTCTCCGACCGGGGAGCCGCCATCACCGCCGCGGTGGTGGCAGTGATCCTTCTGGTCAGCCTGTTCAAATGGGCGGCACTGCGTGGCGGAGGCAGCCGGATCGCCGAATCCTTGGGTGGCAGACGGATCCCGCCGAATACCGAAGACCCGGATGAAAAGCGACTGCGCAATGTGGTGGAGGAGATGGCCCTGGCCAGCGGCTTGCCGGTTCCCAGGGTTTATCTGCTGGATAACGAAGCCGGGATCAACGCCTTCGCCGCTGGCCACGGCCCGGCCGATGCGGTGATCGGGGTCACCCGGGGCTGTCTCGAACAGATGGATCGGGACCAGCTGCAGGGTGTCATAGCCCATGAGTTCAGCCATATCCTCAACGGTGACATGCGCCTGAACCTGCGCCTGATAGCGGTACTCGCCGGGATCCTGTTTCTTAGCCAGATCGGCGAGTTGGTGGTGCACGGCAGCCGCGGGCGCAGCAAAGAGTCCAATCAGGCCGCGATCATCGGTCTCGCACTGTTGCTGCTTGGCTGGATCGGCACCACCTTCGGCCGCATGATTCAGTCCGCCGTCAGCCGCCAGCGAGAGTATCTGGCGGACGCTTCGGCGGTACAGTACACCCGCAATCCGACAGGGATCGCCGAGGCACTCAAACTGATCGGTGCCCACCAAAGCGGTAGCCGGGTCGATCACCCCAAAGCCAGCGAAACCAGCCATCTCTTCTTCGGAGCCTACCGTCCACTGCGGGGCCTGTTTGCCACCCATCCCCCACTGGAGAAGCGGATCCGGGCGATCGAGCCCGGCTGGGACGGTCAATACGCCCCCACGGTCAACGCGATGCAGCGCCGCCTAGCACGGCGACAATCGCTGGAGGCGGCAGGCGGTGAGGGGAGGTCTCCCTCTCCGTCCGCATTGTCCGGCAGCGGCGCGTCGCACCCTCTCCAGGCCGCCGCACTGCTGGCAGCATTGCCAGACGCCCTTCAATCGGACAGTCACGAACCCGAAGGGGCACGGGAGCTGGCACTGGCACTGATGTGGCCCGATTCGGAGTCCCACTCGATCCCGGAACTGGCGCCGGCCGTGATGCAGGGGATCCTCAAGCGCCGGGATGCGGTTCGCACCCTCTCCAAATTGCAGCAGTTGCAGCTTCTGCAACTGTCGATGCCCGCACTCATGGAACTGTCCGAGCCGCAACGCAGGCTGTTGATGCAGCAGGTCGAGGCGTGCTGGTCCCATGGGGAGTCCAGGCTGCTGCGCTGGTGCTTCTGTCAGCTACTGCGTCACTACCTGCTGGAAACCGGCGGTCGCCCCGCTGGCCCTAAAGCCCATGAACGCGCCGCTACCCAACTGATGGCGCTGCTGGCCCAGGCCGACGGCGGTGGAGAGTCCTCCGCCGCCGAGCAGCCCCAAGAGGTTAAGAAAGCATTTTACCGGGGACTGAACAGCCTCGGGGCCTACAACTCTGACTGGCCGGAACGGCTCGACTGGGCCCAAGCCAGCGAGGCTGTGCCCCTCTTGCGCGCCAGCAAGCCCCTTTATAAGCAGCGTTTGATGCGTGCGTTTAAGCATTGTATTGAGCAGGACGGGCAGATCACCGAGTCAGAACAGGTGCTGACCCAGACCCTGGCCTGGATCCTCGACGCACCCCAAACCGAGTAGCAGCCCGGCATCATGTCGGGCTGGCGTTACTGGGCGAGGTGGTCATCCGGACCTGCCAGGCGACGGGCCGACATCTCCCCCTCGGCGTCCAACAGGTAATGGTATTCACAGTGCATAGCGCACTCGGGGCAACGTGCCCGGGCATTCACCACGCAGCGGTTATGGCTCAGGGAGACGATGCCACCATGAACCTGGGGTAGGCGGATCTCTCCGCCACAATAGTCACAGAGGGCACGAAACCCTTTAAATCGAGCGCCGTTTTCAAACTGGTGAGGTAACACTTCCATGAGAGGGGGCATCAGAATCCATTCTATCTGCTTGCGAGTTTCGGGATCCATAAGCCCTACCTGAGCCAACAAGAAGCAATGAATAGAGGTCAAAGGTTAGATGAAATCCCACGCACCGCCAGTGCGTCAGCGGCCTTTATTATCGTTCTGACTCCATCTTGGACTTCTCGGCAATTCAACACCTTCATAAGCCCGACACCGCCGTTGTATGATGCTCCGAGAGACATACAGACCAGGAGGATTTTTGAGTCCGACAAGCCCCATCACGCTGCGTGCCGGCGACAGCGAGATCATCGCCTGCCGATTTGGCGCCCACCTACTCAGCTGGCGCCATCGGGGCCAAGAGCAGCTCTGGTTAAGTTCCAATGCGGATCTCGGCGGTCAACACCCCATACGGGGCGGTGTCCCCCTCTGCTTTCCCTGGTTTGGTGGCGCGAAGGGGGGGCCCAGCCACGGCTTTGCCCGAACGTCACTCTGGGAACTCACAAGCAACGACGCCAGCTCGGGCCGGCTTCAGTTTGAACTCAGCGATAGCCCCCAAACCCGGGCGCTCTGGCCCCACCGGTTTCACGCAAGGATGGAGATCCAGTGTGATACCCAGGGGCTGCAGCTGGAACTGACCATTGAAAACCGGGACAACCGGCCATGGTCCTTCACCGGCGCCCTGCACAGCTACTTCGCCTGTGAAGATGTCACTCAGGTTTTACTGCCGGAACTGACCAGCCGGCCATTTCATGACAAGTTGTCGGGGCAAGAAGCCCATTTTGATGCGGGCGCACTGCCCATCCCCATCGATGCCGTGGTGCCGGGCCTCGACCGGGTGCAGCTCGACAACCGGATTATCCGTAACCAAGGCAATGATGCGACGGTGATCTGGAATCCCGGCCAACAGGGTGCTGCTGCGATGCCTGACATTACGCCGGGGCATTGGCGCCATTTCCTCTGTATTGAATCCGCCGTTGCCCGCTCCCCGGTCACCCTGGCACCCGGCCAGCGGCACCGTCTGGCCCAGCGGGTTTTGCCCGCTTCCCATGAGGGCGGGCACTGACCCTAGCCATTCACCGGGGCGAGGAGCGGCTCTGGGGCAGCAACCGGTTTCGCTGTTTTCTCCAAAAGCCGCGCCGCCGACAAAAATTTCACGCTGGGGGCATCGCTTTCCGGGCAAGTTGCTCCCTGAACATATCTCATTCAATAACAGTAAGTTATCCCGAAAAAGGGCACACAAGCTCTCACTAAAGAGGTCCAACCAACCAATAAACCCCTCGGGAAGATCGGCGACCGCTTTTCTTAACCGCTCTGCGGCGGTACCCTAACCAGCAATTAACGACAGCGAAATCAATGTATGAGCCAAGGAAGTCCCATCATTCATAAAACGCGAACTCAGCGAGTGGTGGAGGTGCTTCGAGACCGGATCCTCTCCGGTCAGATACCCGGCGGGACGCCGCTTCGACAGAGCAATCTGGCCGAGGAACTCAACGTCAGCCGGATCCCGATTCGGGAAGCCCTGCTGCAGCTGGAGGCGGAGGGTCTGGTCCGCTTTGAAGCCCATCGAGGTGCCACAGCGACCGAACTCTCCATGACGCAACTGGATGAGTTGTTCGAACTGCGTGTCCAGATTGAGCCGGGGCTTCTGGCCCGTTCGGTACCCAATCTGACGGCAGAGCAGTTACAGTGTGCCGAAGCGTACCTGCAGAGGCTTGAAAGTGCCTTTGATCGTCAGGACGGCATCAACCAATGGAGTGAGCTCAATGCCCTGTTCCATCTGAGCCTGTATGCCGGAGCCAGACGGCCCCATACGCTGGAGATTGTGAGGGCACTTAACACCAATGCGGACCGTTACATTCGGCTGCAACTGGTGGTGGGTGGCGGGATCCCCAGCGCCAAGGAGGAGCATCGAGCCCTGCTCGATCTCTGCTTTCAAGGGGACGCACAGCGCGCGGCCGATCTTTTGCACCACCATATTCTGGACGCGGCCCACAAGGCCAAGGCGTGTGTGGCGGCCCATGTGGGTCACCTGCCACACTCCGGGTCCCAATCAACAAGACAAAAACAAGATAACGCGTCCCAAACGCATCATCAGGAGCTTTAGATGCTATCAGCACAGATCACGGGTTGGGGGAAATGTTTACCCCCTGCGGTTCTGACCAACGACGACCTGACCCACCTCATGGACACCAGCGACGAGTGGATCCGCACTCGAACCGGGATCGGTGAGCGCCGTATCAGTCACGTCAGTACCTCAACGATGGCGACCGTCGCCGCGAAGCACGCGTTGGCCTGCGCCGGGTTGAGTGGTGAGGATATCGATATGATTATCCTGGCCAGCGCCACGCCCGATACCCTGGTGCCCAACATTGCCGCCACGGTTCAGGCGGAGATCGGCGCCAACTGCGCCGCCTTTGATATCAACGCCGCCTGTTCCGGCTTTCTCTATGCCCTGGGACTGGCCACCGCACAGATCCGCAGCGGCCAGAATCGTCGGGTCCTGATTATCGGTGCCGAGCGTCTCAGCTTCTACGTCAACTGGACCCTGAGAGATACCGCGGTGCTCTTCGGTGATGCTGCCGGCGCCGTGATCGTGGAAGCGGTGGAGCAGAGTGAGCCGACCGGTGTCCTGGCTTATGCCATGCACAACGATCCCTCCGGGCGTGAACACTTGAGAGTGCAAGGGTTTGGATCCGACTTAGACCGCCTGTCACCGGAAGCAACGGAGTTTTTCCTCGACTTCAATGGTCGGGAGATCTTCAAGCGTGCCATTGCCGGCATGGGCGCCCTGAGCCAGCAGGTGCTGGAACAGGCTGGCGTCAGCAAAGAGGAGGTGGATCTGGTGGTTCCCCATCAGGCCAACGTACGCATCATCGACACCCTGGTGGCCAAGATGGGTCTTCCGGCGGAGAAGGCCTTCGTCAATATCGAGCACCATGGCAACACTTCTGCTGCCACCATCCCGATGGCGTTGTGTGATGCCCTGGAACAGGGCCGGATCCACCCCGGCGACACCCTGCTCTCCTGTGCCTTTGGCGCCGGCCTGACCTCGGCCGCAGCGCTGATCAAGTGGGGGCCGCGCACCACGCCGCTGGGACACAGCGATGCAGAGCTTCCGCCCTGCGACAAGACCGGGCTGGAACTGGTCGCGGATGTCGCGGCGCACCAAAGGCGTAAGGCCGAGGGTAACTAAGCGCCCTTGAGGGTGCCCGCGAAAAACACTGCGGGTACCCAATGTCAGCTTGGTGGACGCCCACCAGGCTGGCATCCCTTTCCGGCTCTGTCCCCGCTTTGCCCGCGAATGGCAACGGAGTCTCAGCAAAGCCCGATGCCCTTCCCACCAGCACGCGGCGTTATCCCCCGAATACCGACGGCCATCCTCTTCGCCTTACTTGTTCCTGGCCTTAAAATCCCTGGCCTTACTCTTTCCAGCCTCAACCGAGGTAGCCGACGGCGCTGATGCCGGACGGCCATGCATTGAGGCGAAGATAGGGACGGGCAGCTCGAAACCGCCGAGCGTTTCCTAGCGCACTGCCCCCGTTGGCCAGGCATTGATCACCGCCTTGACCAGGGTCGCCAGGGGGATGGCAAAGAACACCCCCCAGAAGCCCCAAAGGCCACCGAAGATCAACACCGAAACGATGATGGCCACCGGGTGAAGGTTGACCGCTTCCGAGAACAGCAGGGGCACCAAAATGTTACCGTCCACCGCCTGGATAATGCCGTAGGCCAGAAGCAGGTAACCAAACTGGGGGGAGATCCCCCACTGAAAAAACGCCACCAGCGCCACCGGTAGGGTCACCACAGTGGCACCGATGTAGGGGATCAACACCGACAGTCCAACCAGGACACTGAGCAGCGCCGCGTAGCGCAGTTCCATGGTGAAGAACACGATGAAGCTGCTGGTCCCGACGATGAGGATCTCAATGACCTTACCGCGAATGTAGTTGCCAATCTGAACATTCATCTCCCCGGCCACCTGGTTGGCCAGTTCTCGATTCTGGGGAATGAACCGGGACAGGCTGGCCATCAGCTGCTCTTTGTCCTTCAGCAGGAAAAACAGCAGCAGGGGAACCAGGATGGCGTAAACCATCAAGGCCACCAGGTCCACCAGCGAGGCGATGGACATCGACACCAACCCCTGCCCCGCCTTCAGCAGGGAGTTGTTAAAACCGGATACCAGGTTAGCCAGCTGGTTCTGATCAATGATGGTGGGATACTGCTCCGGCAGGGTCATCAACAGCCCCTGCCACTGGCTGACCATCGCCGGCAGTTCCGCCATCAACGACACCCCCTGACGCCACAGTGCCGGCAGCATCACCAACACCATCAGTACCATCACCAACAGGAACAACAGCAACACCAGGCTCGCCGCCACCACCCTGGGGATCCCCAGCACCGCCATCTTCGCCACCGGCCACTCCAACATGTAAGCCAGCACAACCGCCACCAACAGGGGCATCAGCAGGTTGCCGTAAAAGTAGATCAGCGCGAAGCCCGCCAACAGGATCACCGTCAGGGTGACCGCCTGGGGATCGGAAAATTTCTCTCGATACCAGTTACGGACCAAATTCCACATTGTTTTTTAGTTTCCCAATTGCTTTGATAGAACCCTTACTCGGAGGCCATCAACCGGATCCGTCAGGAGTTCAAAGTGGTACCCGGTTTTCTCAAGCCAGCGCGGAACATCTCTACGGGTGCCGGGGTCTGAGATCAGGATTGTGAGAGGAGCCATCGCGTCGTGCGCCTGGATCGCCAACTTGGCTTTGACAAACGCCAGGGGACAGCGCTCTTGACGCAGGTCCAGCGTGAGTTCCGACTTCGACAATATCCACTCCTAATAGGCCGACTGGCAGCATGGTGGTCATTATCGCGCGACTGCCTGCAAACCACAAACGCCTGGGACACTGGTTTTTTTTAACGATACACTAGGGCCGTAACCAATTAAGACTCTCCGTTGTGAAGAAACCTGTTAATCGCCTTTGGGCCATCGTGCTGTCTACCCTTGCCGCCCTGGCGAGCATCGGTGTGGGCAAAGCCGCCAATGAACTGCCCAACCTTGGGACGGCGGCCATCACCACGCTAACCATCGAGAAAGAGATGGAGGTGGGGGACTTCTACATGCGAGTCCTTCGAAACCAGATCCCGATCGTCAACGATCCGGTGATGACCGAATACCTCAATGATGTCGGTCATCGTATCGTTGCCCACTCCAACAATGTCCGGACACCGTTCCGCTTTTTCCTGGTAAATAATCCAGATATCAATGCCTTCGCCTTTTTTGGTGGTCACGTTGGCGTCCATACGGCCCTGTTTCACTACGCCGACAATGAGAGCGAACTCGCCTCGGTTCTGGCCCACGAAGTGGCACACGTTACCCAGCGTCATTTGGCAAGGAGCATCGAAGCCCAGCAGAAGAACACCCCCGCCACCCTGGCCGGAGTCCTGGGCTCCATTTTACTCGCTATCGCGGCACCGGAAGCGGGTATGGCAGCACTGCAATCGACACTGGCCATGGGCCAGCAGGCAAGGATCAACTACACCCGCAGTAACGAATTGGAAGCGGACCGGATCGGGATGCAGGCGATGGTGGCCGCCGGCTTCGATCCCTACGCCGCTCCCAGTTTCTTCGGCAAACTGGCGGCTCAGTACCGGTTTGCCAGCAAACCTCCGGCGATGCTGATGACCCACCCCCTACCCGAGTCCCGGATCGCCGACACCCGAGCCCGAGCGGCCCGTTATCCCCATCGCAATATTCAGGACAACCTGATGTTCCAGCTGGCCAAGGCGAGGGCCCAGGTGCGCTTCTCCAACTACAGCACCGAGCGTTCAAGGGACATCTTCGAACGCCAGCTCAAGGATGCCACCTACCCCTTCAAGAACGCCTCCCGTTACGGTCTGGCCCTGGTCCATTTTCGCGCCGAGCAATACGACGAGGCGGAGCGCCTGATCAACGAACTGCGTGCAGAGAGCGAAAAGAACCTGTTCTACCTGGATACCCTCACCGATATCCTGCTGGCCACCGAGCGCCAGCAAGTCGCCATCGACACGCTGGAGGCGGCGCGCAAGAACCGGCCTAACAATGCCGTGATCGAACTCAATCTCGCCAACGCTTACTTGAGCGCTCAAAAACCGGAAGCGGCCCGGCGGATCCTTGAGCGCCGCCTGGTTCTGGCCCAGGACGATCTGGTGCTTTATGATCTCCTCTCCCAGGCGTACACCGCCCTGGATATGCCGGACCGGCGCCACATGGTCCAGGCCGAGATCCTGGCCATGCGGGCAGACTACCCCCGTGCCATCGATCAGTTGCAACACGCCTATCGGCTCTCCAGGGGCAACCCCCTGCAGCTGGCTCGCATCGATGCACGAATCAAGCAGCTGCGAGAGTCCGAGCAGCAGATGAAAAACCTCTAATCATAACAACGAGAAGAATGGAGAACTCATGTCCGATACCCTGATCTGGCACAACCCAAGATGCTCCAAGAGTCGCCAAACTCTGGCACTGCTCGAAGAGAAGGGGATAACCCCCGCCATCGTCCGCTACCTGGAGACACCGCCGACACGCAGCGAGCTGGAGCGGGTTCTGTCGCTGCTGCAGTACTCGCCCCGTCAACTGATGCGCACCAAGGAAGCCCTCTACAAGGAGCTGGACCTGGCCGAGGCCAGTGATGACGCCCTGATCGAAGCGATGCTGGCCAACCCCAAGCTGATCGAACGTCCGGTGGTGATCCACCAGGAGCGCGCCGCGCTCGGCCGTCCTCCGGAAGCGGTGCTGGAGCTCCTGGCGTGATCGCACTTTCACCGCGGACCGTCCGCCTCCGTAAGCTCACCCTGATCGGTTACCTGGCGAGCCTCCTGCTCATTCCGGCCTGGTTGCTGCTGTGGCCCGGACAGCCCGGCTACTCCTGGTTGTTTCAGCTGCTGTTGCTGATCCCGCTGCTGCTGCCTGCGTACGGGATACACAAGGGCCGCCCCTACACCCACGCCTGGTCCGGTTTTATTGCCGCACTCTACCTGTTGTGGGCGTTGACCGGCTGGTGGGTGTACCCTGAACAGCGATGGATAGCGACACTGATCATCGCATCGCTCAGCCTCTGGCTGGTGGCCGCAACCTACTTTGCCCGTCACCGGGTGAGAGAACTAGGCCTGAGCATGAAGGGACTCAAACCCAACTGATATTGGCGGCGAGGACAGGGAGTACGTCCGCTAAAACGACAAAAGGAGTGTGTTATGCGCCATTACTTAACGGCAGCCCTGGTACTGGGCTTGATGGGATGCGGCGGCAGCGGTGGTGACTCATCCTCCCCTCTGCCCTCTCCAGGCCCGGCCCTTGAGATCCAGGCCCCCGCCACCGCTGCCGTCGGCGACGCCATCGCTTTGGTGGCCCGCCCTGTCGACACCAGCAGTACAGACTGGCGCTACCGCTGGCGCCAGACCGCCGGTCCCGCCGTGAATATTGCCAACACCATCAGTCCGGTGGCGGCCTTCGACCTGCCTGAAGCGGGCAGCTATCAGTTTGAGGTATCGGTCACCGACGGAGCTGTCCAACGGTCAGAGACCGTCGATATCAATGTTCAGGGCCTCGGGACCGGTTTCACCGTCACCCGGGACCATGCGGTGGTCTCCGGAGGCCGAGTCAGCCTGAGGGTAACGGCGCTGGAATTTGATGAGAATTTTAACCTCACTGCCCCAACCGGGATCCTCTGGCAACAGACCCAAGGCCCCAGCGTGAGCGACATGGACTCACGGAACCCGCTGCTGATGACCTTTACCGCCCCCAGGGTGACACAGGACACCCTGCTGACGTTTGAAGCGAGCGGCACTTTGGATGGGCGCACCGTCAGCGACGAGATACAGGTACTGGTGCGCGCAACGCCAGCGCCCGTAGAGGACGCCTTTTTCGACACGCCCGTCGCGCGGGTAGAGGCCTATCGACCAGACTCCCCCTGGGCCAGTGCGATGGAGCGCTGCGTGTACAACAACCGGATCAGCACCCCCTGTACGGTGGAGAGCCTGCCCCTCATCGGTCAGACCACCAACACAACCACCATCGACGAGGTGATGGATCGTGTGCTGGTCTCCCATCCCTGGATGGGTGAGCAGTTCGAACGCTTCCTGCGCGAGCAGGATCCCAGTGGGGATTTCCTGCACCTGCTCAGCTCGGTCACCGCCGTGGTGCTCAGCTACGATGTGCGCCCCTCGTTCTACTGGGTCGCCACCGGCGCCATCTACCTGGACCCCGAGTACCTATGGCTTGAGGACTGGCAGCGTAACACCATCAACGAGGACCCCGATTTTCGTGCCGGGTTTGGTTCCATGCTCGCCTTCTTCATGCCCTGGCGCTACGTCTCCGGGGATGAGTACGCTTCCCTCTACTACCCGCCACAGTTCCACCTCAACCGGCCCTGGCAACAACTGACACCGGATCTGGCCAGCCTGCTCTACCATGAGCTGGCCCATGCCAACGATTACTTCCCCCGCAGCACCCACAGCGCGATCCGGGCCGCCACCCTGGTGGAGGAGTATTTTACCCGGGTCGACAACCAAGGGTTGCCCTCTGACCAACTGAGCCAGACACTGCCCCTGTTCAGCGAGCAGATGTCCGGCCTGGCAGAGGTTCGTTTTCGTGGCGCCACCGCCACGGACCTGCAGAAAAGTTATACGCCCGATGACGTTGCGGGCTTCTTCTTCCCGGACCGGGCCAGCGACTTCTACGGCTACTCCAGCGAGCGGGAGGATCTCGCCATGCTGTTTGAGGAAGCGATGATGTGGGAGCGCTACGGCATTCGCCGGGATGTGGCCGTAACCGGCCTTCGCAGCGACGATCGCGCCCAGGATCTCCTGGTGGCACAGGGTCAGCGGGGCCGCATCGGTCAGGCGGAGCTGGCGCCCAGGCTCTCCCTGGTGTTGGCGGAGCTATTGCCGGAGGCAGAGTCGATTGTCGATGGCCTGCCAGGCCCGGTCCCGATGCGCTCCGGTGAAAGCTGGTGGGACAACCTGGTGCTCAGTGAAGAGGCTGTGATGGAGAGAGACTTATCGCCGGTCAAAGCCTTTACCGGCCCCCAAGCCCTTCCGCTGGAGGGACGTACCCACTTCGGCCCGAGGCATGCGTCACCGGTTGCGCTGCCAGCCCGGTAGCCGCCGCAATAAAAAACGCCCGCTCAGTTGAGCGGGCGTTTTTTATTGCGGGTCGTCCTGGCGATTCAACACCGCGTTAAAGGTGCAGCGCCTCTTTGACAAAGGGGATGGTGAGCTTGCGCTGCGCCACCATGGAGGCCTTGTCGAGTCGGTCGAGCACCTCAAACAGGGTGCGCAGATCTCGGGCAAGGCGCGTCATCAGGAACCGACCCACATCCTCCGGCAGCTCCAGTCCGCGCATCCGGGCTCGACGCTGCAGCGCCGCCAGTTTGGCCTCGTCGGACAAGGGATGAAGCTGGTACTGGATCCCCCAACTGAGTCGTGAGACCAGATCCGGCAACAGGAACCCCGCCTGAGCCGCAGCGCTGCGGGCTGACACCACCAGGCGACAATCCGGTGTCTCCGCCACCCGGTTATAGAGATCGAACAGCGCCTCCTCCCAGATGGGATGACAACTCACCTCATCGATGTCATCGAGACAGATTAACGACATCTGCTCGAGCCCTTCCAGGATATCCGGTGACATGGAGGCGTTGATCCCAAGCGGCAGGTAAAACGCCTGGCGCCCCTGCTCATTGGCCAGAGCACAGGTGGCGTGAAGCAGATGGGTCCGTCCGGACTTGGCACTGCCCCAAAGGTAGGTAATGCGCTCGCCCTCACCGCGCGCCGCCTGCCTCAGGCTTTCAATCAGCTGCAGGTTACCCGCCGGATAGTAACTCTGGAAAGTTTCATCGTCCGGCAGGTGGACCGCTAATGACAGTTGAATGGGCGAATGGGCAGTCACAGATCAGGCAGTTCCAAGTCGACGTAGATGCGGGCGAAGTGTAACACGACACATGGGGCTTTAGCGCATCGACCAGCGGTAGCGCGGTGCCGCCGGGAGTGGCTCCTCGCTCGGCAACGCCGTGATGGCCGGATTGAGCCCCATCAGTTGCTCCACCTCCGCGATACCACCAACGAGTTCCAGGCTAAACTGCACCTCACCCTGGCCCACCTCCACGATGGTGACCGAGCGAACCGGCGTTAAGCTTTCCAGGTAGCGTTCCAACGCGATCAGGGGCGCCAGCCCCTTTGGGATCTCGAAGCGCAGCTGCGCGGTGTCGGCGCTGCCGGAGAACACCGCCGCGTAGCGCCCGGCATAGTACTTCGCCAAGGTGGCCACCAGGGCATCCAGCGCCGCTTCCGGGGTTTCCCCCTGACCGCGATCACGGAATACGGGACGGGGGATCACGGCCTCGGAGCGCAGCTCATACAACGCCAGCGCATATTGCCACTGTCCCTGGCTCTGCTCGAGACGCACACTGGCAACGAAGTCGCTGCCGTAGCGCGTACTGGCCTCCAGCACCTTGGAGGGGAAGCCGCCCCAAACGTCATTCACCTCCACCGCCAGGCTGTCTTCCAGATCCAGGATCGGCAGCAGCACCGGAACCCCTCGGCGCTCGCCACTGTTGCTCAGAGGGTTCGCCCACTCATCACTCTCCCCGAGCAACTGGGGTGCACCGTCTCCCGCTCCTGCCAGCCACACCAAAGTCTGGGGCCGCTGAGCCCCCCAAAGGGGCAGCTCCGCCGCCTGCAATGCCTGCCGGATCCGTTCACCATCGAAGTCGACCTGCAACATCCCCGCCTCCCCGTAGCCAAAGGAGAGCAGGAAGCGATCTGCACGACCCAACACTGAACGTACGGATTCATCCGCCAGCAGCGCTTCATCCCCGGTGACCCTGACAATCACCTGAGCCAGTGCCGCCCGAACCCCTTGCTGGCGCTCCTGAGCAGAGCGGGAGTCGACCGGAACCTGGCCGCGGTAAAGATCCTCAACCGTCACCGCCCGGGCACCAGCAGAAAGGCAAAAAGCTAAGAGAAAGAGAAACGTACGCACATTATTTCCTATCGATTGGGCAGATACGGTACTGGCCGAAAGTGTACCACAGCGATCTAAGCGAAGCCGACTCAGGCACGCTTGTGCGCGGAAGCTTTGGGCAGCACCAGGTTCAGCACAATGGCGGTGATGGCACAGAGAGCGATCCCTTCGAGCTTGAAATCGCCGAAGGGCAATACCATGCCGCCGATCCCGAACACCAGGGTGACGGCCACGATTACCAGGTTACGCCCCTCCCCCAGGTCCACCTGATTCTTGATCAGGGTGTTGAGCCCAACAGCGGCGATGGAACCGAACAGCAGGATCATGACCCCTCCCATCACGACGGTCGGGATGGTCATCAACAGGGCGCCAAACTTTCCAACCATCGCCAGCAGGATGGCAAAGCAGGCCCCGTAGGTCATCACCCGGGGGTCATAGTTCTTGGTCAGCATCACCGCACCGGTCACTTCGGAGTAGGTGGTGTTCGGCGGCCCACCGAAGCTCGCCGCAGCCGTGGTAGCAATCCCATCCGCCAGCAGTGTCCGGTGCAGGCCTGGCTTCTTGATGTAGTTTTTTCCGGTCACGTTGGAGATAGCAACCATATCGCCGATGTGCTCCACTGCGGGCGCAATGGCCACCGGGATCATAAAGAGGATCGCCTGCCAGTTGAAACTGGGGGCGGTGAAGTCCGGCAGCGCGAGCCACGCCGCAGCCCGCACGGAGGAAAAATCCACCAGGTCGAACATCAGCGACAGGCTGTAACCGACACAGATGGCGCACAGGATCGGCAGCAGCCGCAACATCCCCTTAGCCAGGGTGGAGACCAGCAGTGCGGTCAACAGGGTGGGCAGCGCCACCATCAACGCTGTCGTGGTGTCCACCACCTGGGTCTCCCCCTCAAAACCCAGCGCCATAGCAACGGCCACCGGAGCCAGGGCCAGGCCGATCACCATGATCACCGGTCCCACCACCACCGGGGGCAATACCCGGTTAATCGCCGCCACACCCCCGACGCGCGCCATCTGGGAGAGCAGTACGTAGACCAGGCCAGCGGCCATCAGCCCCCCCATGGTATCCGCGATCCCCCACTGGCCGACGCCGGCGGAGATCGGCGCGATAAAGGCAAAGGAGGAGGCCACGAACACCGGCACCTGGCGACGGGTGATCAACTGGAAGATGAGGGTACCGATACCGGCAGTAAAGAGGGCGACACTGACGCTCAGTCCGGTGAGCAGGGGCACCAGAACCAGAGCACCAAAGGCAACAAACAGCATCTGGCTGCCGGCAAGGATCTGTTGGGGACGAGAGAGAGGGGCTGTTTCCATAGAGTAAAGGCTCTTAGCTATTCGACATTAACATTGGCAGGGAAGCACGCATAAAAAAGGCGCCGATGACGACGCCTGTTTCCCGTCACCGGGATCACTTGGTACCGAAAATCTTATCGCCGGCATCGCCAAGACCCGGCAGGATGTAGCCTTGGTCATTGAGGCACTCGTCGATGGAGGCAGCAAACAGCTCCACATCCGGATGGGCAGCTTCCAGCGCTTTCACCCCTTCCGGGGCCGCCACCAGGACCAGCACCTTAATGTGCTGACAGCCGCGAGCCTTGAGCAGATCCAGCGTCGCGATCATGGAGCCCCCGGTGGCGAGCATAGGATCGACCACCAGAGCGATGCGCTCTTCGATATTGGAGACCAGCTTTTCGAAATAGGACACCGGTTCCAGGGTCTCCTCATCGCGGTAGATACCGACCACGGAGACTTTCGCCGACGGGATATGCTCCAGAACACCGTCCATCATGCCCAGGCCCGCACGCAGGATCGGCACGACCGTCACTTTTTTGCCCTTGATCTTGTTGACCTTGATAGGGCCATTCCAGCCGTCGATGGTGACCTCTTCGGTAGGGAAGTCGGCCGTGGCTTCATAAGTCAACAAGGCGGCCACCTCCCCCGCCAACTCACGGAAGCGCTTGGTGCTGATCTCCGCTTCCCGCATCAGGCCCAGTTTGTGTTGGATCAAGGGGTGCTTGACTTCAGTGACTTTCATCGCCATCTCCAGCTGTGATTCATTTTTTTAGACAAATTGGCCGGAGTTTAGCTTGGCTTTGGGGCCACGGAAACTATTCCCTTCGCACGCCACTGGAAACTGTGACCCACACCCCAGTGAAATTGGATTTTTTCTCTATCCGGCAAAAGCTTGGGGCCACCCCCATTGCCTGATAGAATACCGCGCAAAAATTGACACCGCATTTGGGACCGGCGGCCCCTACGGCAACCGGACCAGGATACGAAGCGGGATCGCCCCCCTACACCCTGATAAAAATCATAAACGAGGCCTCTGTGACTACTCCCAGCCAACTGAGCTACAAAGATGCCGGCGTCGATATCGATGCAGGCAACGCCCTGGTAGATAACATTAAATCCGCCGTTAAACGGACCCGGCGCCCGGAAGTGATGGGGGGGTTAGGGGGATTTGGGGCACTCTGTCGCCTGCCCAGCAACTACAAGAAGCCGCTGCTGGTCAGCGGTACCGATGGTGTGGGCACCAAGCTGCGACTGGCGATCGACCACCAGCGCCATGACTCCGTTGGCATCGACCTGGTCGCCATGTGTGTGAACGACCTCATCGTCCAGGGTGCAGAGCCCCTCTTCTTCCTCGACTACTACGCCACCGGGAAGCTGGACGTTGAGGTGGCCACCCGGGTGGTCTCCGGCATTGCCGACGGCTGCAGCCTGGCCGGCTGTGCCCTGATCGGAGGCGAAACCGCCGAGATGCCCGGCATGTATGAAGGCGCCGATTACGATATGGCGGGCTTCTGTGTCGGCGTGGTGGAAGAGGATGAGGTGATCGACGGCAGCCAGGTTGCCGCCGGCGACGCCATCATTGCCCTGGGTTCCTCCGGCCCGCACTCCAACGGTTACTCACTGATCCGCAAAGTCCTTGAGCGGGTTGAGAACCCCGACGCGGTTCAGTTGGGGGAGACGCCGCTGCTGGATGCTCTCATGGCACCGACCCGGATCTACGTCAAACCTGTGCTCAACCTGCTGGCCCAAACGCCGGTACACGCCATCTCCCACATTACCGGCGGTGGCTTCTGGGAAAACATCCCCCGGGTGTTACCGGAACAGCTCAAGGCGGTGATCGACGGCCAAAGCTGGGAGTGGCCGGCGGTATTTAACTGGTTGCAGGAAACCGGCAATATCGCCGAGCATGAGATGTACCGTACCTTCAACTGTGGTGTAGGCTTGGTCATCGCCCTGCCCAAAGAGCACGCCGAAGCCGCGATCGCCCTGCTTAATGACCAAGGCGAGAATGCCTGGCTTATCGGCACCATCGCCGAGCGCAGCGGTGACGAACCTCAGGTCGAGATCCAGTAATCCCAAGGGGCAACCCTGATGTTAGGAACCAGCATGAAACAGAACCGCATCGCCGTCCTGATCTCCGGAAACGGCAGCAACCTGCAAGCCCTGATTGACGCCAGTCAAAGTGGGGAGATCCCCGGTGAGATCGTGGCGGTAATCAGCGACAAAGCCGATGCCTATGGGCTGCAAAGGGCCAAAGACGCCGGCATCGCCACCCAGGTTATCGCCGCCGAACCGGGGGAGTCCCGGGCCCAGTACGATCAGCGTCTTGGGGCGGAGCTTATTCGCCTCAACCTTGATCTGGTGGTGCTCGCCGGTTTCATGCGGATCCTCTCCGGGCCACTGGTAGAACGCTTCGCCGGTCGGATGTTCAATATCCACCCCTCCCTGCTGCCTAAGTACACCGGGCTCAATACGCATCAGCGCGCCCTGGATGCCGGGGATAGCGAACACGGCTGCTCGGTGCACTTTGTCACCGCCGAACTCGATGGAGGCCCGGTGATCCTCCAGGCCAAGGTGCCAATCTTTCCCGGCGACGAGGCAGACGACCTGGCTCAGCGCGTTCATCAGCAGGAACATCGGATCTACCCGCTGGTGGTGAAATGGTTCTGTGATGGGCGCCTTTCGATGGTGGACGGCGAAGCAAGGATGGATGGCCAGGCCCTACCCGGTGCCGGCTACGCCTCCGAGTAAGGGACCCGAAGAGCGGATAGAAAAAAGCGCGGCATTCGCCGCGCTTTTTTTTGGTCTCGAGTCCAGCCTCAGAATCCGGTACCGACGGTGATGTAGAAGGCACTGTCCTCGTCGCTGAAACCGAAGTCCATACCCATATGAAGGCCATAGCGACGGGCAACCTGGTAACGGAAACCCGCCCCGTAGGCCCACTCGCCCTCGCCATAGAGATCGTCAAATTCGGACTCGGCACTGCCGACGCCCACAAAGCCGGACAGGGTCCAACGGGGGGCAACCTGCCACATGATCTGAGTCTGGATCGCACTGACGTAGTCCCCCTGGTATCGGAACGAGGGGATCCCCCTCAGATCGATGTAAGGGCGCACCAGGGGCGGTAAGCCCACTTCATCACTATTGAGGGACTGGTATGCGCCCTTTAATGCCCAAGTCCATTTCTCGGTCACCGGGAAGTAAGCCTGGCCAATCAGGTCCAAAGTGTCGTAGTCGTAATCGCTTCCAAAGAAATCCCTGTAAAACATGTACTTGAAATCCAGGGAGTAGCCTTTCGTCGGGAAGAAGAAACTGTTCCTGCTGTCGTACTCCGCCATGACACCCAGGGCAGAAGTACCGGTGCTCTCTCCGAGCAGTAGCTTCAAAACGCGATCCGCCAGCGGATTATCGGAACTGACTTCGAAGTGAGCATAGGTCTGGGCAAACCCGAGAAACCAGTTGGTGTCCGGCAAGCGAAACTGGACATCCTGCACAATAAAATAGCCCTGGGAATCGGTTTGAATCGCGAACCCCGCCCCCGGCAATAACCCACCCAGATCGTTGTAGATATCGATCACCGCATTGGCGTAGCCGCCAAACCCCTGGTAACGGATCCCGTCTTCGCGCCAGGTGCGCCTGTGCCCCCCCAGCGCAAACCAGGTACCGTTCTCCGTACCGCCGCCACCGACCGCCGTCACCGCCGGTGGGATCAACTGGGCGCCTCCATCGGTTGACTGCCGAGCCATCGTTTTACGACGCGCTTTCTCCTCCGCCGATTCATGCAGGAACACCCCGATCAGGCCACCCCCGTAACCCACCGCAGGCTCGGTGATGATCACCGGCACCGGCAGGAAGCCGTAAGCGTTCTCTGCCAGGTACTCGCCCATATCAAATTGACCATCCAGTGGATCGATAAAGGAGACCGCCTGAACCTGTGACACCATCAACACGCCCCCTGCGGCACTCAAACAACGCCGCATCCACTTGCCATCTGCTCTGCTCATTTTTCCCCTCAATCGGACCCCGTTGGTCTCCTGCAGCCTGTTTCATCCTTGCCACCGTCTCGCTGACGCGGGCGAGAGGTGGATCCCTTTTTCCCGCCGACAACAAAGAGATAGCTTCCTTAACTGTAGACAAACCCGCTAAGCTGGCAGGATATTGAACTTGATTGGGGTCTCCCGCTCGGGGGGGACGAGTGGGCACCGGAGTGACAGGCGGACGTCACCGATGCGAAAGGTAGCTGTAAATCATTGTAAAGTTGGCAATTTTATCACTGGTGGTTTTATGAAGAGTGTGATCTGCGACATCGATGGCGTGCTTTTGCACGACAACAAACTGATCCCGGGCTCAGACCGGTTTATCGAGCGCCTGCTGGACCAGGGGACGCCACTGGTCTGCCTCACCAACTACCCGGCGCAAACCGCCAAAGATCTGGCCAACCGCCTCAACGCCGCCGGGATCCCCCTGTCTGAGGAGCACTTCTATACCGCCGCCATGGCCACCGCGGATTTTCTCTGTCATCAGGAGGGTAAGAAGGCCTACGTGATCGGCGAAGGTGCGCTGACCCATGAGTTGTACAAGAAGGGGTTTACCATCACCGACATCAACCCCGATTTCGTCATCGTGGGCGAGACCCGCAGCTTTAACTGGGACATGATCCACCGGGGGGCGCGCTTCGTGGCGGAGGGCGCACGCTTTATCGCCACCAACCCCGATACACACGGCCCCAACCACTCCCCGGCCTGCGGTGCGCTCTGTGCCCCTATCGAACGGATCACCGGCAAGAAACCTTTTTACATCGGCAAGCCCAGTGCCTGGATCATCCGCAGTGCCCTCAATCATCTCGGAAGCCACGCCAAGGACACCCTGATCATCGGCGATAACCTCAACACCGACATCCTGGCGGGATTTCAAGCCGGGCTAGAGACGGTGATGGTGCTCTCCGGAGTCAGTCGAATGGAGGACCTGGATCTCCACCCCTTCCGCCCCAACCACATCTACCCCTGCGCCGCCGAGATCGATGTGGTTTAAGTGCTCACTGCAGGGCCACCTTCACGGTGATCAGGGCCCGCTCGACCAGCGGGCCTGCCACGTAGCCGCCAGGATCGGACGCCATCTCCATCCGTAACCCTCGCCCAGGCATCGGTGAACCCTGCTCCAGAATCTCCAGCACCGGTCCGAGTGACTGCCCTTCCGGGGTCAGCGCCTGTGCCCGGGCCAGGGCGTCTTTCAGTGCCATCTGGTACAGGACTAAACGACGCTCCGCACCGCCACTGGCCAGGTACTCCGGCGCCAGGATCTCGGTGGCACCGTTTTCAGCCAGCAGCCCCAGCCAGCCCCCCACCTGCTCCGCCTCCACTTCCAGGCTTAGCGTCCGCGTCGCCTCGTAGCCGAGGAAAGTTCGTTCCCCCCGGTCGAAGCGGTATTTAGGCCCGAGCGCGAGGTGCCCCGCCTGCAGCGCGTCGAACGGCGCCTCCCGGCTTCGGACCAGCGTCACTAGCCGCGCCATCACGCTATCTGCCTGCGCCTTAGCCTCCTGCGGTGCGTCGTGCAACGTTTGCACTCGTACAGTGAGCCGCGCCCGATCTGGCATCACCTGCTGCTCTGCCTGCCCCTGAACCTGAATGAAGCCCGTGTCCGCCAGCGTCGGCAACGACAGCAGTACCAGTAACCCGCACCACGCCCCTAGAGTTCTCATCCTCTCCCCTATGGCCCAAAGGCCAGCACACTAACGACCAACGGGCCAAGTCCCCGCCGCAATAAAACGCCGCGGCGACACAGCCCCTTTTTTGGTTAATTCCCCAGCGGCGGCATCGTCAGGGGATCCGGGTAGCGGAAATGAAACCCCATGCTTTGCACCAGCTTATCGCTGCAGATCCTCTTTCCCGGCAGGGGCGCATCACTGAATTCCGGCTCACAAAGGCCAAGCCCAAGGGCTGCACGGGGGTAGAAGTCACCCCGGGTGGGGTGCAAAGGCGCCGACAGGTTGAACGTCTCGCCCCAGGGACCGCGGCTGATCAGGCACTGTATCGCCCCGATCACATCGTCCCGATGGACCAGGTTTACCGGCGCCTCGGCACCCGTCAGTCCCTTGCGCCCGGCAAGGAAACGTCCCGGGTGTCGCTCCCCGCCCACCAGGCCCGATGGACGCAGCACGATCACCTTCGCAAAGCGATCCCGCACCACCTGCTCAGCCAGGCGCATCATCCGGGCCCGGGGGGAGTCGCTTAAGGGGGCCAACTCATCACATTCCGGAAAGGTGGGCCCATCCTGGTAAACCGACGTGGAGCTGACAAACAGCGCCTGTCGGATCCCATGCTCGACGGCCAGCTCCGCCAGCAACGCCATCCGCTCGCCGTAGCTGTTATCCTGCTCCTCCCGACCGGGCGGAACGTTGATTATCAGGGTATCTGCCGCAAACAGGGTGTCCGGCGCGTCACACTGGATCTGCTCACCGATCACCAGCAAAGAGCCGGGGATCCCGGCCTCTGCCAACGCCTGCAGCGTCTCCTCGCGCCGGCCCGACCCGGTGACACCCCAGCCCTGGCTCTGGAGGTGCAGCGCCAGGGGCATTCCCAGCCAGCCACACCCCACGATACTTACTCGTTGACTCATACTTTCTCCTTGTCACACCGTGCCCTGTTCCTGGATAAAGCCCAAGTTGGCCATCTCCCCGCCGCAAGCTTAGTCCACCTGGGTTGCCCAAGCGCCCTGGCCTGGGCCAGTCGCACTCAGTCCTGGGCAGGCCACGCCCCCGATGAGGAGGGGGACGCCGAAGGATCAGGCCTTGCTCAGCTGAGCAAGGCGGGCCTGGAGCCCCGCTTCGTCCATCACCTCGACGCCCAGTTCGGTCGCCTTGGTCAACTTGGAACCGGCCTTCTCCCCCGCCACCAGTACGTCGGTGTTTTTCGACACACTGCTGGACACCTTGGCACCCAACGCCTCCAGTGCCGCCTTGGCGTCGGCTCGGGACATCTGGCTCAGGGTGCCGGTCAATACCCAGGTCTGACCTTTCAGCGGCTGTTCCGATTCCGGCACCGCTTCTATCTCGGGCCAGTGAATGTTGGCACCCTCGGGGTCAATCAGCGTATCCAGCACCTCGATGTTATGGGGCTGACGGAAGAAGTAGAAGATGTGCTTCGCCACCACCTCGCCCACCTCCGACACCTCACGCAAGGCATCCAGATCCGCGCTGCGCAGCGCGTCCAGTGTGCAAAAGTGGCGCGCCAGGTTGGCCGCGGTGGCCTCCCCCACTTCACGGATCCCGAGGGCATAGAGGAACTTTGGCAGGGTCGTCGTACGGGCAGACTCCAGCGCCTTAACCAGCTTCTGCGCCGACTTGACGCCCATGCGGGGCAACATGGTCAGGGTCGAAGCGGAGAGTTTGAACAGGTCCGCCGGGGTATGCACCAGCTCACGATCGACCAGCTGCTCCACCAACTTGTCACCGAGGCCATCCACGTCCAGCGCCTTGCGCGACGCAAAGTGTTTGATCGCCTCCTTGCGCTGGGCCTCGCAGAAGAGACCGCCTGAGCAGCGGGCCACCGCCTCCCCCTCGAAACGCTCCACCTTAGAGCCGCAGATGGGGCAGGCTTCCGGCAGGAGGATCGCCTGAGCGTCCTCGGGCCGGCGATCTTCCACCACCGCCACCACCTGGGGGATCACGTCCCCGGCCCGGCGGACAATCACGGTATCGCCAATTTTCACGCCAAGTCGAGCGATCTCATCGCCGTTGTGCAGGGTCGCATTGGACACCGTTACCCCGCCCACAAACACCGGCTCCAAGCGAGCCACCGGCGTTACCGCGCCGGTGCGCCCCACCTGGAAATCCACCCCTTTGAGCAGTGTCAGCTCCTCCTGGGCCGGAAACTTGCAGGCGATGGCCCAGCGCGGTGCCCGTGCCACGAAACCAAGGCGGGCCTGGTGCTCAAGCCGGTCGACCTTGAGCACCACGCCATCGATCTCGTAGGGCAGTTCCGGTCGCTGCTCACCGATCTTGCGAAAGTAGGCCAGCGCCTGTTCCTCGCCTTCGACCTGCTCCACCAGGGGGGAAACCGGTAAGCCCCACTCCTTGAGCTGCTGCAGCTGATCGTAATGACTCTTTGCCAACGGGGTGCGGGGGGCGTCAACACTGCCCACGCCGTAGGCGAAAAAGCTCAAGGGGCGACGGGCGGTGATGCGGCTGTCCAGTTGCCGCAAACTGCCGGCGGCGGCATTGCGCGGGTTAACGAAGGTTTTCTCCCCCGCTGCCTGGGCCTTCTGGTTCATCTCGGCAAAGCCGGCGCTGGGCATAAAGGCCTCCCCCCGCACCTCCATCACTTCGGGATAATCCTCGCCGTTAAGACGCAACGGCACCGCCTTGATGGTCTTCACGTTGGTGGTGATATCCTCGCCGGTGGTGCCATCACCGCGAGTGGCGGCCCGCTCCAGCACCCCGTCACGGTAGAGCAGGCTGACGGCGATCCCATCCAACTTGGGCTCGGCGCAGTACTGGATCTGGCTCTCCTGAAGCCGCTCGGAGGCGCGCTGGTGAAAGGCACTGAACTCCGCCTCGTTCATGGCGTTGTCCAATGACAGCATCGGCTGCAGATGGGTCACAGGTTCAAAGTGTCCCAGCGGGGCGCCACCGACGCGCTGGGTTGGAGAGTCGCTACGGCGAAGCTGCGGGTGGGCCTGCTCCAGCGCCTGCAACTCCCGCATCAAACGGTCGTATTCGGCATCGGGAATGCTGGGGTTATCGAGTACATAATACTGATAGTTATGCTGGTTCAGCCTTTGGGAAAGTTCTTCGATACGTTGTTGGGCAGTGTCGCTCATGAGAATATCCATCGGGTTGGATCTTAAAAAGGCCGCCGCCGGCGACCTTCTTCATCAATTGGGTTGGGGCCTTACGCCGGGCTTAATTCTGCCCGCCTGATCCGTTCAAGGTAGCGGGCTTCCGCCCCGTCACTCCAAGGCTGACGCTGGTCATCCAGCAACTCGGCGTCATGCAGTGCCGCCAGGCCACGGGCACTGCCCAGCATCATGGAGAAGTTGATGCGGGCATCGGTATGGCTGGGCAGTGTCATAAAGAGCGCCACCCCTTCTGTGGTGAACTGCTCCATATTATCCGGGTCGAAAGTGCCAGGCTGCATCATGTTGGCCAATGAGAACAGGACAGGACCGGTACCGGCGCTGTGCTGATGACGATGAAAGATCGCCATCTCGCCGAACTTGTAGCCCATGGTCGTCAGGTTCGGCAGCAGCTCCTCGCCCAGGATCGGGCCCTTGCGCCCCACCACATGCAGCACCAGGACATCCACAGGCTCCTGGGGCAGCGTCGCCTCCTCCGGCTCTGCCGGGGCGACAGCCTGGGGTTTTTCTTCCTCAACCGACCGGAGCTGTTCGGCCACCGCTTCACCGGCGTCCTTGGGGATCCCGGCGTTCGGTGCCACCGCCGCCTTCTCAGGCGATGCCGTCGAGTCGAGGCGGATCTCCTCTTCCTCCTCCGGCAACGACAGCTGGAACGGGTCATCGCCCATCTCAGGCTCGCGCCGGGCGGGACGCGGACGACTCGGGCGCGGTTTGCTCACCTCGGGAAACTCTTCCTCACCGAGCAAGCTCTGCTGCAAAGGCACTGCGGGTTCTGAGGGGGTCGATGGTGCGGACTTCGGCGTGGCGAGTGGGGTCTGGGGCTGTGGGGCGGACTCGGTGGTCGTCGCCTTCATTGGGGAGGCGGGTTTATCTTTGGCCGTCACCCGCACCGGGCCCACCCCCTCATCGCCTCCAGACAAAGGCTCCACTCGGCTGACCGGCGCCTTCTTGCGGGCCGCCTTGGTGCGCCGGTTCCGGGCGGGACTGCTGTTTCTCAGCGACCAGAAGCCGTGCACGCAGAGCCCGACGATGGCCAAGAGACCAACAACGATAAAGACGATGCGCATGTCATCCATAGTGGTGTTACCCCAAAACTTATCCGGCCGTAGCCATGGCGGCGGCCTGTTCTATATCAACGGCAACGATACGGGACACGCCCGGCTCGTGCATGGTCACACCGGTGAGGCGATCCGCCATCTCCATGCTGACCTTGTTGTGGCTGATGTATATAAATTGCACCGTGGCCGACATCTCCTTAACCAATCGGCAGAAGCGCCCGACATTGGCATCGTCCAACGGTGCATCCACCTCATCCAGCATACAGAAAGGCGCTGGATTAAGGCGAAAAATCGCGAATACCAATGATAAAGCGGTCAGCGCCTTTTCACCACCGGAGAGAAGGTGGATGGTGCTGTTTTTCTTGCCTGGCGGCCGCGCCATGATGGTGACGCCCGCCTCCAGCAAGTCATCATCGGTCAGGGCCAGGTAAGCGCTCCCGCCCCCAAAGACCTTGGGAAAGAGGTGACCCAGATCCGCATTGACCCGCTCAAAGGTCTCCTTGAAACGGGCGCGGGTCTCCCGGTCGATCTTACGAATGGCGCTCTCCAGCATCTCCAGGGCTTCGGTCAGATCCCGGTCCTGGTCATCCAGGTACTGCTTTCGGGCCAGTTGCTGATCATACTCTTCGATGGCCGCCATGTTGATCGCGCCCAAGCGGCGGATCCTATCCCGTACCTTCTCCAGCTGAGTGTTGCACTGGCTCAGCACCATCTCAGGGGTGAGCGTAGTCAGGGCCTGCTGCAGGTCAATCTGCACTTCATGGAGCAGATCTCGCTGCCCCTGTGCCTGTGCCCTCAACCCCTCCCGGGTCAATTGATGCTGGTTGAGCTTCTCGGCGACCTCATTGACCGCAGCCTGTGCCCTCCGCTGCCGTTCATTGAGTGCCAGCAGGGCCTGCTCCAGCGACGCCAGAGCTTCCTGTTGTTCGTTCAGTACCGCCTCAATTTCGCCGCGCTGCACCAGCGCCTGCTCCAACGCTTCCTCGTACTCCTCCCGCGGATAAGCAAGTGCCTCCAGCTTCTGCTGGGACTGCTCCAGCCGTTGTTGCCATCCCTGCGCCGCCTCACGAGCCTGCACCTGTCGCTGAGCCAGCCCCTGCAACCGGGTCTCCACCTGCTGCTGACGAAGCTGCCCCTGCTGCAACTGACGGTTAACCTCGCTCAGCTGCGCTTGCTGCTGCTTAAGGTTTTCACGCTGTTGCTCGCGTTGCTGCTCGATATCCGCCAAAACCTGTTGAGCCTGCTCCAGCAGCTGCAATTGGGCTTCGCGCTGCTCATCCAGCTCCCACTCCTTCTCTGCCAGGAGCTCCAATCGCTCCGCTAACCCGGCTTGCTGCTCATCGGTAAACGCCCGCTGCTCACGCTGCCGCGTCAACTCCCGATCCCACTGTGCCAGCGTCACCTGGTGATCCCGAAGCTCCTCCTTGATTCGCTGCAGCTCGCTACGCTGCTGCTCAATCTGCCGCTTGTCGTTAGCGCAACCCAGGTCCGTATCCTGCAACCGCTTTTCGACGGTGGTCAGGCTGGCCACCACTTGCGACAGTTGCGCCTCTGTCTCCTGTTGCTGCGCCAACAGCGCAGTGAGTGGCGGCGACTCCGTGCTGCCCGGTGCGATCTCAAAGCCCCGCCCCAGCCAGCGTCCATCCGACAGGACCATCGACTCGTGGGGATCACACTGGGCCAGGCGCTGTTGTGCCAGCTCAAGGCTGTCGGCGCAGTAGACATGACCAAGCCAGGGTTCAAGGTTAAAGGGGCTGTCGACGCACTCAAGCAACCTGGGCCACGCCCGATGGGTATTATCCTGAGGGAAAGCAGCTTCTGCCGGCACCGGGGCAAGCCGGGACAGCCCCGCAGGCAGGGGGAGTTCATCGGCGCCGATCACCGCCTGCACCTGCGCACCCAGCACCTGCTCCAGGGCAGCTTCCCAACCGGGCATCACCTGGATCTGCTGCCAGGCCCGGGGCAGGCGATCGAAGGGGGCCGGCAACTCAGGTTGCCGCGCCTGGATCAGGGTCTCAAGGGAGTGCAACCGCCCCGCCAGTTTGGCCTGCTGCTCCTGGCCCGCTGCGCGCTCTGCCTGCGTCGCCTCCCGCTCCCGCTCCCGGCCGTTAGCCGCTTCGGTGGTCTGGTCAAGGGTGTGCTGTTGAAATGCCAGCGCCTGCTCACTCTCTGTGATAGCCGTGACCAGGACCTGCCGGCGTGCGCTCGCCTCGGACTCGTTGAGCCACTGTGAAGACTGTGCCTGCAACTGCGCCTGTTGCTGTTGGATCTGTTGGCGCTCACGCGTGATCGCGGCACGCTCCACCTGGTTAACCTGGAGCGTTCGCTCCGCCTGCTCTTTGTTCGCTCGCTGCTGCTCCCGGCTCTGCTCCAACCGCTCGGACTGGGCCATCTGCCGCTCCAGCGCCTCCTCCAGGAGCTGCGCCTGCTGCACCATCTGCTCGGTCTGCGGTGCCTGCTCAATCAACTCCGCCTCCAGCGCCTGCTGCTCCTCAATCAGAATGGTCAACTGGGCTTCGCTTTGACCCTGGTCCGACTGGAGCTGCCGGATCCCCTCCTCCAGTTGCTGAGCCTGCTGACGGGTATGCAAAATCTGCTGTTCCAGACGGGTCACCGTGGCACTGCCCTGCATCCATTGCTGTCGCTGCTGTTCCAGTTCGGCGGTGAGGTCGCTCTTCTGCTGTTGCAGCCGCACCAACTCAGCTTCATCACCGCTCACCGCATCCTGGCGCTGATCCTTTTCACGCTCCAACTCGGCAATCCGACCGTCGAGTCCACTGATCTGTTCGGTCAGTTCCCGCCACTTCAGCGCCAGCACCTGCCCCTGAAGGGTTTGCTCCTCCGCTTTGAGGGTACGAAAACGACGCGCGGCTTCCGCCTGACGATGGAGACGCTCAATCTGGGCCGCCAACTCTGTGCGCACATCCTGCAGCCTCTCCAGGTTCTCCCGGGTGTGACGGATCCGGTTCTCCGTCTCGCGACGCCGCTCCTTGTAACGGGAGATCCCCGCCGCCTCCTCGATAAATACCCTCAGCTCCTGAGGCTTGGACTCGATCAGCCGGGAAACCGTCCCCTGCTCAATGATGGCGTAACTGCGCGGCCCCAGGCCGGTCCCAGCAAAGAGATCGGTAATGTCACGGCGGCGGCATTTGCTGCCATTGAGAAAGTAACTGGACTGGGCGTCGCTGTTGACCTGACGTTTCACCGAGATCTCGGCGTAGCTGCCATATTGCCCCTGGAGGCGTCCCTCGCTGTTGTCAAACACCAGCTCGACGCTGGCCACCGACGAGGCTTTACGACCGGTGGACCCATTGAAGATCACGTCCGTCATCGCGTCGCCACGAAGGTTTTTGGCGCTGCTCTCCCCCAGTACCCAGCGCACCGCATCAATCACGTTGGATTTGCCGCAGCCGTTGGGCCCGACAATGGCGGTCATGGCATCGGGAAAGGGCACCTTGGTGGGGTCGACAAAAGATTTGAAGCCAGCCAGCTTAATAAGTTTCAGCCGCATGAGGGGCCTGGGCATCTCAGTTGAGAATGGGAATTCCGCCACTTTACCAAAGCCTTCAATGTTTTGTAACAGCCTGAAATCCGAGTCATGTTGACCCGGTGGCGAGGATCACAACACAATGAGAGTTCCCTCATCCTTATGGTTGGAGATCATGCGAGAACCGGTTTTTCCTCAAGGCGCCAGCGGCGCGCAGTATTTCATCAAGGGCTTTGAACTGATCCGTCAACCGGGGCTGCGCCGATTCGTTGCGCTTCCCCTGGGGATCAACCTGCTGCTGTTTTCGTTTGCCTTTTACTGGCTGTTTCAGCGTATGGGCGTCTGGATCGAGCAAGTGGTGGCCTGGCTGCCGGAGTTTCTGGGATGGCTGGATGTGGTGCTCTGGCCCCTGGCGGTGGTGACCGTGCTGATCAGCGCGTCCTTCCTTTTCAGCGCCATCATGAACTTCATCGCCGCCCCCTTTAACGGCCTGCTGGCGGAGCAGGTGGAGAAAAAATTAACGGGCCAGGCGCTGGATACCGGCGGCGTAATCGACCTGATCAAGGACACACCGAGGCTGATTGGACGGGAGTGGACCAAATTGATGTACTACCTGCCCCGGGCGCTGCTGTTTGGCCTGATCCTGCTGTTCGTGCCGGGGATCGGCGCCGTGATCTGGTTCTGCTTTACCGCCTGGATGCTCTCGGTGCAGTACCTGGATTACCCGTTTGATAACCACAAGGTGCCCTTCAGCCGAATGCGCGATGCCCTATCGATGCAGCGCTGGCGCAGCTTCAGTTTCGGCGCCAGTGCCGCCGTGATGGCGATGATCCCACTGCTCAACCTGGTCCTGATGCCCGTTGCGATCTGCGGGGCCACCGCACTCTGGGTGGACCAGTACCGGGAGGTACATGGGCGCTTTGACGATCTGCCGTAACGCTCAGGAGCTCCACCCGTCGCCGGCGTGTTGACCCCCGCCGGTTGACGTGGCCGAACCCGGAAGCAGTCAGCGGGCAAATACCCCACAAGAGAATGCCCGGGCGCAGAAACGACAAAACCCACCTCGAGGGTGGGTTTTGTACTGTATGGCGGTCAGGGAGAGATTCGAACTCTCGATACGTTGCCGTATACACACTTTCCAGGCGTGCTCCTTCAGCCACTCGGACACCTGACCAATTTTTTGCTGAGACACTCTGCCGTGTCAGCGGGCGTAACTTTACGTCCTGCCCCCCAAGGGGTCAAGCGCCGATCCGCCTCTTTTCGTGCGTTTGGGCACAACTTCACCAATTCCCTTCTTTTGCGCCCCCTCTGCCGCCCCTTTTTTAACCCGCAGAGACTGTCGCCGAGTCCAAGAAGAGAGCGCTCGCCTGCCATTATCGGGGTAAAGGGGTCATCCGCTGAAAAAAAAGCGGTGCGCTGCTTAAAATGGATTCGATCAACTTTCTCATATCTATCAATCGCCTGGTCCCAACCACCGGCCACACTTGCAACGTTATTCCAAATACACGGCCGCTAATTACGATTGGGCATAAGGAATGCTGAAACGTCACTTCCCCCATCGAGCACAGCGGATAAGCTAACATCAGTTAGCCCGTCTACAGCGAAGGAAACAGCAGCTATGGCAAAGATTTACGATGACAACTCTCTCTCTATCGGTAACACCCCCCTGGTTCGACTGAACCGGGTCACCGAGGGCACCAATGTGCTGGCCAAGATCGAGGCACGCAACCCCTCCTTCAGCGTGAAATGCCGGCTGGGCGCCAACATGATCTGGGACGCAGAGAAACGCGGAACTCTGGGCGAAGGTAAAGAGATCATCGAGCCGACCTCCGGCAACACCGGCATCGCCCTGGCGTTTGTTGCCGCCTCCCGGGGCTACCCCATCACCCTGACCATGCCCAACACCATGAGCCTGGAACGTCGTAAACTGCTCAAGGCCCTGGGCGCAAACCTGGTGCTGACCGAGGGTGCAAAGGGGATGAAAGGCGCCGTGGCTAAAGCGGAAGAGATCCGCGCCAGTAATCCGGACCGCTACGTCCTGTTGCAGCAGTTCGAGAACCCGGCCAACGTAGAGATCCATGAAAAAACCACCGGGCCGGAGATCTGGAACGACACCGACGGTGCCATCGATGTCTTCGTCGCCGGCGTGGGCACCGGTGGTACCCTCACCGGCACCAGCCGCTACCTGAAACTGACCAAAGGGAAAGCGATCCACACCGTTGCCGTGGAACCTGAGGACTCGCCGGTAATCAGCCAGGCCCTTCGGGGTGAGGAGCTCACTCCTGGCCCCCACAAGATCCAGGGGATCGGTGCCGGCTTTATCCCCGGCAACCTGGACCTGGAGATGGTGGATGAGGCGATCACCGTGGGTAACGACGAGTCGATCGCCATGGCACGTCGACTCATGGATGAAGAGGGGATCCTCGCCGGGATAAGCTCCGGAGCCGCCGTGGTCGCGGTCAATAAATTGCTGGCCGCCAAGCCGGAGCTCAAAGACAAGACCATCGTCGTAGTGCTGCCCTCCGCCGCGGAGCGTTACCTCTCCTCGGCCCTGTTCGCCGGCGTCTTTACCGACGCGGAAAACGTGCAGTAACCCCCTGCTGCACCCTTGCCTTGAGAAAGCGGCCCATGGCCGCTTTCTCTTTATCTGTGTGAACACTCCCCTTTACACCGCTTCCTCACGAACACGAGCGAGTCATTTTCGGCTTGGAATTGACCAGCCGTGGGGGTAACAGTATCCTTTGCGCCCAAAGCCACCACCCAACCCACCGTCCGAATCCATGCAGCAACGCGACGTTACTATCAGGGCACCCCACGGGCTTCACACCCGTCCAGCCGCGCTTTTGGTTAAAGCGGCCCAGCAGTATCCCTGCGACATCACCATCCATAGCGACGGCCGTCGTGCCAGTGCCAAAAGCCTGTTTCGCCTCCAGACCCTGAACCTGCGCCAGGGCACCACCATCCGGTTGTGCGCCGAGGGGCCACAAAGCGATGAGGCGGTCGAGACGCTCGCCACCCTCCTGGCCGAACTGACCTAACTCCAAGGATCCCCGGCATGTCCAAAGTCTTCAGCGCCATTCCCATCAGTCCCGGCATGGCGCTGGGGCAGTTACACCCCTGCGACAGCCAAAGCCCCCCTCCTGCCAAGGCCGCCGAGCTGGATCTGGACACCCTCCTGCAGCAGGAGTTGTCGGCACTGGACACCCTGCTACTGCGTCAGGACCTGACCCCCAGTGAACGTCAGTTGCTTGAGGCGGATCGGCTGCTGCTGGATGATGGGGAGCTGCGCCTTGAGATCCATCATCGGCTCGATGCCGGCGACGCCCTCCATAGCGCCATCGGCCAGGTCTTAGGGGAACACGCCGACCTGCTGGCCACCCTGGACGATCCCCAGATGCTCAAACGCAGCCGCGACGTGCGCAGCCTTGGCCAACGGATGGCTCGGCGCAGTCGCGGAGAGAGCCTTTCCCTGCCGCAAGACCTCGCCGAGAACACCATCCTGGCGGTGCCGGAACTGACTGCGGCGGAGTTTATTCAACTGCCCAAGCAGCACCTGTCTGGGCTGATACTGGCCCAGGGCACCAGCACAGATCACCTGGCCATCTTGCTTCGCAGCGCAGGCCTTCCGGGGATTGTCCTGGAGGATGCCTGCCAGCGTCTCTGTGCGGGCCCGGTCCTGCTCGATGGCGATGCGGGCCAGTTAACGGTGGCGACCCAGGCGTCGGATCAGGCCCTGTTTGCCGATGCCATGACACGATGGCGGCAACAGCAGCGACACTTTGACGAACGGCTGCCCCAACCGGCGGTCACCGGCGACGGTGAACGCGTCTGGCTCTTTGGTAACATCGGCAGCGACGAGGAGGCCGCCCTAATCCCCAAGACGGGCCTGGACGGGGTCGGCCTGCTGCGTACCGAGTTTCTCTACATGGCCGAAGGGGGTTGGCCCAGTGCCGAGCGGCAATACCTGCTCTACCGGGCCATCGCCCGGCAATTGGAGGGGCGGCCACTGGTGATCCGAAGCTTTGACTTCGGCGCCGACAAAAATTTACCGGGACTGGCACTCCAGGAGCCCAACCCCGCCCTTGGGGTGCGGGCGATCCGCCTCGGCCTGCAGCAGCCGGAACACCTTAAGACACAGTTCGAAGCAGTTGTCCGCCTTGCCATGGAGTACCCGGTCAAGCTGTTGCTGCCGATGGTCAGCCTGGTCGAAGAGCTCCATGCCTTGCGCCGGGTACTGGATGAGGTCAAACAGCGGCTACGCATGACACCGGACCTTCCCCTGGGCATGATGGTGGAAACCCCGGCCGCTGCCTGCTGCCTGGAACTGTTCGCCCCCTACCTGGACTTTGCCAGTATCGGCAGCAACGACCTGACCCAGTACTGCCTCGCCGCCGACCGGCTCAACCCCAGGGTAAGCCCCCACTACCCGGCCCTGAGCCCCCCCCTGTTGCGGATCCTCCGTTACTGCTGTGGCACCAGCTTACGCCATGGACTGCCCCTCTCCCTGTGCGGTGATCTCGGTGCAGACAGCCGGGCCATCTGGCTACTCCTGGCGATGGGCCTCAGGCAGTTAAGCATCCCGGCGGGCCAATCCGGCCCAGTCAAGCACCTCATCCACCAGTACCGGCATCAACAGGGCCGGAAACTGCTTGAAAAGGCGCTGGAATGTGACACCTGCGAACAGCTCAATACGCTGTTAAATGATTGTCTCGCTGCGGGATTATCAGCTACCATTGGATCAAATTTCGCGCCACCATCTTAAAAATACAAAGGCATGTAAATGGGTTTTCTCAGTAGATTGCGTAGGATAGTGGCCAACCGGGAAACCCCGGTGGATGGGGTGGATATCCTCGCACCGGTTTCCGGGCGGATCGTCGCCATCGAAGACGTTCCCGACGTGGTCTTCTCCGAGAAGATCGTCGGTGACGGCATCGCCATCGATCCCCAGGGCAGCCAGGTGTTGGCGCCCATCGACGGCACCATAGGCCGTCTCTTTGATGCCAACCACGCCTTCTCACTGGAGTCCCCCCTGGGACTGGAACTCTTCGTCCACTTCGGCATCGATACCGTGGAACTGGGTGGTGCGGGCTTTCGCCGTCTGGCCCAGGAGGGTCAACAGGTCAAAGCCGGCGACCCCATCCTGGAGTTCGATCTCGACTATCTCAAAGAGCACGCCAAGAGCCTGCTCACCCCGGTGGTGATCGCCAACATGGAAGATGTCGCTTCGATGGAGAAGGATGAGGGCGAGGTGATCGCCGGCCAAACGCGGATCCTTCGGGTCGAGCTCTAACTCCTGATTCAGGGCTCAAAAGCCAGCACGCAGGAGCCCCTTTTCTTCCCTCCCCCAGCTATCCAAAGTACGGCCTTGCAGCCAACGCAGCGCCAATGCAACAATGCCCGACACATTCCGAAAACAGGGACAGCGTCGAATGATCCTCTATGGCATCAAGAGTTGCGACACGGTAAAAAAAGCACGTAAGTATCTGGAACAACAGCAGTGGAAGCATGACTTTCACGACTTCCGTAGCGACGGACTGGAAGCGGATCTGGTGGCGTCCTGGCTGGCCAAGGTGGGACACAAGGTGCTGCTTAACACCCGCTCCACCACCTGGCGTACCCTGGATGACAGCGACAAGGCCGATATGGATAACGAGAAGGCTAAAGCCCTCATACTGGCCCATCCGACACTGATAAAGCGCCCGGTGCTCGCCGCCGGCAACCATATCCTGGTGGGCTTCAAGGCCGCCGACTACGATCGCTGGATCACCCAGTATGGCCAGTGAATCCCAAACATCGGCTGTTGCCGATAGCGAACTGCTCGAACTGGCCTGTGACCTGATCCAACGCCGCTCCGTGACTCCCGAGGATGCAGGCTGCCAGACCCTGATGGCGGACTACCTGGCCCCTCTGGGCTTTGAAATTGAATCCATGGTGTTTCATGACACCACCAACCTCTGGGCACGCCGGGGCCAGCAGGGGCCGCTGTTCTGTTTCGCCGGGCACACCGATGTGGTGCCTACCGGCGATGAGGGGCTCTGGAAAACGCCCCCCTTCGAGCCCACCATCATCGACGGCATGCTCCATGGGCGCGGCGCCGCCGATATGAAAGGCTCCCTCGCCGCCGCCCTGGTGGCCACCCGCCGCTTTCTTGAAGACCACCCGGAGCACGCCGGCAGCATCGCCTTCTTGATCACCTCTGACGAGGAGGGCCCTTTCATCAACGGCACCGTCAAGGTGATCGAGACTCTGGAGGCGCGCCAGGAGAAGATTGACTGGTGCATCGTCGGTGAACCCTCCAGCACCAAGTTGCTTGGCGATGTGGTGAAGAACGGCCGCCGGGGTAGCCTTACCGGTAACCTCACCGTCAAGGGGGTGCAGGGCCACGTCGCCTACCCCCACCTGGCGGACAACCCGGTTCACCGCGCGGCGCCCGCCCTGGCGGAACTGGCGCAGACGGTTTGGGATCAGGGTAACGACTACTTCCCCCCCACCAGTTTTCAGATCGCCAATATCTCCGCCGGCACCGGGGCCTCCAACGTGATCCCCGGCACCCTGGAGGTACAGTTCAACTTCCGCTTCTGCACCGAAAGCCATGCCAATACCCTGAAGGTGAGGGTGATGGAGGTGTTGGATCGCCACGGATTGGAGTATGACCTGGACTGGATCCTCAACGGTGAGCCCTTCCTGACCGGCGAGGGGGAGCTGCTCACCGCCACCTGTGAGGCGATCGCCGAGATCACCGGGCGGCAGACGGATCCCCAAACCAGTGGCGGCACCTCCGACGGGCGTTTCATCGCCCCCACCGGAGCCCAGGTGGTCGAACTTGGCCCCTGTAACGCCACCATCCACAAGGTGAACGAGTGCGTTCGCATCGCGGACCTGGAACAGCTGGCGCTCTGTTACCAGCGCATCATGGAGAAGCTGTTGTGTTAAAAGGGGATGCGCTGCTTGGCTTAAGTGATGACCACCTGGTCAGCTGTCAGGGACAGAGGTTGGAGCGACGCACCGCCCGGGCGTTCGAAGCGCTGTGCGAGGGAGCCGGACAAGCCGGCTTCCAGTTAGAGATAGCCTCAGGATGGCGCTCCTTCGAGCGCCAGTTGGCGATTTTCAACGGCAAAGCCCGGGGCGCCCGGCCCCTGATGGATGCCCACCAGCGCCCCTGCGATGTCACCCTGATGAGCGATGCGGATATTCTCGACGCCATCCTCGCCTGGTCTGCCCTGCCCGGCACCTCCCGCCATCATTGGGGCACGGACCTCGATATCTTTGATGCCAGCGCCCTGAGCCGGGATGACCTCCGTCTGGAGCCCTGGGAGTATGACTCAGGCGGCCCCTGCCATGAGCTCAGCGAATGGTTGGAGCAGAATATGGCGGACTACGGCTTCTACCGGCCCTACCGGGCGGACCTCGGTGGCGTCAAACCGGAACCCTGGCACCTCAGCTACGCCCCCATCGCCGTGCCGAGCCTATCACAGCTCGATGCGGAGGCCTTGGCAGCCCAGTTGTCCGAGGTGGAGATCGCCCTCAAACCCACCATCTTGGCCCAACTGCCGGGCCTGCTTGAGCGCTACTGCTATCGCATCTCTGCGCCCTAGTCCCGCTTCACTCCAGGTCAAACCGGGGCCACGCTGTCTTCTATAATTTGGCACAACGCCGGTTACAGGACAGCGGTATGATCTTTGTTACAGGTTGGGCCGTCGAAACGGCCAAGCGTTCGATGCCCCTTTTCTTCGCCCTCAAGGAACACCCCCTGTTCCAACTAAAACCTCCAATGGGGTGCCAGCACCTCTCCCATGGCGACCCGCTTCTTAGCCAAGAGTTCGATCTTCTGATCATCCAGGACGACGCCCTTCCCCAGCAGCAGCTCGAGTGCCTCGTCCTGCTACTCCCCGCTAAGACCCGCCTGATGTTGCTTGGCCACCAGCCCAGAATGACTGTGCTCAACCGGCTTATCGGGCACAACTTTTATGGCTGGCTCGGGGGCTATGAGCGCCAGCGGGATCTGAACCGGCTGGCAGCGTCCCTGGCCAACGGGGAGCTCTGGCTACCCCGCAGCCTCGCCAGTGAGATGCTGAAACTGGCCCTGAACCCAGAGTCAAAACCCCCTGAAACGGGCAAAGCGCCGAGCCTTTGGGAGTGCCTGACAGAGCGGGAGCGGGAGATCAGCGAGAATGTGGTGAAAGGATTCAGTAACAAGGAGATCGCCAAACAGCTGACCATCAGCGAGCGCACCGTCCATACCCACCTGGCCTCGGTGTTTCACAAACTCGGGATCCACCGGCGCACCCAACTGAGTCGTCTGCTGCAAATACAGCGCCCGGATCTTGGTTGACCCCAGTTTTACAACGGTGTTCATAGCAGCGCGCCCTGCAATGGCACTCACAGCACCGTCTTGAAACGCACGTCACAGCCAGAACCACTGGGATTTATCACATATAAAACAATGCGTTAGACAAATGTAAGTAATTTTGCCTAGTCCCTCTTACTCAGAGATATCTCTCCCGTCCCGACATACAGTTTCCGTAGCGAATGCGTCCCCGATTCTCATCCTCAGACACGACCTTTTTCCGGTCGCGGCTAAACGCGTTTGCTGTCATCAAATTCATGACCCGCATCGATCCCGTTGCAGGACTTCTTACTGGTTTTGTCAGGAGTAGAAACGATGAAAAGCAGTCCAGTCAAAACGCCGCTGGTAGGTGGGAGCTCTTGCTCCACAGCCTGCCAGCCCACCATTACGACCTCCCGATGTCATCCTCTTCGCGCTCTGGTGCTTGGCACCTCACTGACTTTGGGCGCGTTGATGAGCTTCGGTGTCCACGCCGTCGATCCCATTGCGGGGTATGACCCTGTAGCAGACGCCCCGAGCAACGCCTACAGCTTCGATTTCGAGGGTTGTAACCTCGACAAGAGCACCGAAACGACCTACGACCCAGGCAATGGTGTCTTCTACTGTGACAACGACTACCTAACCGATCCCGGTTGGCCGGATACCGGGGACTCCTACACCGACGGGAACCTCGGCAAGCAGTGGGAAGAACTCGATGAGGTACCTCACCGAATCGGGACAGACTCCTCCGGCGCCGCCAGTGCAGAAACCTACAAAATTGTGATAGGTGGCGACAACAAGATCGTCATGGATCCCACCAACCTTGAGATCGGCTACGACCGGATTACCGTGTTAGGCCTGGTCGAAGAGCTTTCCGACGCAAGTTGTGTTGTGACTGAGGAAGGTCCCAACCAGATCGGCGATTTTGGTATCGGTGGTGCCTACAACCAGGTGGTTCAGGTTGTGGAGATCACCCAAGACCCCGATACGGTATGCGTGATCGACACCACCTTCCGCCTGGCGATCGGATCCAGCCTCATCAGCGGTTCCAGCAACCGGGCCTTCGTGGTCGCGGGTACGGGAGATCAGAGTATCCCCATCCCCTCGGACGTTCAGCCGCAGGTGCTCAGCAAAACCATGAGTGCCGTGGAGGACAGCACCATCAAGTGGTCATTGAGTAAATCCGCCGATCCGGTCAGTTTTGGCTTTGGCAATACCTGTGACCTCGAAGACAGTGAACTGAGCAAGGACGTGAGCGTCGAAATTAAGCTCACCAAGGGCGAAACCCAGGCCGACTCCCTCACCGCCACAACCGTCATCTCCGCCACCAACCCCTCCAGTCGCACCGTGTATTACACCTGCGAAGACAAGGTCTATGGCGATGAACCCAACGATGCACAGGGAGAGATCCTGGTCGCTACCGTGTCCGGTTACGAGTTCGAAGTTGCCGCCGGCAGCATGGTGAGCCCGGAAATCGAACATGAATTGGCCGCCGGTACCCGGGATATTCGTAATGAGCTCAGCTGCATTATTGAAGTCGATGATATCTTGGGCGGAGGTGCCATCGTTGCGGGCACTCTTGCCGCCGAGTACAGCCTGCCCAACGGCGACATCGCCCCCGGTGACACAGTAAATCAGCAAGTGGTCGTGACGGACGTCGAGAAGATCAGTGCCGGTGCGGACTACTATGACTTCTACACCGATGACCCCACCGGTGCCAGCGGCAGTTTCCTGGACTACACCCCAACCAACAGCACCAATGGTCCGGTCACCTGGCAGTCCGTTGCCTTGAGCGACAGTGCCACCATCACCTTCACCAAGACCGTCAGCGTGGAGAAAGGTCGGGATGTGGATGGAACCCTGGAGGACACCGCCAGTATCAAATTGGCGGAGAATGTCACCGTAGATGCCTCGGCGAAAACGGACTTCACCACGGATCCCAAGATCGATCTTAAGATCACCAAAACATTGACCATCTCCATCAGTTCCGACACCGACTGGGTGTTTACCGTCAAGGACAGTAGCGGGCAGCAGGTTGCCAGCAAAACCATCACCATCCCTGGAGGCAGCACGTACGGCGAAGCCCTGATCGAGAACCTACCTCCCGGCGACTACACCGTCACCGAGCAGGCCGCTAACGGCTGGAATGCGCAAGGAGCCAACCCGAAAATGGTGTCGCTCGTTGCCAACGGCCCGGAGAGTTGCAGCAAGACCGTGGCCTTCACCAACCAACCCGCGGCTAACTTCTTTGCCGATATCCAAGGGCGCAAAGTCACTTTGCCGGTACTGGACCCCAGTGCACTCTCCTGGGACTTCCTGCTTGACTATTCGCTACCGGGTGGAGGTGCAAGTACCGCCGAGGATGATACGCTCTCCGTTGGCAGTAACGATAACTTCGCGTCATTCGACCTCAGTGGCGGAGTGTTCGCTGCCGGTGCCGATGAGGGGCAGTACAAGATCACCGAAACAGAAAAAGCCGGCTGGGTTCAACAGAAAGCGCTGGAAACCCTGGTGGTTTCGGGCTGTTTTGATACCAGCCTGAACAAGACAACACAGGGCGAAGATGCGTGCATATTCAGCGTCGCCTATCTGGCGCAGCTCGGGTGTACCTTCCAATGCACCATCACCAACATCCAAAACGGCAAGATCGTGGTTAAGAAACTGACAGAGCCGACCACCTCAACGCAGGAATTCGCCTTTGGCGGTGCGTTGGTGGGTAACCTTGGCCATAACGAGACCCTGGAGCTGGAAGTGCCCCCCGGTCAGTACACCGTCACAGAAACGGAGGTCGCCGGTTGGGATCTGACCGACATCAGTTGCCAGGAGGCCGTCGTAGGGAGTGCCGGTGCCAGCAGTGGCAACCTAGGAACCGCCACCGCGACCTTCAATGTGGACCCGGGTGAAACCGTCACCTGTACCTTCACCAACGTGGAGCGTGCCATGGTTGACGTCACCAAGACAGAGCGCAACGGCGCCCCGTCGATGGATTTCCACTTCGAGATCCGCAAGGGGGCCAGCACCAGCAGTGACGGCACTGTCATCGCCAAAGCGACCACCACGACAACGGTCTACACCGAGGTGGACTTCGCGTGTTTCGCCGGCGAGCCGGATTGCGAGGATGTAGGAGGGGTGGCCAAGTTGTTGCCTGGTGACTACCAGTTCTGTGAAACCGGCGTGCTGCCGGGCTGGACGACCAGCATCATGAACTACTTCGTGCCTAACTCTCAGAGCCCTGAGGCGGATAACAGTACCTACTGTGTCAACTTCACCCTGTCGGCCGGCGAGAGTCGATCCTTCACGGTGGATAATACCCCGCCCCCAGAAGGTGACGCCCGCACCATCGGCTTCTGGAAGAACTGGACCGGCTGTGACGGCAAAGGCAACCAGGATCCTGTACTGGATGAGACCCTGGCAGCGGCCGGTGGCACTATCTTCCTGGGGATCGATGACCAAGACCAATATGGCTATGCGGTCACCGACTGTGAAAGCGCGGTTTTGGTACTGGATAAACGGGATACCAGTGGTCATAAACAAGCCAGCGATCCCTGCTTCAATGCGGGCTCACAGCTCCTGGCGTCCGAACTGAACGCCGTTGCCGGCGCCGGCTGTGGGGAACTAACCACACTCCAGAACGCGACACACCAGGCGCTGGAGGACGCCAAGTTCAAAGGCGACGCCTGCTTTGGCAAAGGCAAAGACAAGGATGGTGGTGCGTTGGGTGCCCTGCTCAACACCCTTGCCGGTCAACTGGATGACTACAACAACAACATTCCAGGTGCCGTCTGTAACTAAGACAAAACCGGGATAACCCAAAGGCGGCTCATATGAGCCGCCTTTTATTATCTCGATATTTTTTCACTTTTTTATTTTGCTCGCAGCGAGAAACCGCTCACTTCACCAGCGACAGGATGCTCTTAAAGGCCGGGTCATCGCAGCGTTCGGTCAGCTCAAACAGCGCCATCTCCACCGAGGTGAGATGGGCCCCGAGGCGCTGCATCCGCTCCAGGCCGAGCCGGCGATTCAGCGGGGTGCGGGCATCCACTCCGTCAACCACCACATCCACCTCGAACCCCGCCTGAAGCAGTTGGGCCGCAGACTGGTAGACACAGACATGGCTTTCAATACCACACAGCAGCAGTTGGTGGCGGCCGCTGACGGCCAGATCGGACATCAGCTCAGGGTCACCGCCGACGCCGAAACTCATCTTTTCATAGCGTTTAACCCCATCCAGCAGCCGCTGCAGCTCTGAGTGAGTGGGCCCCAACCCCTGGGGATACTGCTCTATCCAGAAGATGGGCAGCGACAGCGCCTGTGCGCCCTGGATCAGGGTCGCCAGGTTTTGGATCAGACGGTCCGGCTCGGTCATGGTGCGGGCCAGTTTGCCCTGAACATCGACCAGCATCAGCGCTGCCGTTTCTCTTGATAACATGCCACTCTCCTGTTCCGGACCGACACCAAATTTAGGCCATTCCCCTTATCGCGGCAAAATCGTTGTGATGATTGAAGGCAAGCCAGAGTCGCGGTTAAGTAATTCAAATCCCTGCTTCTCTCCAATTCATCCTATCTCACCCTATCTCGTCCCCAGCGGCATCCGCCGAGCAGCTCGGCGGTTGACGCCGAATCCGCCCACCGAGATGCCCATCACCGGGTGGTTGTGCCGTTCACTCAATCGATTTTTATCCCAGGCGCACGCCAGCCAGGGGCATCCGATTTCTCCCCTTGCCGAAACAACATTCGCATGCGTATGATAAAACTTGGTTTTGTCAGCAAAGGAGCGCCCAATGGCCAATCGTAAGAGCAGCAATAAACGCACCCGACAGATGATCAAAGATCTGGATCGTCAAGCCCGCAAGACCACGCCCGAAGAGGCAGAAAAGAGCAAGGCGGCGTAACTTCGCTCGGTTTACAAAGAACTCCGGGGGCCGAAAGGCCCCTTTTTCCTTCCCCTTGCCGCGACTTCCCTCTCTGCTTTTGTTTCTGAGCGCCTTTTTCTCGGCCCCTACCCTTTTGCCTCGCGCAGATCAAAACCGAACTCACTCTTTGGCAACAGCAAAACCCTGCCGTGCCGTATCCGGTACAACCGGTTATTAGTTCTGCCCGGTCATGGCGTTTTTCGGCCCCGGTCGCGAACCAACGCGATGGCCTTAACGGCCGGGGTCTGCCATCATCCTACGCCGCCACTGTCAGGCGGGCCTGCCAACGAAAGAGCAGGCCAAGGTGCTGGCAACCGTGCTCCTTAACGATAGAAAGCGTGCAAAAACAGGCAGGTTAATAGAGCGAACCTTGTTATTTACCCTTTGATCAGCGATAACTTGCGGTAGTTTTCTCAATCAGAAGCGCACATCATGACCGCGACACTGCAGGGCCTGCTGCCCTTTCTTACCTACTTCGGTACCGGCCTGGCTGCCATGGTATTGTTCAAGTTCCTCTACGCCCTGCTGACCCCGTACGACGAGTGGACCCTGGTGACGCAACAGAAAAACACCGCCGCGGCCATCAGTATCGGCGGTGCCCTGCTCGGCTTCACCCTGGCCCTGGCAGCGGCCGCCAGCAACTCGGTGGCCTACAACGATTTCCTGATCTGGGCGGGTATCGCCATGGCGGCACAGCTGTTGACCTTTACCCTGGTCCGCTTCGTGGTGCTGCCCAGCATCGTCGAGAAGATAAAAAACAATGAGATCGCCGGTGCCGTGGTACTGGCCAGCATCAATATCAGCGTTGGCCTGTTCAACGCCGCCTGCATGACCTACTAGGAGAGTGCATGAAACGCAGTAGTAACGTTCGGCGCGCCCGATTCCGAAAATCCCTGCCCACCGCCTCTGCCGTAGCCCTGTCCGTTACGGTGGCCCTGAGTGGCTGTTCACCGGCCCCGAGACAGGAGGAGGCGCAGATCTATCGAAACGCCGCAGAGTGCAAACAGGTCTATCCGGACCAGCCTCAACTGTGCGACCAGGTATTTGGCTCCGCCCAGATGGACCACCTGGCCACCGCGCCCCGCTTCGATGGCCAGGCCCAGTGTGAAGCGGACTTCGGGGTGGGCAATTGTGAGCCGGCTCCGGAGAACCCCGTCAGCCAGGCCCCGATGGATCCCCAAACCGGCGGAACCACCCAGGCCTCAACCGGTGGCGGCTGGTTCATGCCGATGATGATGGGGTACATGATGGGTAACCTGATGGGAGGCCGTGCCCCGCGCCAGGCCCCCGTCTACAGCTCCTCCGCCCCCAACTCCCCCATCAAGGACAAGATCGTCACCGGAAAGGGCGATGTCGTGGGTAATCGCGGTGATCGTACGGTTCGGGCGGCGCCCTCCGCGTTCCAGAAACCCTCTGCCCCCACCCGGGTCACCCGGACCGGGGGGTTTGGCACCATGGCCGCCCAGAAAGCCCAGGCCAGCCGAACCGGCAGCCGCACCACCAGCCGCAGTTTCGGGGGTTAGATGCAGCGTCACCTGATCACCCCCCGGGACCACTGGCAGGCCCAAGCCCAGGAGTACGGGTTTGATTTTCATACGATGTATGGAGAACCCTATTGGGACGAAAGCCGCTACTACGCGTTCACCCTTAAGCAGATTGAGAACGACATCGAAGCCCCCACCGAAGAGTTGCACCAGATGTGCCTGGAGGTGGTGGATGAGGTGGTCAACAACGAGAACCTGCTGCGCCGCTTCGCCATTCCCGAAGCCCATTGGGACCTGATCGCCTCCTCCTGGCGACTGAGGGAGCCGAGCCTCTACGGACGGATGGATCTGGCATACTCGGGGACGGGCCCAGCCAAGTTCCTGGAGTACAACGCGGACACGCCCACCTCGCTCTACGAGTCCGCCTTTTTCCAATGGCTGTGGCTGGAGGATCGCCTCAAGGATGGCACCCTGGCCCCCGGCAGCGACCAGTTCAACGGGATCCAGGAAGCGCTGATCGCCCGCTTCGCCGAGCTCAAAACCCAGTGGCCGCCGGTTCCCCTTCACTTCGCCAGCTGCGAAGAGAGCATCGAGGATCGCGGCACCGTCCAGTACCTGGAGGATTGTGCCGCCGAAGCAGGGTTCGACACCCGCTACACCGCCATCGAGCAGATCGGCCTGGGCCAGCAGGATCAGTTCGTGAGCCCGGATGGCGAGGATATCCGCGCCTGTTTCAAACTCTATCCCTGGGAGTTCATGTTGCGGGAGGAGTTTGCCCAGCATCTGGCCAAGGCCAATGTGCGCTGGCTCGAGCCCGCCTGGAAGTCGGTCCTCTCCAACAAGGCGATCCTGCCGGTGCTCTGGTATCGGCATCGCGGCCACCCCAACCTGCTGCCCGCCTACTTCCCCGATCACCTGGACCAGTGCGATGAGCAGCGGCTGGTGAAAAAGCCCCTCTACTCTCGTGAGGGCGCCAACATCGAGATCCTCGACCAGGGCAAAGTGATTGAACGCTCCGGAGGGGAGTATGGCGAAGAGGGCGCCATCTACCAGGGCTTTACCGATCTGCCCCGCTTTGATGATGGTCAGGGTCAGGTCGATCACGCCCTGCTGGGCAGCTGGGTCGTTGGAGAGAGAGCGGCTGGCCTCTCGGTGCGGGAGGATCAAAGCCGCATCACCCAGGATCTCTCCCGTTTCATCCCTCACTGTATCCTGCCCTGAGGGGCGACCCGCCGCGTTTAGTTACCCGGCGTACAAGAGCGCATCACCAGGCGGCCCTATCGGGGCCGCCTTTTTTCAACGGCCTCCATACTCGCGGTTGCACGGGTACGTTGATTCGTGATTCCTGTCCACTAAGTCTCGTCCACTAAGTCCTGCCGTTCTGGCAACAGCAAAGAGCCACATCCGGCTCCGGCACCCAAACCCTTGGCGTCCTCTTCCAACCCCGGTTTCGGGGCCCCTCGGAACCGGCCCCTGCACTGCAGTTATACCCAGCCACCCACTGAGTTACACAACGAATGATTCGTACCGGTATCATTTTTAAGGGATCGCATCACCCAATGCCGTCTTGATTACGCTTTCGAACGAAACGTTCCCCGCTCTCCCGAGGAAAACTCAAGAAGATCTCCTCGACCAAACCGCAACTTCAACGTACTGGAAAGTCGCAAGATTCCCATTGCACCAGGCCTTTCCGGCCAATTGTAAACTTTTCCGTCCAACGTCCTGGTGACACCCATCACCACGATCATTAACATTATGGTTGCATTCGAATGATACGAACCCTAACATTTTGAGCCATTCGATAACGAATGGAACTTCGTCAAGGAAAGAGATGTCTGGTCTAAACACCACCTTCACCACCCCTGATGCAACGGACGCCGTCGAGTTGCATGCCCTGGTCAAGAACTCGCCCCCGCTGGATCCCAACTCGCTTTACTGCAACCTGCTGCAGTGCAGTCACTTTGCCGACACCGCCATTGCCGCCCGCCAGGACGGCCGCCTGATCGGGTTTATCTCCGGTTACCGGATCCCCGAACGCCCCAACACCCTGTTTGTGTGGCAGGTGGTGGTCGCTGCCGAGGCGCGCGGACAGGGGTTGGCGCATCGAATGTTGTGCCAGCTTCTGGCGAAGCCCGCCTGTCGTGACGTTTCCTTCCTGGAAACCACGATCACGCCGGATAACGACGCCTCCTGGGCACTGTTCAAGCGACTCCAGCGCACTCTGGAGTGCGACGGTAAGGAATCGGTGCAGTTCGACCAGCAACGCCATTTCCAAGATCAGCATCAGACCGAGATGCAGTTCCGTATCGGCCCATTTACTCAACAAAAGGTGATTTCATGACTCCGTTTGATCAGCTTGAATCCGACGTTCAAAGCTACGCCCGCTCATTCCCCGTAATGTTTGGTCGCGCCCAGGGTGCCTGCCTGTTTGATCAGGAGGGCAAGCGCTATCTCGACTTCCTGGCGGGCGCCGGAACACTTAACTACGGCCACAACAACCCGGTGCTCAAAGAGGCGCTGCTGGAGTACATCAACAATGATGGCGTAGCCCACGGTCTGGACATGCACACCGAGGCAAAGGCGCAGTTCCTGGACACCTTTCAGTCGCTGATCCTGGCGCCCCGGGAGATGAACTATAAGCTGCAGTTTACTGGTCCCACCGGTGCCAACGCCGTTGAAGCCGCGATGAAGCTGGCCCGCAAGGTCACCGGTCGCAGCAACATCGTTGCCTTCACCAACGGCTTCCACGGCTGCACCCTGGGTGCCGTTGCCGCCACGGGCAACCAGCACCACCGCGGCGGTGCCGGCGTGGGCCTGGGTAACATCACCCGCCTCCCCTACGAGGGCTATGCCGAGGGTGTCGACAGCCTGGCGCTGTTTGAGACGATGCTGGACGATGGCAGCTCCGGCCTGGACCACCCTGCGGCGGTTCTGCTGGAGGTGATCCAGGGTGAGGGTGGCCTGAACTGCGCCACCAAAACCTGGCTGCAGCGCCTGCAGAAGATCTGTCGTCGCCACGACATCCTGTTGATCGCCGATGACATTCAAGCTGGCTGTGGCCGCAGCGGTCACTTCTTCAGTTTCGAAAATACCGGCTTTGAGCCCGACATCATCACCCTCTCCAAGTCCCTGTCCGGATTCGGCCTGCCCTTTGCCCTGGTGCTGATGAAACCGGAACTGGACTGCTGGAAACCCGGTGAGCACAACGGCACCTTCCGGGGCAACAACCACGCCTTTGTTACCGCGACGGCCGCCCTCAACCACTACTGGCAGGATGGTGCCTTCCAGTTCGAGATCCAGAAAAAGGCCAAGTGGCTGGCCCAACGTCTGGACAGCATCAATGCCAGCGCCGGCGGGATCTTTACCCGTAAGGGCCGCGGCATGATGCAGGGACTGGCCAGCCGCTCCGGTGATCTGGCAAGCAAGATCTGCGCCGAGGCGTTCCAGCGCGGCCTCATCATCGAGACCTCCGGCGCCGACGGCGAGGTGATCAAGTGCCTGTGCAGCCTCACCATCACCCAGGCGGAGCTGGAGGAGGGACTCAACATCCTCAGCCAGAGCGTGAATGCCGTGCTGGAACAAGAAAATCGCAAAGTATCCTGAATTTCATTTGAGCAAAGGATTGACACTATGATCGTTCGTAACCTGCAAGACGCCAATAAGAGCCAACGTCGCATCGTCAGCGACAACTGGGAGAGCACCCGCCTGCTGCTGAAAAACGACAACATGGGCTTCTCTTTCCACATCACCACCATCTACGCCGGTACCGAGACTCCGATCCACTATCAGAACCATCTGGAGTCGGTCTACTGCATCAGCGGCGAAGGAGAGGTGGAAACCTGTGACGATGGCAAGGTGTACCCCATTAAGCCGGGCACCATCTACATCCTCGATAAGCACGACAAGCACCTGCTCCGGGCCAAGAGCGACATCCAGTTCGCCTGCGTTTTCAACCCCGCCCTCAACGGCAAAGAAACGCACGACGCCGATGGCGTCTACCCGCTGGAGGCGGAAGAGGTCACCGCCTAAAAGAGGCGAAATAGGTCAGCCTCCCTCTCAGGAGGCTGACCCTTAATCCAAAGACCCCCGCCCGTTCGCCATCCCAGGTCCAATCTAAGGAGAGAAGAGATCCGCATGAGTCATACCGTAGAAAAAATCGGTGGCACCTCCATGAGTGACTACCAGGCCGTGCTCAATAACATCATCCGCCCCAACCAACCGGACGCGTCCCTCTATGGCCGTATCTTCGTTGTCTCTGCCTACGGCGGGGTGACCAATGCCCTGCTGGAGCACAAAAAAACCGGTGAGCCCGGTGTTTTTGCCCACTTCGCTTCCGATGATAACCACTGGTCCTGGGTGGGAGCACTGGCCAAGGCCGGAGATGCCATGCAGGCGATCAACGACCGGCTCTTTACCGATCCCTCCCTGCAAGCACAGGCCGACCAGTTCATCACCGAACGGATAGAGGGGGCACGCAGCTGTATGACGGATCTGCTGCGCCTGACCTCCTACGGCCATTTCAACCTCTCCGGGCAGCTGCAAACTGTTCGCGAGTTGCTCGCCTCCCTGGGGGAAGCGCACAGCGCCTTCAACCTGGCACTGCTGCTGCAGGCGGAGGGGGTCAACGCCCGCTTTATCGACCTCACCGGCTGGCGCGATGCGGATCTGCAACCCCTGGATGACAAAATCACCCAGGCGTTTGCCGAAATCGATCCCGGCAAGGAGCTGCCGATCGTCACCGGCTACGCCCAATGCCAGGAGGGGTTGATGAACACCTTTGACCGGGGCTATTCGGAGATGACCTTCAGCCGCATCGCCAGCCTGACCGGGGCACGTGAGGCGATCATCCACAAGGAGTACCACCTCAGCAGCGCCGATCCCAACATCGTGGGTGTCGATGAGGCGGTGCCCATCGGCCGCACCAACTACGATGTGGCGGATCAACTGGCCAATCTGGGGATGGAGGCGATCCACCCGCGAGCTGCCAAGGGGCTGCGCAAACAGGGGATCCCGATCCGGGTCAAGAACACCTTCGAACCGGACCACAGCGGCACGCTGATCGATACCGATTACGTCTCCCAGGAGCCCTGTGTGGAGATCATCGCTGGGCGTCAGAACGTGGTGGCGATCGAGCTTTTTGACCAGGACATGGCGGGCGAGCGCTCCATCGAGCCGCAGATCCAGGCCATTCTGGAGCAGTTCAAGGTTCGGGTTCTGGGCAAAGACCTCAATGCCAACAGCATCACCCACTATGTGGATGCCGGGCTGAAGAAGGTTCGCCGCGTGGTGGAGGGACTGCAACAGCACTTCCCCGGTGCGGAGTTCAGCACCCGCAAGGTGTGCATCGTTTCTGCCATCGGCAGCGACATGACCATCCCCGGTGTCCTCTCCCGTTCGGTATCCGCCCTGGCCGAACACGACATCGGCGTCGTGGCGCTGCAGCAGACCATGCGCCAGGTGGAGATCCGCTTCGTCATCGACGACAAAGAGTACGCCGAAGCGGTCAAGGCGCTGCACCGCTGCCTGATCGAGCCCCACAACCATGAGTACGCGATCTGTGCTGCCTAAAATTTTGTTACTGACCCTACTGCTCCTCACCACCTCTGCCGGGGCTTTGGCCAACGAGCCCCCGGCAGAGGCTCCGTCAGAGGCTCCTGAAGACGCGATACAAGCCGAGGCGCAGCATCGCCTAGAGCAGCGTGTCGAGACGCTGGAGGCTCCGCTCTACACCCCCTTCATCGAGCGCTATCTGATCGACGAGGTGAAATCGCTGCGCACCGAGTTGCAGGGGCAACGGGCGGAGTTTCTCTCCACCCTCAACGAGCGGGAACTTCGCCTGGCCAACCACTCGGTGACCTACGCGACGGATACCGTCACCTACTTTTTCTACCTGGTAGCGGGCGTCTCCTCGCTGCTGGTGCTGGTGGGCTGGACCTCCATCCGCGACATCAAAGAGAAAGCGCTGGTGCTGACCGATCAGGAGGTCACCAAGTTGATCAGCCGCTATGAGAAGCGCCTCAACTCTGTCGAGGAGCAACTCTCCGCCAAGGAGGTGTTGATCACCGCCAACGCCGAAGCGCTGGAGCAGACCAACGAGGTTCACGCCCTCTGGCTGCGGGCGAGCCAGGAGTTCAGCGAAGAGGCGAAAATCGCGGTCTACGATCAGATCCTCAAGCTGCGCCCGGACGATGTGGAAGCGCTCTCCTACAAGGCCGATGCGGTGCTGGAACTGGGTGAGCCTAAGTGGGCCGCCAACCTCTGCCACCAGGCTCTGCAGCAGGTGCCGGATAACGCCCATGCGCTCTACCAACTCGCCTGCGCCTGTGCTTGCCTGAAGCAACTGGACGACGCCAGTCGCTACCTGGAACAGGCGATCACCCTCTCTCCGGAGTACCTGGATTCCGCCCGCAAAGACCCCCAGCTCAAACCATTGGAACAGGGTGGCCAGTTGAATCAAATCGCTGAAAACCTGAGCTCGCCCGGCACGGAGGCTTCGTGACCATCAGTACCAGTTTTTTCCTGTTTATGGCCGGCTTTCTTATTGTCGGCCTGCTCTCCTACCTGAAGAGCCGTGGCACCGCCAGCGACTACTACCTGGCCAGCCGAAGCGTGCCGCCCTGGCTGGTGGGCCTTTCCGCCGTTGCCACCAACAACAGCGGCTACATGTTCATCGGGGTCATCGGTTACACCTACGTGGCGGGATTCAGTGCCCTGTGGCTGATGTTTGGCTGGATCACCGGGGATCTTATCGCCTCCCTGCTGGTGCACCGGCGCCTGCGCGAAGCCACCGAGCAGACCGGTGCCGTAAGTTATGCCGGTCTTCTGGCCAGTTGGGACGGGACAGATCGCCCTGCCCTGCGTCGCAGCATCGCACTGCTGAGCTTACTCTTCCTGACCACCTATGCTGCCGCGCAGCTGCTGGCCGGCAGTAAGGCGCTGCAGGTGCTTCTGGAGTGGCCCCACTATGCCGGCGCCTTCATGGGCGCCACCCTGGTGGTGATCTACTGCCTGGCCGGCGGGATCCGTGCGTCCATCTGGACCGACGCGGCCCAGTCCATCGTGATGATGGTCGCCATGGGACTGCTGCTGTGGGTCGCCACCACCGAGATGGGCGGCCCAGAAGGGGCCTTGCAGGCGATGCGGGAGGTGCCGGGCTTTACGAACTGGACGCCGGAAGAGCTCGCCTTTCCCGGTCTGGCCGGTGGTATCGCCTTCGCCGTCAGTTGGCTCTTTGCCGGACTCAGCGTCATGGGTCAGCCCCACGTGATGGTACGCTTCATGACGCTGCAGCGGGCAGATCAGCTGGTGCGCGTTCGCCTCTGGTACTACCTCTGGTTTCTGCTGTTCTACAGCGCAGCCACCGGCGTCGGCCTGCTTAGCCGCGTGCTGCTGGCGGATCCCGCCAGTTTTGATGCGGAGCTGGCGTTGCCGATGATGGCTCGGGATCTCCTCCCCGCTCCCCTGGTGGGTCTCATTCTGGCCGGGATCTTCGCCGCCACCATCTCTACCGCTGACTCGCTGGTGCTGGCCTGCTCCGCGGCGCTGACCCATGACCTGATGCCGACACCGAAGAAAAAGCGATGGCAGTTGCGGGGGGCCACCTTTGCCATCACCCTGCTGGCCCTCGCCCTGGCCCTGGGTTTCAACCAGAGTGTCTTCACCATGGTGATCTTCTCCTGGTCCACCCTGGCTTCTGCCTTTGCCCCGCTGCTGCTGCTCTGGGTTTGGGGTCAGCAACCAACCCAGTCACAAGCTCTGCTCACCCTGTTTGGCGGCGTGCTCGCGGCCCTGGCGTGGCGCTATTTGGGACTGCACAACGCCCTTTACGAAGGGATGGTGGGGATCCTGACCGGCCTGCTGGTCTTTGCCCTGACTCTGGGCTGGGAAAGCCGACGCAGGGCCGTATCATGCTAAGACGATACATAGTAGGATCATTGGCTTGCCTTATTGAACATGGCCCCACCGGCCCCCCTGCGGGAGCCAGCACAATCACGACCCAGGGGCCCTGTCACCACAGACCGGGGGAGCCTTATGGAAAAACATGAACAGCTGCTGATCTCACTGCGCAAGGTGATCCGCGCCATCGACCTGTACAGCCGCAAGCTGAGCAAGGACGCGGGTCTCACCGGTCCACAGTTACTGGTGATGAAACAGATCGCTCAACTCGATGGGGCCATCGCCCGTCAGGTGGCCAGCGCGGTGAATCTGAGCCCCGCCACTGTGACCTCCATCATCGACCGCCTGGAGAGTCGCGGCTTGGTGCAGCGTGTACGAGATACTGCTGACAAACGCAGGGTTCAACTGTTTCTCAGCGATGAAGGAAAGGCACTGCTCGACAGCGCCCCACAGCCCCTGCAGGAGCACTTTATCCAGCGCTACCAGACGCTGGAACCCTGGGAGCAAACCCTGCTGCTCTCCTCCGTCGAGCGGATCGCATCGATGATGGATGCCGAAGAGCTCGATGCCGCCCCGGTGCTGACGGTCGGTCAGATCCAGGAGTCCTCCACTCACTGATCGGCCCGGCACCGGGGCGCCCTCACACCCGAGACTTCCGAACTAAAGAACTCAGCAACGGATTGAGATCTGCGCCATCACCGCCGCATGATCTGAGCACTGCTTGTCCCCCTCGGCGTCATTACGCAAAAGGTGATCATCCAGGGTCGTCACCCAATCCACCTGCCCAAGGCTCTGGCCATAAGCGGGATCGAAAGCGCAGGAGAGCAGCAGATGATCCAGAGTGCTGCCCACCGGCCCCCAGAAATGGGTGTAGGGCCTGGGCATCGGTCGCAGCGCCAGGGCATACGCATCCTGCAGAGCGAGTCTCTGCAGCAGGTTGCGCTGCACACTTTCCGACAATCCCTGCGCCGCAAGTGGCAAGGGAGCCCGTTTGGCCGCTTGGAACAAAGAGAGCGCTTCGGAGTCGGGACCATCGTTAAAATCCCCCATCACCACGCAGGGCAGATCCAGATCCTGCCGGTTTCGGTCTGCCACCACTAAGGCCGCCTCCGCAGTCCGCTGACGGGCCGCAAGCCAACCACTGAGCTTGGGCGCGAGCCAAAGTGGCCACCGACCATCTTTGGCGCCCTCCCCCTCCTCACCCAGCAGTTCTGCCCGCTGAGACTTTAAATGCACCACGTAGATTAGCAGCGGCCCAAAGCCCGGCACCCGGATCCGGGCGCGCAACGGCGACCGGCTGAAGGTAAAACCCGTCAGGCCCATTGCCGCCAAGGCATGATTGCAGGGCACCACAGGTGCCACCTCATCGATGGGGAATCGACTGGCCAGGGCCACCGGAGGGCGACGATGGATAAAGGCGTCTTCAACCTCCGGCGCCTGCACCGCGGCAAAATGGGGGAAGCCCAGCTCGCTCATCTGGCGCTGCAGCGCCTCCGGGCTGAACACCTCCTGGAAACCGATGATGTCCGCCTCGAGTCTGCCGATATAACGCGACAGCCAGGCCTGCTTCTGCTGCCATTGTGTTTCGGTGTAGATGTTGTGGGGGTCATAGAACGCCCCCGGTGGTGCCAGGTAGTTAAACAGGTTCAACGTGGCCAGGCGAATCACACCTTGTGTTGTCGGTTCGATGGGGCCCCCCCGGGCATCGGCATCACTCTCTTATATCACCATTGTGATCGCCGCAGGCCCCGGGGGCAACGAGGAAAATCAGGGGGATCCCTCCCCCGCACAAGCGCATACCGGCTTACCGGCCCGCTGCTTGGGCCCGGCTTTGCAACAGCTCCGTTAACAGGAGATCCCGGCTCCATTGTCCATGGGCCACGGCCTGCTCATCGTCATCACTGAGCATGAACTGTGGCTGCTTGGCAAATTGCCGTGCCCGATCCCAGTCCATCGACGGTGCGCTCAGGCGGTAATCCGTGTCCGCGTGCGCATCGAAGCTCAGGAACTGGACATCGGAACGAACAAAATCGTGCTGTTCGGAGCTGAGCTCAAACAGCTGTTCATAACGAACCAATAGCAGTTGTGGCTCCCCAGTCAACACGATCCGGCTCACCGGCGACGAGACCGCTTTACCATTCACAGACACCACCTGGATCGAGGGGTCCACCGTCAGTTGCCCGGCCAGGGCGGCAACCGAAAAAAGGCCACTGCCAAGCAGCAGCGCCAGGGTCTTTGTTCTTGTCATCACAGGTTCCTCATTCTTGACGTTCCAAAATCAGACCGGTGTTTGAGGGCGGCGGATTCAATCCGCATCAACGAAGAGGTGTCAAAATGTGTCACGCCCATCGGCGCCACTTTTTTGAGTGAAGATCAAACACTGCGGTGGCAGCCCAACAACACTGAACTATGCTTTTTTCTTTACGTGTATCCACCGTTTAGGGAATGGAGTCCTAACAGTTGGTCCCGGACGACCTCGCAGTAGTCGCTTGTTGTTGGAGAACTCGAGATGTCTTTCCGGGACTCGTTTTGGCGTCACCTCTTTTTTCTTGGACTCGCCCTCTTTACCCCCTTTCTTCATGCCCAGCTGCTTGTCAGCGGCTCGGCAGACCGCAACGGCGCAGTGCCGCTCGAAGGGGCGACTCTGGCCGCGAACCAGTACATCTTTTTCCAGCCCTCGGAATCGATCAGTCAGGTGCGCTTTTTCCTTGACCAGGGCACCGATGGCACCCTGTTCCAACGTGAAGGGATATCCCCCTACGACTTCTCCGGCACCGCCTCCGGTGGGCTCGCCAACCCCTTTATCACCAGCAACTATGCCGATGGAGCGCACTATATCGTCGCCGAGGTCACCACCACCTCAGGGGCGGTATCCCAACAGCGGGCCGACTTTGTTATCGACAATGATCTTGCCCCTGCACTGGACTTCAGCCTGACGGGGACCAGTCTGACCCTTCGAACCGGTGAAAGTGACAGCGGCAGCATCACCCTAAACAGCAGTGACGGCAGCGGTGTGGCTGCCGTCATCAGCAGTGATGCGGCCTGGTTGCAGCCTCAGCAATCCAGTGTTACCACCCCAGCAACGGTGGATTACCGCGTGGATGCCACTGGCTTGGCCCCGGGCAACTACAGCGGCGAGCTGCTGGCCCAAAGCGACGGCCTGACCAGTGGACGTTTCACCGTGGCTTTGACCGTCAGCAGTGACAGCAGCAGCTACAGCCTGCTGGTGAGCCGCTCACCTGACCGCTCAGGTGCGGTAGCCCTGGAACTGGAGACGGTCAGTGGGGAGATCTACGTGTTTGTGGCCCCGGAAGGGGGCATCGAACAGGTGCGCTTCTTCATCGATGGCGCCAGCACGCCCAGCCAAACCGAGCGCCGGGCACCCTATGACCTGGCCGGAACCCAGTCGAATGGCCTGGCCATCCCCTTCGACACCAGCGCCTTGGGCAGTGGCAGCCACAGCGTGCTGGCGGAGATTACCACCGCCGATGGTGTTGATTTGGTTGGCGCCAGCTTTGTGGTCGGCGGCGACACACCGGCATTGCAAGTCAGTCCAACCAGCCTAAGCGTCAGTACCGAGGCGGGAAGCTCGCCGACGAACCGCAACCTGAGCGTAAGCACGTCGGATGGCAGCGATCCCGTGATTGCGATCAGTGAAAACAGCGGCTGGTTTGATGCCCAGGTCGACAACAGCGGCAGCGGGGCCCTTATCACCCTGCAGTTCGCTACTGAGGCCCTGACTCCAGGAAGCTACAGCGATACCCTGTTTATCAGTGCTGACGGCTATCTTGGCCTCTCCGTGCCTGTCGATTTGACCGTCAACGGGGCTTCTAACACCTACCAGTTAATGATCAGCACCCAGGCGGATCGTAGTAGTGCCGATGTGCTTTCCGACCAAACCGTCAACGGCGATATCTACGTGTTTGTGATGCCGGAAAATGGGATCTCTCAAGCACGCTTCTTCATCGACAGTGCCACCGCCTCCGGGAGTCCGGATCAGGTAGAGAACCGGGCACCTTTCGATATGGCCGGTACCGCCAGCAATGGCGAGGCCCAACCCTTTGATACCTCAACATTGGCTGCCGGCAGTCACCCGGTCACCGTCTCCCTGGATACGGGCAGCGGCACCGAGGTTATTAGCGCCAGCTTCGTCACGGGTACAGCGCAACCCTCCCTGACCGTCAGCCCGACCAGCCTGGAGTTCACGGCCGATGAAGGGGTATCTCCGGCGCCTAAAACCCTGCTGGTCAGCCCCTCCGATGGCGCCAGTACCGTGGTCACCGCCACCGACAATGTGAACTGGCTCAGTGCCGTTGTGGACAACGGCAACAGCCCCATCAGCGTTCTGGTCCAGGTTGACAGCACCGGCCTGGCCCCGGGCAGCTACGGCGCCGAAGTGACGCTGCAGGCTGATGGCTACCTCACCAGCCGGGTTCCCGTGAGCCTGGTAATCTCCGGGGGCGGAGGCGGTGGGGGCAGCGGCGATCTCTGTGGCTTGACTCCCTGTGAGTCCATTCGCGTCACCCTGCCCTACCGTCTCGACTTCGACCAGGCAAGTGGCGGTATTGAGGATCGCCTCGGCCAGGGAACCGGTTTCACCTACCTGATGGAGAGCAGTCAGGGGGGCTACCGGCCGGCGCTGATTGATCTCAATACCCAGACCGAGCGGCTCACCCTCACTACCACACCGGGGCTCAACTTCCGCACCACCAATAGCCAGGATAACGCCCTGGGAGTGGGTTTCGCCGGTGCCAACCAGGTCGCAGAAGTGAGTGCGCGCCTGGTGGATCCGCCCAGTGGTAGCGGCAACTTCGAGCAGGCCGGGATATGGTTCGGCTACAACGAAGATCACTACGTAAAACTGGTGTATCTCTCCAACGGCAGCTCTCGGGAAGTGGAGATGTTGTACGAGTGGGAGGGGGTCGCGCAGACCAGCCAGCGGGTCGGCGTCGGGGATCTGAGCAACGACACCCTGGACCTCACCTTCATCGTGGATCCCAACGAGCTGACCCTGAGCGGACGCTACGCCATCAATGGCGGGAGCCAGAGCGAGTTGGCGCTGCTCAACCTGCCACCGGAGTTTTTCAGTTTCGATGCGGCGGGTATCGACCCCCGGATCGGCACACGCACCTTTGCTGGTGTCATGGCCAGTCATCGCAACGGCAGCGCGGCCCTGGATTACACCTTTGAGTATTTCGAGGTCAAAGCCTCCGACGGAAGCAACCCCGGCGGCGGCGGTGGCGGTGGCGGTGGCGGTAGTGGTGACTGGAGCTTCAGCAAGACCCACACCCACCCGGTGAGTTTCCCCACCTCCATGGTTTGGGGTCCTAACGGCAAGCTCTATGTTACCGAGCTGTTTGGCACCATCCATGAGCTGACCTTCAATGCGAATCGGGAGGTGATCAGCGACGTCGAGATCGACGCCCTGACCAATCTGCATGGCAATCAGCTGGCGCTGGGGATCACCGTCTATCACGACAATCCCCAGGATCCGGATGACTTCTCCCTCTGGGTGAACCACTCCAGTCCCTCCACGGACAACGGCGAGATCAACAGTGGGATCGTGACCCGGATAAGCGGCAGTAACTGGAGCAATGCCGAAGCGATGATCACCGGACTGCCCAGGGCAAAGGCCAATCACGGCCCCAACAGCCTCCATTTCGGCAGTGATGATCGTCTCTACATCGCCATCGGCGGTAACACCGGCGCCGGTGCACCGGTGGACCCCAGCATTCAGGACACGGAATTTGGTGATCGGGAGGAGCAACCTCTCTCCGCCGCCATCCTGGTTGCCGATGTTTTCGCCTCCGGGTTTGATGGTACCTGTGACAACCAGCCCGACATCTTCGCGGACAACCCCTGCGATGTCACCACCTGGGTCACCGGGCTGCGCAACGCCTACGACTTTGTCTTCCACAGCAATGGCGAGGCCTACGCGACCGACAACGGACTGGGGGTCACGGGGGCCTTCCCACCCAGCCCCTCCCCAAGCTGTTTCGGCTTCGGCGATCCCAGGCCGGTAAGCCAGGGCGGTGACAACCCTGGTGAGCAGCCCGATCTGCTGCTGCGCCTGGAGAGTGGCGCCTACTATGGCCACCCGAACCCCTCCCGGGAGGAGTGTGTATTCAAGGACGGTAGCCTGCAAAATACCAATCCCTTGCCCAACTTCGAGGAGCCGATGCTGGAGCTGGGCAGCAAGCTGTCGTCCAACGGCATCATCGAGTACCGCTCCGGCCGTGCCTGTGGCGCCCTTCAGGGTAACCTGATGTTCACCAACTACTCCCGCAACGACGGCGTCGAGCGCCTCGAACTCGATGCCAGCGGCACCAGCGTAGTGGCACGGGAGAAGCTGCCGGTGAGCATGACGGATCCCCTGGTGCTATCGGAGTACAGGGGGGATCTCTACGTCGCCGAGTTTGGTGCCGGGCAGATCGCTGTTCTGACTCTCTCCAGCGCCCCATGCTGGCTGGAGAGGAACAACGCACCACTGGCACTGCTGGATACCGGCAGCGCTCTGCTGAACGGCGAGCTGCATCTGGTAGGAGGGAAAACCCAGTCCGGTCCTCAGAACGGTCACTTTGCCTTTGACCCCGCCAGTGGCCAGTGGCGCACCTTGGCCTCCAAACCCGGTGCCGCCGTCGAGAACCCGGCTTTGGCCGCGTACGATGGGGATCTCTACCTGTTCGGTGGCTCCACCTCGCCCTTCTCCGGCGCTCAGTCCGACAGCTATCGCTACGATGCCGCCACCGACAGCTGGAGCAGCATCGCCCCCATGCCGGAGGCACTGGGCGGGATCAGGGCGGAACGGATCGGGGACGAGATATTGATCGCCGGTGGCATGAACGGCAGCGGCGACTCAGTGGACAGCCTCTGGATCTACACCCCGGCAACCGACAGCTGGCGCAGCGGCCCAAGCATGTCCCAGGTCAGGGACAACCCGGGTACTGCGGTGCTGGATGGGGAGCTTTACGTCATCGGAGGGCGGGAGCGCGCCAATGGCAGCGAAGTGGATGGCACCTTGGCCAGCATGGAGATCTACGACCCGGGCACCAACCAGTGGCGTAACGCCGATCCCCTGAGCAACGGTCGTCGCACCTTCGCCGTGGGCACCGTCAACGGCAAGCTGCAGGTTGTAGGCGGTGAGCGGGATACCGGCAGCAGCTCCGGGGTGTTCCCCGGGGTGGAGCAGTACGACCCCGCCACTGGCCAGTGGCAGGGTCTCGGTAACGCCGAGGCACCCACCCACGGTGCCGGCTTCGCCACCGTCAACGATGTGATGATCATCGCCACCGGCGGCACCGAGGCGGGCTCCTCCTTCACCAACAACACCTATCAGGTCAGTTTCGAATAGGATCTGCTAAGGTTAAAAACAGCGAAGGCGAGACTCCGGTCTCGCCTTCGCTTACCCTTGGCGCCCGGGGCGACACCCTCGTCCCGGGCGCCTCCCACCTCTTTCCGGCTCGCTTCTCGTTGGCAAAATGAAGTCCTATGACACTGCGCGAATCAGCCCGGTCGTTTCCCCTCGCGAGAAATCGGACCCGGAAAACCTCTCCCCGACCAATCCATTACTCGCGTTGGAATTACCCTAAACCCTCGCCGAAACCCAGCCCTATCCCCCCTGCAACAGAGTATCTTCTCCATCCTGCGGCTCCCCAAGCAGCTGCAACTGGGCCAGCTCACGGTACAAGGGATCCGATGCCATCAACTCATGGTGACGCCCGGTTGCCCGGATCCGCCCCTGCTCCATCACCACCAGACGATCCGCATTGATCACCGTGGCCAGGCGGTGTGCGATAATCAGCGTCGTGCGGCCCGCCATTGCCCTCTCCAGGGCCGCCTTCACCGCTTGCTCACTGACCGCATCCAATGCCGAGGTGGCCTCATCCAGCAGCAGAATGGGACGGTCCGCCAGGATAGCCCGCGCGATGGCGATACGCTGCCGCTGTCCCCCGGAGAGACGCACACCCCGCTCACCCAGCTCGCTGTCATAGCCCTGGGGTAACTGGGCAATAAACGCATCGGCATGGGCGGCGCGGCAGGCCGCGATCACCGCATCACGGGGGGCTTCGGGGCAGGCATAACGCACGTTCTCCATCACCGTCGTGGCAAACAGCGTGGGCTCCTGTGCCACCAGCGCAAACTGCTGACGCCACTGCGCCGGGTCCACCTCTGCGGCATCGACCCCATCCAGGCAGAGCTGACCTTTGCTGGGGGCATAGAATCGCATCAACAACTGAAACAGGGTCGATTTTCCCGCGCCACTGGGGCCCACCAGGGCCACCCGCTCGCCGGACCTTATGGTCAAGGTGAACTGCTTCAACACGGGCAGCGACGAGGTGGGGTAGGCGAAGTCGAGATCGTGAAAGCTCAGCGCGCCCCGGACAGGGTTGGGCAAGGAACGTGGCACCCGGGGAGCGATCAAAGTGGGGGGCTGCTGCATCAGCGCCCGCAGACGGATCGAGGCCCCCGCCGCCCGTTGCACCTCTCCCAGCACCTCGCTCAGGGTCGCCACCGCCGTGGCGACCAGCACCGCATAAAATAGAAAGGCGCTCAGCGCGCCTGCGGTGAGCACCCCCTCAAACACCCGCAAGGCCCCAAGCCAGCTGACCAGTGTGATGGCAGTGACGGAGAGGATCATCACCGAGGCGATCAGGGCGGAGCGGGCCCGTATCCGCGCCTTTGCCGCGGCCATGACGGCCTCGACATGGTGGTCAAACTGCGCCCTGTCCCTCGCCTCGTGGCAGAACGCCTGAACGGTCTGGATCCCGTGCAGGGTCTCATCAAGGTAAGCGCCCACGTCCCCGAGGCGATCCTGGCTGTCCCTGGCCAAACGCCGGACCCGACGGCCGAAGAAGAGGATGGGGCCGAGCACCAGAGGCACCGCCACCATCACCGCCATCGTCAGCAGCGGACTGGTCACCAGCATCATCACCAGGGCCCCAACCAGGGTCAGGGCGGAGCGCAGCGCCATCGACAGGCTCATCCCCACCACCGTCTGCAGCACAGTGGTGTCTGCAGTAAATCGGGAGATCACCTCCCCGGTGCGGGTGCTGGCAAAAAAATCTGGTGAGAGGGTCAACAAGCGGTCGAACACCGCCTTTCGGATGTCGGCACTGACCCGCTCCCCCAGCCAGGTCATCAGGTAGAAGCGCACAAAGACCGCCAATGCCCCAACCAGGTTAATCAGAAGGACCAGCAGCATGAGCCGGTTCAACGCCTCGCGATCGCCGCTGAGAAAGCCCTGGTCCACCAACAACCTCACCCCCTGCCCCAGCACCAGCCAGGAGGCCGAGCCCAGCAGCAGGGCCAACAGCGCCACCCACACCCGGACCCGGTAGGGCCGAAGAAATCCCCCCAGCCACCGTACCACAGCCACTGCGCCCTGCTCTGCCATGCGTTACCGCTCTCCCCAATTCCAACTCACTCTGCCCACCGTGGGCGAAGCGCCGAGTAATAGCAATCCCTCTTCTCTTCGCAGGCGCATCACGGCGGCTGTCTGCAGGGTATACTGCCCTCAGGATCGCCCCTTTGGACCCAGCACCGATGAGCCCCAGCATCAAAGTCGCCACCTTCAATGTCAGCATGGAAGCAGACAACTACCGCACCGAACCCGAAGCGGTGGCGGACCCTAGGGCGCTGCAGCGCCACCTTGCTTCCGGACGCCATCCACAGATCCGCAATATCGCCGAAATCATCCAGCGAGTCCGCCCGGATATCCTCTTGCTCAACGAATTTGATTACATCGCCGATCCTAAGCGGGGCGTCTTGGCGTTTCAGCGCCACTACCTGCAGCAAGGGCAGGGGGGCGCGGCACCCATCCATTTTCCCTACCACTACCTGGCGCCGGTCAACAGCGGGGTTCCCAGCCCTTATGACTTCGATGGTGATGGGGTTGCCAGCGGGACCGGCGGGGATGCCTGGGGGTTCGGTCGCTACCCCGGCCAGTATGGCATGGTGCTGCTGTCCCGATTTCCTATCCTGCAGGAGCAGGTTCGCACCTTCGCAAAATTCCCTTGGCACAGGCTCGCTGCCCCCCAAAAGATCACCCGAGCCGATGGCAGGGATTTTTACGATGCAAGCACCTGGCGGGCATTGCGCCTCTCCTCCAAGTCGCACTGGGACGTACCGGTTCAGATCGGCGAACATCGACTCCACCTGCTTGCGGCCCACCCCACCCCGCCGGTGTTTGACGGCCCGGAGGGACGCAACGGCGCGCGCAACTTTGATGAGATCCGTCTCTGGGCAGAGTACATCGACAACGCCCCATACCTCGTGGATGACCAGGACCGACAGGGCGGACTCCCCCCAAACCGCCGCTTTGTGATACTGGGGGATTACAACGCCTCAGCGACCGAGGGGCGCAGCCGTCCGGGCGCCATTGAGCAGCTGCTGCATCATTCACGCATCAATGCCAAGTGGGTGCCGATCTCCCAGGGTGGGGCAGCGCACAGTCCGGACAACCCCCATGGGGCCAGCCACACGGCAAGCTGGCGAGCACGGGTGGACTACGTCTTGCCTTCGAGATGGGGATTGGAAGTGCGTGATGGGGGCGTCTTCTGGCCAGCCCCCGACTCACCGCTACACCCTTTAGTGGTGAACCGCAGGGCCTCCAGTGACCATCGCCTGGTGTGGCAAACGCTGAAACTGACTCACGGCCCTGAAGGGAATGAGAGTGGGACTTGACTGCGCACTTACTTATCGGAGTCGGACTTATTGCCGCCACTGAACAGCGAGGAGAAGACATTCGCCGGATTGAAATCCTGCATCCGTTTCAACTCCTGCTGCCAACGCTGTTGTTGAGACAGCCACCCCACCATCGCCTGTTCCAGCCACTGCCCCGCCATGCCGGTCATTCGACTGTCGTAGAGACGGATGATCTCCTCCAAAAACTTGTTGGTCAGTACCGAGGCGTGCCCCTCGTTCTCCATCTCCGCCAACACCTGCAGCAGCACCTGGCGGGTAATGTCCTCACCGCTTTTGGAGTCCACCACCTGAAACGGCTGGTAGCTCTTGATGTCATCCCGGACATCCATCAGGGTGATGTACCCCTTCTTCTCGGTATCGTAAAGGCGTCGATTCGGGTAGCGCTTTATCAGTTTCATCGTGCAGTGCCGCAAAGGGTTTGTTCCAGTGTAGGGCTTTCGGCGTCCACATCCTACCCCTGGATCATGGTTGCGCTTAGCCGCCCCCCCTTTAGCGGCAGTATCAGCTAGCGGCAGTATCAGCGCCACCCACCCGCGGCGCCTGACGACAACCAGAAAAATTGTGCAGCGCACAAAAAATACTTGACCCCTGGCCAGCCAGCGCATAAATTAAACAGTGAGATTGTGCAGTGCACAATTCATGTTTTTGGCCACCAAGGAGCTAAGCCATGTTCAACGATATGAAACAGCAGTTCGAAGATGGACTGCAAAAAGCCATTGAAAATCAAGTTAAGATCAGCGAAGTCAATGTCCAGTTTGCCAATGACATCGCTCAGCGCAACAGTGCTTACCTGACGGATCTGGTGAAGAGCGGCACCGAAGTGGCCAAAGATCTGGGCGAGTGCAAAACGCCGACCCAACTGATCGAGAAGCAAACCGCTTTTGCCAACGAGCTGCGCAGCAAGACCGAGGCCTACGTCAAATCCAACGTTGACGCTCTGACCGCGCTGAGTGAAACCATCTCCAGCATGACCGGCGGCCTGTGGAGCATCCCCTCCGCTCCGACCAGCACCGGCAGCCGTCGCAAGACCAAGCCCGCCGAATAAGTCCGGTGGCACTCATAGAAACGCCCCGACCATGGTCGGGGCGTTTCTGTTTCTTCACTTCTTGTCACGCTTAAAGACTTTTCATCCCCTTGAGCGACAAGGTTTTAGCTATTGTTAGGCTGCCTTGGTGGATGAAGCCTCCTCCTTAGCCGCCTTGGGCTCCTTGGCAGTGGGCGCTTTTGCCGCCCTCTTGCCCTTCAACAGGGCCGCCAGTGCCTCCTTGTTTTGTGCCAGGTGCAGTGACACCTCCTCCACCTGCGGCTCTGACAGCAGACCGCTCTGCTCCAGAAGCTGTGCCAGGTCATCGGCCAGATCCAACATCTTATCGTAAGCGTCGGCTTCCGCCTTACTGGAAAAGGTCATCACTTCCTCCCCTTTGCGCTCCACCACATATTTGACGATCACCGCCATGTTCGCCCCCGTCCATCGTTCAGTTAAGAGCCGTTATCTTAACAATAAAACTGTATAAATAAACAGTTATGTTTGAGAGCTGACCCTGATTCGTGCCAATTCAGCGTCGATACAGGCACAGAGGCCATTGCTATGGCAAACTCTCTCTTAGCGAAACCTCGCCAGGTGTGTATTGGTTAACGAGAGAGGAGTCTGGATTAATGCAAATTTTAGTGATCGAAGATGATCCGCTTCTGTGCCATCACCTTAAGGTGAGGCTCAGCGAGATGGGCAATCAGGTTCAGGCTAGCCAAACTGCAGCAGAGGGCCGTTACCTGGCTGCCAACTACCCGATCGATGTGGCGGTCATCGATCTGGGCCTGCCGGATGAGAGTGGACTCAGCCTTATCCGCCATCTTCGTGAGCAAAACCACGCCTTCCCGATCCTGATCCTGACCGCCCGCAGCAGCTGGCAGGATAAGGTCGAAGGGCTCAACGCCGGCGCCGATGACTACCTGGTCAAGCCATTTCGTATCGAAGAGCTGGAAGCACGGATGAATGCCCTGGTGCGACGAAGCGCAGGCTTTACCAAACCGGAGATCCAGTGTGGCACTTTGAAGCTGGATCTCTCTGGACGCCGAGTCACCCTATCCGACTCGCTGCTGGAGCTCACCGCCTTCGAGTACCAGATCCTGGAGTACCTGATGCGCCACCACCAGCAGGTGGTGTCCAAACAGCGCCTTCTCGATGTGCTCTATGAGGACAGAGAAGGCGACCCCAACACCGTCGAGGTGATGATCTCCCGCCTTCGCAAAAAGCTGGTCAACGGGGGGATGGATAACCCCATCGCCACCATCCGCGGCCAGGGTTACCGGTTTAACCAGGCTTGCCAGTGATGGCTAACGCTAAAACCCCATCCACGATTTTTAGCCGGGTGATCGGAGCCAGCATGGCCCTTCTCACCCTGGCCGCAGTTGCCCTCACGGCCGCTCAACGATCCGATGATGCGCGCACGCTCTATCAACAAGCTGCGAACAGCGTCGCAAGTCAACTTCCGGCTATCAGTGAGGAACTCAAGCAGGCAGGAATACAAAAAGCGGATCTCAAGCTGCTGAGTGACCAAAACTTTCCCCCTGGCACGATTCTCTTCGCCATCTGTTCAGCGGGGGGGGAACTGCAGTTCGTATCGGAAAAGCTAAAAAAGCTTCGCCTGCCTGGCGACTGCGACACACTGACAACGATTATGGATAACGACGACTTCACTCGGCCGCTGGAGCTGTTACCGGAACGATTTTTCTACATTTTCCCTATTCCGCTTCAAACCGAAACCGGGGTCATCACCATAGTCATGGTTCGTAATGCCATGAAAGCCAAAGCCCTGTTGGACAAACACAATCAGCTATCCAACATCCAGTTGCTCTTCATTTTGCCCATTGCCTTCCTGCTGTTGACCCGCAGTGCTCGTTGGGGGATACAGCCGCTGCAGACCATGGGCAAGCAGCTCAAAGAGATCAAAAGCGGCAAGCGGCGCCGGCTCGGGGATCCGAAAGCCAAAGAGCTGGTGGCAATCAGCGCTGCGCTGAACGATCTGCTGCAGCAGGGCGAGCAGCGCAATGAAACCTACCGCAATGCGATGAAAGACCTGGCGCACAGCCTCAAGACCCGGCTCGCGGCAGTCCAGGCGATCATGGACGATAGCGCCAGCACTGAGGAGCGCCGCCGTTCAGAACTTTACGACCAGCTCAGCCAGATGGACCAGCTCATTCAGTACCAACTGCGTAAGGCAGTGATGGGGCGTCAGGGGCTGGCCCAGGAGGCGGTTGACACCCGTCCCATCGCCGAGCAACTGCAGCAGATGCTCGGCAAGGTGTACCGTGAAAAGTCGCTAGAGTGCCAACTCGACATCGATGACTCACTGAAGTTTCCTGGATCGGGCGCTGATCTTATGGAGTTTCTCGGCAACCTGATGGAGAACGCCTACCGCTTCGCCGAGGGTCAGGTTCGGGTCTCATGGCACAAATACGCCGAGGGAAGACTGCGCCTGAGCGTCGAAGACGATGGTCCTGGCATCGAGCCGGAGCTTAGAGAGCGTGTGCTGCGTCGCGGCGAGCGAGCCGATGAGCGCCACCCCGGCCAGGGGATTGGCCTGGCGGTCTGCCATGAGATCAGCCTCAGCTATGGCGGCCAACTGGTGATCGACGACTCGCCACTGGGCGGCACCCGCATCACCCTTCACCTGCCACCAATGCAGGATTTTAGCGGCGCCGAGTAAGCCGTGACGCTACCCAAGGCGAGCCAAAGCCTCTAGGATTGACTCGCCAACTCTTTGCTATAAAAATCTAATTGCAATGACTGCCCCTATCCAAGCCTCGAAAGCCTGGTGGCTCTACCTGGTGCGCACCGCCAGGGGAAGCCTCTATGCCGGGATCACCACCGACATCGAGCGCCGTTTTTCTGAGCATCAAAGCGGCGGCAGACTGGCTGCCCGGGCACTGCGGGGCAAGGGTCCCCTGGCGCTGGCGTACTCACACCCTGCCGGCACTCACAGTGAAGCGCTGAAAAAAGAGTATCGACTCAAGCGCTGGAGTAAGGCACAGAAGGAGGCGTTGATCTGCGGCGCCCGCACCTTTGAGGAGATTTGATCCGGGAGTTCGAACGCGTCCCCTACTAAGCCATTCAGCGCTCCCCCCTGGCCAAAGCGACGAATGCGTTCCCGTGCGCCACACCGGTTTTCGCCGCGCATCAGTGCACGAACAGCCCTGATCAATACAGCCGGGCCTCCCCCTCCGGGCGGGTCTTGAGCAGCTTCAGGAACCACATGTACTGGTCCGGGTGGCGGCTGATCAACCGCTCCATCTGCTGATTCAGCGCCCGCGCCTCGTCATACCGGTCCAGGGATTCGACACTGAGGGCCGGATCGATCCGGATCTGAACCCGGTCACCGACGTAGCCGCTGCTCAGAGGCAGGATCACAGCACCGCTGCAACGCGCAATGCGGCTGATCACCGGCAGGGTGGCTTTTTGCGCACCGAAGAAGGGCGCAAACTCACTCTGGCGAGGGCCATGATCCTGGTCCGGAAGATAGAAGAGGCTGTTGCCCTGTTTCAGGGCTCGGATCACCGTCGCAATCCCCATGTCCCGATGAAACAGCTCGCCGCCAAAGCGGATCCGCTGACGGCAGGCAAACCAGTTAAACACCGGGTTGCGGTGATGTTTGACAAACCCCACCATGGGCAGCCCCATCATGGTCAGCCCAACGCCAGCATGCTCCAGCGCGAACATATGGGGAACCAGGAAGATGATCGGTTTGCCGGAGTCCTGGGCACGCTGCAGGTGCCCCAGGCCCTGGATCTGGATCCGCTCGGACAAATACTCACGGCTTCGCACCGCCAGCTCCCCCATCCCAAGGGCAGTCGAAAGAAAGCAATGAAGCAAGCGGTTCAGCATCGCCTCGCGCTCTTCCCTCGACAGCTGGGGATAGCAGGCCGCGAGGTTTGCCCTGGCGATCCGCATCGGCTTGCGGCACAAGGGCCGACACAGCATAAGTAAACCGGCGGCCAGGCCCTGTCGTCCTCTCGGCGGTAGCCAGGCCAGCAAGGACAAGAATCCCACCGCCAGCCAGGCGGGCCAATATTGTGGCGCCAACAAGCGCCGATGAAATGCCACCCGATAACAAGGTGAGTCCTGCGTCATATCGCACCGTCCTGGTGTCGCTTTTATTTATGACTGCCACCATACCCCAGGGGCAAGAGCAACAACAGACAGGCAACACCCAGGCGAGCAAAGTTTGACCGGCATCGAAACACCTCTTGAACCGCCTTTCAAACGGGACTCCGGCCCCGCGCAGAGACGGGTCTAACCCTGACGTCGGTAGGGATCAGGCTCCCCTTCGGGGCGGCTCTTGAGCAGCTTAAGGATCCACATGTACTGCTCCGGATAGGGGGCGATCATCGCCTCCAGTTCCTCGTTCATTCGACGGGCATCACGGGCCTTATCACCGGAGAGCAAATCCGTCAGCGGCGCTCTAATATGCCCTTCAAAAAGACCCGTCTTCGGGTCATAGGTGGCATAGAGCGGGATCACCACAGCTCCAGTCGCTTTGACCATCATGCCCAGGCCTGGAAGCGTGGCCTTGTGCGTACCGAAAAAGCGCACATACTCGCTCTTCGCCATCCCATGGTCCTGATCCGGCAGGTAGTAAGCGAGCCGTCCCTCCCGTATCGCCGCCAACAACCGCTTGATGCCGTGCTTGCGGGTAAATATCTTGCCCGGGAAGCGGTTTCGTCCCAGCAGCATCATCCAGTCAAGCATAGGGTTCGGGTTGGGTTTCATCATGGTGGTCCAGGGCACACCCCGGGAGGTCAGCAGAACGCCGGGGAACTCGATCGCCCAAGTGTGGGGGACCATCAGCACCACGGGCCGCTTCTGTTCAAGCAGGGTCAACAGCTGCTCTTCCCCCCGAAGCTTGATCCGCTTTTCCAGGTATGCGGGGCTGCGCACCGCCAACACCCCGCTGGCGAAGATCACCTGAGCCGCACGCTCAAACATCTCATCCAGCAACTGCTCGATTCGCTGCGCGTCCCAGTGCGGAAAACAGAGCTCAAGATTGATCCTGGCCCGCCGACGGGTACCACCGGCACGTCGACCGATGAAACGACCTATCAAGGCCGCCACACGGTCCCGCAATCGGTAGGGCCAGAACGCCAGCATCAAGGCAAATAGCAACGCCAACCACAACCCCCAGTATTTCGGGTGCAAAAAGGACCATTGGAAGCGGGGCTGGTGCTGTTCAGAGGATAATAAGGACACACTGAATTCCTGATACTTAGGACCGATTATGGCCCGGATACGAAAGCAAGTCGCATAGTCTAGATAGCAGCGACAAAGACGCAAGCCACTGTTCCGGCGGCCGTGATCCCGCATCCAAGAAAAGTGAAGATAGACCAGGCGGACACCAGCCATCTAGGATGGGGCAACAAAGCGCTGCGCCTTAGGCTCCAGTTATAATTGACACCGCAGAAATCAGCGACGCACCCGATGTCCCAGTCCGGCATCGTGGAAAAGAGGAGACGCCCTTTTGGTCCCAAACAACCCAGTCCCAGAGTGCCACCGGCCAAAGGTTGGCATCGGTATCCTCGTTTTGCGCCCTGACGGCAAGCTGTTGCTGGGTAAACGTTTGGGCAGCCACGCACCCTTCTGGTCTATCCCCGGGGGGCATTTGGAGGCGGGAGAGACCTTCGAGCAGTGCGCCATCCGCGAGTTGCATGAGGAGGCGGGCCTTATGATCCGCGGTCCAAAGGTGGTGTCCGTCGCCAACAACCTGAGAACCTTTCAGCAGGAGGGGTATCACAGCGTGTCCGTGACGCTCCTGGCGCAGTTGGCGGAGTCGGATCCCCAATACGCAACCAATCGCGAACCGGAGAAATGTGAAGGCTGGATCTGGCATGACCTCACCCAACCTCTGCCCCAGCCGCACTTTGATGCCAGTGAGAGTGCCATCCACTGCTACTTGCAAAATCGCTTCTATCTGCCACCCTCCAACGGGCGCTAATCCCGGAGACCGCTGCAACTGGGTATCACAACCGCATGGCGTACCAGCGATCACAACCCGGATGGCCACTGCTGCCCCAGGGAGCCTCGAGTTCGCGAAACCCCAATCGTTGATATAACTGTTGGGCCTGGGTCATAGGACCAAAGGTTTCCAAATAGCAGTATTGGTAACCGCTTTTGCGGGCAAACTGGATCAGCCTCGCCACCAGACTGCGACCCGCTCCGAGACCGCGAGCTTCCGGAGAAAGGTACATCTTCTGCAACTCGCACACTCGCGGCAGATGACAGGGATAAGGGGCCACTCCACCTCCGCCCAATAGCTGCCCCTTCCGCTCAACCACCAGGTAACGACTGCCGTTACCACTGTAAGCGCTGCTGAGGGCATCCAGCTCGGGATCCGACCAGGCAAAACCCGGCTGATTCGCGCCAAACTCGGTTAACGCCTGGCGAATGATCTGCGCAATCTTGGGGTTATCCCCCCCTTCGATTGGCCGTAACTCAAAACTCATGTCCTATCCTCCCACCGGTCAATCGGGTCGAACCAAAAACAGCACTCACTGGTGACTAGAGTGAGTTTAACCCTTTTAATCGCCCGTTGGCGAACACCATAAAAATCCAAAAAAATACAATGTTTGCAGCGGTTGACCAGGATAACGCCCCCAAATTACAATCCCGCGACATTCGCGACCTTTTCCATTACTTCGCCCATCCTCCACAACAATTATTTAACGAGATCCCGCAGTATGGAATACGACATCTCTTTTCTCGCCCTGATCCTCGTTATGGTGCTGCCGGTGAAGATCCTGCCCTGGTTGCTGATCGCAAGCATGGCCTACAAGGGGTACATGCAGATGCAGGAGAAGCGAGCCGCCCGGGAACGGGAGCGTCGTATGGCCGCCTTTGCGGCCCCAGAGGCACCCGTTGAAGAGGAGTCGAAGTCGGAATCTATGCCGATCTCCGCCGAGCAACTGCGTCACTCCAGACTCGGCCGGTTTTAACATCCCGCCTCAACGCCCCACCGGAGCCAGACCTTTTGCCGGCAGCATGGCCGCGGGTCGATGTCAAAAGTCGGCCGCCCTTCCGCCTAAATACTCTCTGCTCAACACACTCTGGGCCCATGACCCAGTCAACCCCGCCACAGCGTCGTCTTGGGGGTCAGGTTCTAAGCGTCCGTGCCAGCCAGGTCCCACCTCGACACGCAACATCATAACAAGACGAAATCGTATGAATAGCTGATGATAATTTAACGATATTCATATCCAGCCCTATACTCTCGCCCATCGAAAACATTCCACACGCATTGAGAGATTGGAGCAGATTATGAAGATGAGTCACGTAGGCATTATGGTTGGCGACATGGATAAAGCCGTCGAGTTTTATACCCAAGCGCTGGGACTTAAGGTGGTGATGGGGAAAAGCGAAGTCGTCGAGGAGCGCGAGTCTGCCATCGGTCGCATGTGCATCGCCGTCTTTGGCGAAGGCTTCAAGGGCTTCAACATTGCACACCTGATCACGACCGACGGTATCGGTGTCGAGCTTTTCGAGATGAAAGAGCGCCAGGAGCGCCATGTCGTGGATTTCTCCCGTATCGGAATCTTCCACTTCTGCCTGGAAACCGATGACTTCGAAGGGGTCATTGAAAAAACCAAGCAGTTTGGCGGCAAGGTAAGAATGGATATCATGCGTTACCACCCGGAAGATGACAGCAAGCCGGCCAAAATGGTGTATCTGGAAGACCCCTTCGGAAACCTTTTTGAACTCTACTCCCACTCTTACGCCGAGACCTACGCCTCTGAGTACGAGTGACCGGTGAGCCTTGCGGCTCCTGTCAACGGCTGAAACATAAACACCCGGCTCAGTAGCCGGGTGTTTGACATATGCTGCCTGACAAAGCCTGTGCACTAACAAGCGGGATTAAAAAAAGGCCCCGTGAACACGGGGCCTCAACATCACAGCCGTCACTGCTTAGCTAGGCTTCTGATTCGGGTTCTTCTGTTTACCACGGTTCCCTTGGTTCTGATCGTACTGACGGTTGGTTCCAGGCGTCCCCTTGTTGGGGTTGGGGATGTTTGCTTGGTTGTCTTGTGGTTTCACTTTTTTAGCCATCATCAATCTCCTTATTTACAGGCTTCGGGGGTACGGCAGGCGCAGCTCGTCGGCACATGACATGCGTGGTCTTGGCAGCGAGCAGCCGCATCCCGTTGGGGCTGTGGATACTGCCCGAACTCACGTTCATACAACTCAACGGTATGCTCAAAAGCATCCTGCAGGGCCTTCTGATCGTCCTTGCCGTAGATCCCGAAGTAGGGATAGTGGTCGACAAAACGTCCGAACAGCTTTTCACAGTCGTCGCGATAGGCACGGGTATCGAGGATATGCGCATGCCATATCTCGTCCACCTGTTTACTGGGTACCAATGCCGCCAGCGGATACAACATTTTCAGCGTAAGAAAACGTTGGTACTCGAGTTGAGCTGCGTCCCACTGCAGCGGTGTCATCATCGCCTCTGATGTCTCGGTGTACTTGTACTTCAAACGAGCAAAATCGAGTGTCGAAACCAGTGGCTCCAATTCGCCGAACTGACGCTCATTTTTAGCAGCTAATGTCATGTCATTCTCCTTTGATATTGAATTGTTAATGCGCTGTATTAGCGCCTTCGCTTAATCTCAGTCTCAAAGTCTTGGCGAGAAACAACGGAAAGGAACTCGTAGCCAAGTGGCGACTGGCGAAAGATCAGACGCCAGTTGCGTCCTAGGCGAAAGCGAATGAGATTATTGTTACAGCGCACTCGGACTCCCCCCAGAGAGTGGTAGTTTTGCCCATCGATTAGCGCTTGGGTGATGTTGTTGACGCGGCGTTGCTGTCGTTCTGGCAACTGCTGATGTAATGACTTGAGTTTCGAAGTTGTCATAACTGGCTCCTATCTAAGCTGACAGGAGCCAAGTTGATTTAGTGCAATGCACTAACAAGCGGATTTAGCGAATTTCGTCCAAAAAAGTGTCAAAGCGCTCAGCTTCCTCAAAGTCCATGAGGATGCGCTCCTTCAACTGAGCCATAAGCCGAGACTTGGGTTCATACGATGCAGCTAATGCCGCAGCTGACTGAAGCGAGTCCGGGGTATCTTCCAGATAGTGCACCAAGATCTGGTCACTTGGGTCCATCAGTGACAGTTCTGTTCGGGCAGCCTCGATAAGCGATGAAGGGCCATCGTGTTGAAGCTGAGGTAGGGTGATGAAGGGGTTGGCTAAGCGCTCCACCGCGAGATCACGGTCAGAATACAGCAACTCAAAGAAGCGTCCCAACGCATGCTGATCCATCAAGATGCCAGCAACGACACTACGCCCCACCACCAACTGTTGGAGTAGTTGTGCATTCTCTTGCCTAGCCGATGCCTCTTTCATAATCGCGGCAACTTTTCTGACATCACCAAAGAAGCCGTGCAGCAGAATAGCGTTGTGCAGCTTGGTCAGATTGTCGCTTGAGATGTAGTGCTTTGCTCTACCTGCAGCCGAACCGACAGGCAGGTAGCTGGTCGTCAGCCCTAGGCTTCGATCCAAGGAGTTCACTCGATTGCGAAACACTGTATGAGCAGAGAGCTTTACGCCGAACAACTTTCTTACAGCTTGGGGGAGTGTAAAACCATCAGTATTCATCGCACGACTTCTTTAGCAATACGCTATCGGAGAAGCGATCCTCATGATTTCGCAAAGCGGCAATGAACTTCGCTCTCTTGTACCAATCAGATGAACAGTGGCGGTTGTTACTTGCTCTGTGCTGTTCGAGGACTCCACGGCAGTAACCGGCCCGAAAGCTTTCAGACAAAGAGGTGCGCTGCGAGGCCAAGAACTTCTTTTCATCTCTAGATTCATAAATATCAACGAGCTCAGCACAACTTTGGACTAGAGACAACGATTTAGCTTTGGCTATCGAAGGCATAAACGCCACGATCACTGATAAACAGATTAATAATAAGTACTTCATCCTAACTTCCTTGTTTCATACCGTACGACTTTCTGAAAACTCGATGTCGCCATTGGGGTGAACCTTTGCCACGCTCTTAGCCTCTGATCTCACCTCTGGCTGCGTTGGCCTATCCGAAACACTACCACTTTGCCCTGCTCCAGCGAATGCAGAAGCATTTTTGTTTTCCCCACTTTCCATTAACCGCTGAGAAGTTGGGTGCTCAGGCGATGATAAATACAAACTCGCGAGGACAATGCTCATAATGCTCAACTGAAAATCACTACCAACAAAGAAAGTATTCAGCGCCACATATGAACTCTCATGGTCCACTGACACAGAGAACGCAAATAAGACAATGAAACACAAAATAAATGACAGCTTTCCTGCCAATAATAACGGAGCCCGAATCGCTGGCCACTCTGAGTTCTCGGTTTCATCAAGTTGCCTTCTATAACGCCACAATAACAAAAGCGATAAACCACAAAACCACCACTCCAATCTAGATATATCTGAAAGGCCTTCACCATACTCGAAAATTAGTCTGATAGAGATCCAAAAGGTCGAAAACCCAACAATCAATAGCGCGACGTGAATGGTGAAATCAAACAGTTTCCTCACAATGCGACTCAGCAACCAATCCGAGACAAACAAAAATCTTTTAATTCCTTCCATGGGGAGTTCTCCTTAAAATCCCGCGTTACTACTTCGACTGTCTCAGCCAACGCTCTACTTTGGCGACACAGCCATCGAGATCATCACGGATCTCATACACCCAGAATCGCATAACATCCCAACCTAACTCAAACATGCGTTGATTGCGGATCTGATCTCGTCGGCATAGTTTCCCTGTCCAAGCTCAGTGATGTGGAAGCCAGCCACGGCTCCAAGTTAGCCATTCGCTTACTTCGGCCCGTCGCAACCTTGAACATACCGTTGATCGCCTGCAGAGTCTTTTGACCACTACATAAGTGACACTAGCAGCATGGGCATGGGTCGACAGCATTGCTATTGCTGACATCACAACAAACAAAGCCAATCTCGGCCAAGATAGAATACTTTAATGACTTAATCCGTCGAGATGTAACTGATGGTCTTTTTGCTCCATTAGAACGGCCCTCCAATTGTGTTACTCAGAACCTGAATAGAGTCGGAGTCGGATCTAGATGTGCCACTGAAGTAGCAGGTTATGCTTACGGTTGAGGTCGGATAGCTAAAAGCGGTCGCTAAGGTACTGCCAGGACCCGATAATGTTTGTCCCTGAGCAAAGTCATTACTAGTGCAATAATCAGCGCCGTTAGTCGTCCATGAGACCATTGCGCTACTCCCAACTGACGGCACCGAGTTCTGGCTCCAAGCCAAATTCACATATGCCGTCAATACCTCCATGGTCACAGTGCCTTCACGATAACTTCCACACACACTGTCTTTGCAGGCTTTTACTCTGAACTTATAATCGCCGTCGGAAAGACCTGAAATCGTTTTTTTGGTTAATGTACCGCTGTAAACCTGACTCCAAGTGCCGTTGAATTTCCGTTCAAGCTTGTAGCTTGACGCACCGCTTACGGCACTCCAACTGACAATCACGCTCCCAGTCGCGGTCAACGACGGATAGCTAATAGACGAGGGAGTTTTCGCTACATAAAGATCGCTGCTGTAACGGTACTCGCTTTTAATTGCAAATAAAAAGGGAAGAGGAGTTAACGACAGTGAAAATGGTAAGAAAATTACAGCGGGATTTGGGCCGATTCAGAGACAACAAAAAAGCCCAACCCATTGAAGGATTCAGCTTAAATGTGTTGATTTTGCTGTGCCTGAGAGGTGGTACCCGAGGCCGGACTTGAACCGGCACGCTCTAGGAGCGAGGGATTTTAAATCCCTTTAAAACCATTACTTTTTAGCATTTTACGTCGAACAATCACAATAAAACATACAAAGCATTCATTTTAATGGGATGATTGACACTTTCCCCTCCAAACATGCGAGCTCGGTTACCGCAAAGAAAGCCGGTTAACTCACTGATTTGAAGAAACATAAAATATATATTAGCATGACCTAATGATGTTATCGGGGAGCCAATCAAGTGACAGATCGTAATGCCCAAGGCCAATTCGTATCTGGCAACGCTGCTGCCAAAAATAAACGTGGCTTTAAGGACCGTGGACGACAGTTGGCCCGACTGTTTACCGACGCAGATGTTCAACAAGTATACCAAGCCCTGATGGCTAAGGTTGCTGACGGAGACACCACGGCGCTGTCCTTGATCAGTCGCTATATTGCCCCACCGCCGAAATCAACGTTAACGCCCACTCCATTCAAACTGGACTGTACCGATCCCATTAGCAGTGCCAACGCCGTGATCAAAGCCGCTGCAGCCGGAGAGTTACCCGCTGATGTCGCTCGGATCCTGATGGATGCGATCTCCGGATCACAGAGGATCCGCGAAGTAGTGGAGTTGGAGGCCAGAATAAAAGAGATCGAAACCAACCTGAAGGACGCTTTATGAGAAGGATGGATGCGCGACTGCGACGACTGGAGGAGATGGCCGGAATGAATGAGTCAGAAGAGCAGCGTCTGTGGGACGAGCTGATGGAGCAGATCGGCCGTACGATGGACCTATCCCCTATCCCCTACCCTGCTCAAACCAAGCCAAACCAGGATCTTTAAGACGCGAGCAAGGGGTACAGACTGCAAATAAACAATGCCCCCCCCCCGACTTTAAGAATGCATTGAGAAATTTTCCGTATTTCACCGTTGAATTTGAATTCTTCTTAATCAATATACGGCTAATTTACGGATTAGCGTGCTGTGGCAACGGCGAAAAACGCATTACTGACGGAGATGCCTCAACCCGTACATCAAGAGTTCCGTCAAAATGACCATCATCATAGAAGATCCGCACTCTATCAGCCGATAACCAACTCAAGCCGGTTATGAACTGTCTGCGACCACTCTTTGTCCATGCCTCAACCTCAGACTCTGTGGATGTCACCAGTGCCTCATACTGAAAGGCACTTTGCTGTTGCAAGTAGTCTAAGTGTTCAGCCTGCTCTTTCAGTTTGTCGACTTTTGACTGGATAACTTCACTATGATCTCGGCACTGTTCCAAGTCGCTTTCAGCGCCCTTTAACCACGCCGCGCACACTTCTAGCGAATCAGCTATCTGCAGTTTTTCTAATTCGATGTTCTTATAAAAGTAGGAAGAACTTGTCCAGCCAACACAGAAACTGATTCCAACCAGTAAAATTAAAAATTGCCAACTATGATTTCTTCGCTTTCCATTGCTTTCTGCTAGAGTCATTTTCGTCAAAACCAAACTGATTTATAAATGGGAGCCAAAAAAGGGGCTTCCGGAAAAGTGATCGTGCCGTTACTAACGAGCGATTCGTTGAAACTCTTGGAAATTTCCAAGTGACATATGCGACGTCACTACAGTCCAGCCAGCTCTCTCAAGGCCATTACAGAGTTAATCAACAGCGCCATGAGAATCACTTACTATTCATTAACCTTCTAACAAACCCAACGACCTTTCCCCAGTTAGATGGCGGAGCATTCTCGCCATCGGTATACATCTTATCATTAGGGCGGTCTGCGTTTGAACCAGAGGTATCAAGCGCGTTATCCTTATCCTTTCCTATATGTTCAGCGACCCCTTTTTCCTCGACACCTATAGAGAGTGGAGTCGAAGTCAGCCCTTTCTTAAAATCATGCTCTGATTCACAATCAGAGCCACCGAGGGCTGTTCTCTTTCTTAATGCGAGAAAAATCAATCCTACATCAGTCATCGAACTATCGATTTTTTCGATATTCTCAGAGGCTTTATTCATTGCGCCTTTGTAGCTCATGCTTTGGTGCCTGCCAGATATTTGTAGAATGCTTGCTCTACCTGCTGTAATCGTTCGATATACCAACGTTTACTTGTTGTACCATCAAATACTCTAACGAAATAACGGCATTCTAATTCTTGTGACTTTGACTTAGATAGCGCATCTTGAGCCCTTTGAAGGAACGACTCAGGACTCATCTCTCCCTCTTCCTCAAAGAACTCTTCGGCTTCATCTGAAAAGTTGTTAACTTCAAACATTTCGTCTTTTAGAGTGATATCTGCTAAGTACCTAATCCGTCCAGAGTTACTAACTAAACAGGTTGGGAAGTCTAGTCCAGACCTTCTTTGGAGCAGACGTGTCTGCGCGCGAGCAACACTGAGATCACTCTGAAGCTGCTCAAGTTCTTTGATAGACCTGCTAGCCAGGACCCCACTAAGAGTTTCTATATCATTCGAGGTTATATTATGCTTCTTTATAATGGACAAAGTAGAGCTTATTGTTTGCCAATCTTCAGTCACTTCAATTTTAGACTCAGCCAACCTCAGTAGCTCTTCTAAATAATCCTGTTGAGACAAGTCAGAATCAGCTACAACCAGCCTCTCGCTAAGCTGGTCAACCAGGTCATTAATTTCCCGCAGTAGCTTATCTGTTTTTATCGCCGATTCTGAAATTGCAACTAAATCAGTATATTTTTGAACTGTAATAGCAGTAACCAGAAGTAAACCAAACATCAAAAACAGGATGAATTCTGACAATGACGATTGGAACGACTGAACTCTACGACTCGGATTCATTTTCTGTTACCACATTTTTTAAACCATTCACTATGATCTCTGATGATTTATTTACTGACTCAGCCAGCTTGATGTTAAGCTCTTGCGCTTCTGTTACTCTGCTTACCAGCTGCTTCGAAGACTGCTCAACTACATCATTAAGATGCTTAATATTCTCTTCCGCCGTTCTACTTACACCTTTCAGAGAATTTTTAAGTGGGCTGAAGATGTCCTCACCAGCAATAGTATTTAGTTCATTTATCTTTTCCCCAAGCTCAGTTATATGACTGCCAAGCTCATCGAATTTTTGCAGTTCTGAGAGGGCGCCAACTGCACGAGAAAGATCATTTATATTATTTTTTAAGTCACCAACGGAACTAGTCACACCAGTCAAGTTCTCATTTACTTGATTAATAAGTTCCTTATGGCCACTCTTCAGATCATTTTTTACATCCAATGTAGCTTGATGACTCTTATCTAGACCAGATTTTGCTTTTTCAAGCCCATTAGTTACGCCATCTAAATTTCCAGTTGCCAACTGTAACTTAGACGAAAATGATGCTAGCCCATTAGTTGCAGAAACAATGAGCGGCTTAACTTTATCGTCAAATTCTTTTATTAAAGAGGTAGAGTTTGATACCAATGATTTTATATAACCCTCATGCTCAGACTTCAACTCCTCCTTAAAGTCGACATGATGCTTCTTCATGGATGCTTTGAAGGCCTCGATATCCTTGATTAAGAGTGCACTGTGTTCGGCATGTTGCTTAACGAGGTAATCATTCTGTGCCTTGACAGATTCTGAAACAGTCTCAACTGAAGCAGTTAGTTGATGAAGAGTTCGCCCAAAGACTTTAATCTGCTCTTCCACATCAACGGTCGAACCATCCATGTAATACTGTTCAATAATTACTTTTGCAGCAATACCCACCATTGTTGTACTTAAGGCAACCGCAAACGAGCCTAAAACTACATTCACTGAGAGTTCATCGCCGGATAAAGATATCGGGATTAAAGAGGCCAACAAGGAAAATATAGTAAAAAGAAATCCCAAATAGTAAATGCTATCGATATTGTCTGGTGTTTTATGCTGGTCTGACCAAACGATTTTGGCATATATCAAAACCAATACTGCGCAAAGGAGCTGCCAATGGTTTGGAAGATCTTTTGCAGCGATAACAGCAGTAATAATCATCCCAACAAACAAGCAAATCATGAATGCTGTTATCGTAGGATTCCCTGACTTCGCTCTCATTAATATCTAACCCTTTCAATTTCTCTTAAATTTGCAACCGCATCCAAATATTTCGCCCAAGACTCAGCCAGGCCCTTAGTTTGGTATTTTTTGTCTTGGTCTCTATCAAGCCAAAAGACATATACATCTGTACTTTCTAATGAGAACTTTGGCAAATCGTCAATTGCCTTTTCACCTTTACTGTATACGGATGCGAAAGGTGTGTTTTGGAGCATGTCACTTATGATAAAGACAGTGCGCTTATCTGCGCTTTTATCCAATATATTCAAAGACTTTAAATCACTAATTGACTCATATATTGGTGAAACTTCCATATCCTTACCTTCAACCAATTCTGCAATAGCTTCATTCATTGGAAATAGGAATTTTTCTTGAAAGTTTTTCGTCAAGAAACGCTCATTTTCAGTAAGAATATTAACGTCATCTGGCGACTTAGGCTTGCACACATCAGCAATAGGCTTACTTAACCCAGTAACACTTTTATCGAGCACAAAAACCGTAAAACGGTCATTCCTGGCTGCGTCATCAACTATGTCAAGAACCTTAGCCGGCAAGTACCGCTTTTGATGAGGAGATAACGGATCAGATACATCGATGACTATCACATTATGATTTTGCCTATGCATCTTATCATTACACATCGTTACTTTATCAAAAGCTCTTTCAGGTGAGCTTATAGCCTTAACGTAAAAGGCCAGAAGGATAATAAGAACAATTGACGTGATGATGATTATCACCACACCCTGCTTATCCTTTGTAGTCAAAGCTCCTCGTTTATTACTCATCGAATTTCACCTAGACCAAGTGAGTGTTCAATTTTAGTTCTCTCCACTTTAATTCGCTCTTGGATGCTGCGTCTTCGTTCGTTGATTTCTTCATTAGCGTTTTTAAAGTTGTCATCCACTTCATCAATAATGCACTGTAGCCTTTTCGAATATTCGGAATCATTCTCTAAAGATACTGTATTCAAATCATCAAAATCCACGTCGTCAATTTTAAGAACAGTTCCAAAGTACGCGGCTCTGTAATGCATCATGCGTTCCGAATGCCGTTGATATTCTAATATCACGTCTTCCAAAAGCTTATTTACCTTAGACTTAAAAAGTAGCTGCTTCTCTACCACTTCTTTTGATCTTTCCAGACTAGACTTGTACTGATTGAAGTCAGTCCTTATAGATTTAAGATTCATAGAAAGCTCGTTTTGTGCTTTATCTATGATTCTATTAGCCTCTTCTGCGGCTGTTTTGCAATAGCTAATCCAATTTTCGCTTTCAGCCTTCAACTCTCTATCTAGCTTCCCATATTCAGGGTAGAGGTCATCTGAGAACAGAAATTTAATAACTAGAACGATATATGCCAATCCACTAATAGCTACTAATACCCAGGCATTAAAGTCATTAATACCGAAGTAACTTTCATTAAAACTCACCAATGCCAACTTGGAAGCTTGGAATGGGTCGGATTGGAGGCTGTCCCGATAGTGCCCAACAAGCAATATAAATGTAGTGACAAAAATCAACAAAACTGCCAAGCTCAACACCGAAGCAATTTTTTTATTAACATTTATGTGAAAAAAATGTCTAACTATAACTGCAGAAATGAATGCGAACAGCGTATTTGTAATAGCAATTACCGCAGCCGACACGAAACCACCAATAGCTCCCAACTCAGAACCTTGAGCTAGAAAGTTACTATTCAACAAAATTTCTACAACAACAACAGCAAAAATGAACGCATAGTGAAAGGTTTTTGATTCTGGGTAACTCGCACTTCGTTCAAGGTTGTTGTTATGTTTAAAAAGTCGTAGTGTTCTTGATAATGAAGCCAGATGTTGTCCTTTCGACTTTAAAGATGACTCAGTAGAGTTAAAATGATGGTCTAACTCCTGGTCTAGGCGTATATCTGCATTTATAATTTTCTGATTGATATTTTCAATGTCAATACCATTCCTAATTTTTTCTTCTTGTTCCAGAGTAGCCTTCGCCATTTCAAGGCTTGGCGTATACACAGTTCGAAGAACTTCATTTCTAAGTATAATTTCACTTTCTGTATGTTCGGTCTGGTCTCGAGCAGGGATCCCAGCTTGCACATCAACATTAACAAGGCTATGAACTCCAAGCTTATTTATTGCTTCAGCCTTTGTTAGCATCTTCATAATCCATCCCCACCGTATCCAAAATATTCAATTGCGCCATTTAAATTTAACATTACTTGTTAAATTTTCTTACCAAACACAATGTAAGTGCTCACGCTGTGTCTGCAACTTCCTAAATTATTGATGCATTTAACAGTCTCAATACATGCTTTCAGGGCCAATAAGTCCATGGCCTTCTTCACGGCGACTTAGCTAACACGGGCTGAAGCGTTAGAAACCTTTCAAGTCCCCCCAGCAGCTCTAGTGGTCCTAGCTTTTAGTCTTTACATAGCCCCACTTGCAGCTTGGACCCCTGATGCCGCAAAAGGTCCGAGATCAGCACTTGCCCGAACATCATGGTGCAGATCACGTATGTGACGCCTTAAGTACTGCAAGCGTACCACTGATTGACTCCCTGACAAAGTGCATGGCAACATGTCGTGATGAAGTTGGCGTATTGGCATATCCCGCACAGTAAAATAGCCGTCTAAATGAAAGCTGCTCAAAGCAGATTTGCCTGCTTGTTCGTTCATTTTTTATATTTAACAACACTTTACACGTCATAGACGAATATATCTCAATTGAATGCTTGAGAGGCTTTAGAGCGCTTATCGTATCCTGCTTTTGTCTCGAAGAAGGTTCAATGTTGAGTGGATAAACTCTCCCTTGTTACTCTCGAGGCTTTGCCCGAGTTATAACGTCGAACTGATAGCGATAGTAATCATCAGCGAACTAAAGCGGTAGACATGTTGCTTGCAGGTCAACAGCCCAAAACAGAATCTTATTTAGGTACCAGATGGAACGATTAAGACCGAGCTCAATTGCAGTTTTTTCTGTTATTTTCTTGTTGGCTTGCATCGCAAATTCGCCAGCGACCATTGCGGAAGAAGTCAAGCTGAGCCGAAGCGGGATATGTCATGATGTCCATAGTAGCTACTACTCGAGAACTCAGCATTTCCAACCATTTCAAACACTACAGGCATGTTTAGATGCTGGTGGCCGGTTACCAGGCAATCGGCAGGCAGGATCATCGACACCAAGAACAAGTAGTTTGGTACGAGGCGACCACATCCCATATTCACGTGAATCGTTTGGAGGTTGGCAAGATGATGACAATGACTGCCAAAATTTGCGGCACGAACTTCTCATTGAACAATCAACAGGGCCCGTTACCCTTAGTTCTGATGGCTGCAGAGCCCTTCACGGACGATGGAACGATCCATACTCCGGTAAAGTGATAACCGACGCACGCTTGGTGGACATTGACCATGTTGTCCCTTTACGTTGGGCTTGGCAACGAGGAGCAGCGAACTGGAGCAGTGCACGTAAGAAGGAATTCTCAAATGACACGCGAAATTTGTTAGCAGTGTCCTCCAAACTCAATCGTTCTAAAGGCTCAGCCTCGCCCCTAGAGTGGCTCCCACCTTCTCAGGTATACCATTGCCAGTACATATTGCGCTTTCTCCGCATTGTACACATATATGATCTTAAACCGAGTGAGTATGAAAAATTATCACTCCAAGTCCAAAAGAATGAGATCTGCCCACGGTTGTAGGCTCTATTTTAAGGAATTATTGGTCATGGCAACATCCTCAGCCACGCTCGTCGGCATTCGATTATCTTCTGTGTAACGATTCGCCACCAACCGAGATAGTTGCTCAAGTCGTCGGTACCAACCCCGTGGAATCGGCACATCTATTCCCATAGCGAAGGGTGAGTTGTTCAGAGTCTGAATGTGAAACGTTCCCTGGCCCTTGGTGCGTCCATGTGCTCCAGTGACAACAGGACGGTGATGAAGCTTGTCCTTGACGGCTATTGCTAGGTACAAGCTGCTGCCGTGTAGGTGCATAATACTGAATTCGCATTTATCCGCCCCGAAAGGCAGGGTTTAACCTCTTTTCTGGAGTTGGTGGCCAGCACAAAGTCGGCCTCTCAAACATAGCGGTCCAAGAGTGTCAGTACCGGGATCAGTAACTTTTGACAACCGGGGAGCCCATATAGCCCCGATTCTGCGGCGAGGGGCTTTTCCAAGCCCATAGCAATAGTTTGTTAGAGTTAGGGCAACGCGACTAACTCATTTCCAACAATATGAAACCGACTTTCTCCTATGACAGAAGGACAACAACGCGGATCATCCGGTCCTTTGAGCTTTACATTTAAGGATATGATTCCATTTTTAAGTTGAATATTATCCACTAAACCAGGAACACCTTTTGTATCTAATTCAACTTTTTGGTACGTAAATACTGAGACATAGTTGCGCCAGTAAGTAGGACCAAGCAGAGCCCATTGCACTACTGTTAAGTCAGTTTCATAACCATTCACTCTACCTGTCAAAACTGTATTAATTTCGTATTGCTCTTCTTCATTTAAGTGACCCATTATTGCTGTCTCAATCGGTGTTTCAGCAAAAGCTTTTGATACGATCAAAAAAAAGAAAATTATATATAATCTTTTCATTTTCAAGCCCTTAATTCCAATAGCATCAGTGCAAATTCCTTAAAAGTGGCGAAAAAGAGCCGCTCCATTTCGCCGGAGACAGTGAAAAAAGGCTATCGGGCTATTCCGACCACGGTAAGATCATGAACATTCTTGTCCAAATTCTGCAGTCAATTGAATAGCCGACCACACTGTGATTTTATGCTCCTTTTTAGGGGCATAAGCATCGACATCGATACCATCAGACACCACTCCACCAATATTCAGTATAGACACCAGAGCGCCAAGGTGGACTACCCGATTTTTTAAATTCAAAAAAAGTTAATCTTCAACAATTTATGTGCAAAGATCGCAATACAATAAGAAAATTTTGAAGCTACAAAGGATACATGACTGGCCCAATAGTCTTCGCAAAAATCAAGCATTCGCAGTCACGATCGCAAGAAAGTACATAAAGAGCACCCCAACGAGCGCTAGCACTCCCCTCTTAACATATACACGCTCCTGCTCTAGCGACTCCTCCTCACCTGCAGCGTAGGTCTTAGCATCTTTACTATCAGCATCCTGCTCGTTCTTCGCTTTACATGGGTAACTTTGCCGAACTCTTGTTAAAACAAGATCCGCGTCGATACTATTGCCAAAAGTTTTTGCGGCTTTGTTTAGCTCAAGCGCTGCTTGCCGCCGCCCTTGAAAGATATATCCGCGTGCTGCAAGTTGAATGCGCCGATTGCTACCAAAGTACCTAGTTAGAAAGGCAGTTTCTAATTGATCAGCCAGTTTTACTCGCTCGTTAAACAGCTTCTCTTCCACAACCAACAGCTTGAACGCATAGGCCAGCTCTTTGGAGATCCTGGACAAGGATAAGTGAAGCGTAAGCAGATCCGGGTAAAAATTTACCGAATACTGCCAAGTGGACTCCAGCTCTTCATCCAGCTGTGACTGCTCTTCGGACCAACTGTCTTGATAGGTATTCGACTCTCCCCATTGATGATCGTACTCCCGACGTTTCTCGGGATCTGATAAGACAGCGTGCGCCTCGTTGACCTGCTGCATTCGAGCCGTGGCTTCTGCGGGATCACCATCAAACTTGTCCGGGTGGTACTTCTTACACAGTGCGCGATATGCCGCCTTTATCACTGCAAGTTCTGCATCCGGACTCAGTCCGAGAACCTGATAGTAGTTCAGTTCCATTGCCTATCCCCTAGTCGACCACTTTCCATCCTATACGTTTGATTAACAAAGTAAATCTTACATCGTGGATGCAGCCGAAAAACCGATTGCAAAGAGTCGATGCAATTCACTTGCGGTATCATTGTTGTGTATCAGACGGAGATGAACATGTGCAATAGCAAAGGACAGTTCGAAAAGAACAATACTGTGGCCAGGGCTAAGCGCGGCTACAAAGACCGTGACCGCCAACTCGCACGCTGGTTCACTGATTCTGATATCCACCAAGTGTACTAAATCTCGATGTCCAAAGCTCTGCAGGGGATATGGCTGCACTGTCGTTAATCAGTAAATTCGTTGCTCCGGCTCCAAAGGTCTCATTACCCCCAACTCCCTTTGCCTACGACCAAACCGATCCAGTATCCGGGGCTCAGTCCATTATCTCGGCAGCTTCCACCGGTGACTTGCCTGCGGACATTGCCCGCACCCTGGTCGAGGCGTTAGCTGGAGTGGAACGAATTCTCGAATCCGTTGAGCTGGAAGCGCGTCTTACTCAATTGGAAGCTGACCTGTAGAAGTTAGCATGCAGCGCATGGAGTACCGACTGAAGCGCATTGAGGACAAGGCGGAATTGCGACATCGCGAGGGACGGCATTTTTGGGAGCAAATCGGCGTTGTTGATCAATTCGTTCTCGGAGAAGACCGGCCCCAAGGGCTTTTAAACCCCAAAAATAATCTTTACATATCATCAACTTACCAGAGATGGCTACATACTTTTACGCGAAATCTTAATTTATGGGGGATAATGTACATCCCCTTTTGCTTGATTCAGACATCAACATTCCAAGGATTAACATGATACCCAGTCCCTGCCATAGTAGTGTATCGCTAAGTTCGTGATCCGAGTTCTTCTCGTCTTCCTTGATCGGATCTTCGCCTCCCTCGGCCGAGATCTCCATTTTTACCGGTTCTGGGTATCTAGGTCGGTCTAAACATCCCGCATCTAATCGCTTCCTATCCGTAGATTCGGTAACGACAGTTTGCTAACTCAACGACTCCCGTTAACCCTAAAACGTTAAGGCCCTAGGAAGACCTCTTCTCGATGATGGGCCATATAAAGCTTCTGCTTTTCGTTTAGGGGCTTGCGGAGCTTGAGATTAGGTCTGATCTCGAGCTTTAAGGCTTCATCACTTGGAAATCTAGAGCTTATGACAATTTCACCAGAGTCATTGAAAGTTATCCAACCGGAATCAAAGGCTGCATCTAAGCTGGGGGTCAGCGCTAAGCCATTATTTGCATCCAAACGTTCCGCGTTGTCGCTTATCCGCCATGGTTTAGCGTGAGAGGCGCGAAGCATCAGTGGGCTCACAACTCCCGTGACAGCACAACCGCCCCAAAGAGAGAGCATGTCTCTACGAAATCGCCCCTGTCCTAATCTCGCCTTTACTACTGTCTCACGCTCGGTCTCATCAGAGGGTAAGTCCGAGGCGTTATTAATATCACTCAGTGGATCTAGTTCGTCTGGGACGGGCTCTACGACTAGTTCAGCCTCAATTGCCCTCGTCCGCCGCCCCCCATCTGGACGCCAACTGTAAACACTATCCAAAAGAGCATTCGGCTTTGATTGATGTTCCAGGACGTCAAACGCCATTTGTACTGGCTTTTCTCCGCTACACCGTGTCATTTTCAGTCCACCTGCATACACAAAGGGCTGCGTTTTCCCTTTGATGCGAACGAAAACAACAACTGCATCACCGTTGACAATGCGTTCAATCGCTGGTGTTTTTATTGTGTTACGACTCTGATAGTCCCAATAGAACTCCTTGGCCCCATCGGTGAAAACATCGTGATACTGGTTTTCTTTCTGAAAGTTGGTCTTATCCAGTGTGACAAAGAGCAGTAAGCAGTTCTTAAACTTGACGATACCGGTCCAGTCTCGGTCCTGATTGGGACGAGGAACCTGGCCTGTATCCGCTACGGTTTTGCGAGTATAGGACTCCCCAATCCCCTTCCCCGCTCAAACCGAGCCAAACCAGGATCTTTAAGACGCTAGCAAGGGGTACAGGCTGCAAATCACGACCCTCCCCTCCCTAATCAATAGATCGACTACCGAACAAACCGAAAATTAACGGTTGAATTTCGACTGAGTACCAAAATACGGAAGATATACGGACAACGAAAAATTATAAATTGTTGTCAATGGTACGTAACATCTGGGCCACTTGAAATTGTGCCACGGTGATCACTTTGCTTTGTTTTCCTGACAACTTCAACTCAAAACCGGTATTGTGTCGAGACCGTAAATAATCAATATCAATATAAACCCCGACTACCTCAGTAAGGAGGCAAATATTACTATACCGCAACCTAATCTTATCGCAATCAACACTCGAATCAATGTTTACTAATTTTCTAGGTACTGAATCATCAGTGAACGCTTTATCAAAATGTTTCCACTCCGAAAATGAATTTATATCAACATATACTTGAAGAGCACGAATCTCTTTTGTATCACCATCAATTTTCGCGCGTAACAAGGTTCCTTGGTATGGCTCGGACTCAATAAAATATACATTCTCGAACCGGTCATATCTCTTACTCGCCAACTTGTTTGATGTAGGCATGAATAAATTATTATCATTAACATCACCATGCATTAAAACCGGTGGGCTGAATTCAAATATCAGTTTTTTTTCAATCTGATCACGCTCAATTACAGCAGAAATTGGTAATTCATTCCCCTTTAGTATCTCAGCACATTTATCATCATGACTTTCACACGATTCTCCTTCGATTGAAATAATCCGGTCTTCTTTTTCCAAGCCGGCGTTCCAGGCTGATGAGCCTTCAATTATATGGTTAACAATCATAGAGTCGTTATCATATCTTGACTGAAAACCGATCCGAATTTCAGAAACACCATTAACGAAATAAAACGCCCACCAATTATATTTTTTTTGTGATTCATCGTAAAAGTCACAATATAATACGAGCCCGGCACCAACGATATTTGCCTGTTCTTGGATGTATCTAATTTTATTAGACTCAAACTCTTCTGATATCGATAAGTTACGTGAATTTGCAAACGTAGATTGACCAACCAACTTAATACCACGAAGTATGCCCAACTCTAGCTCTCTTGGATTTTTATTCGCTTCGCAGCTATAAATCTCAATGAGTTTAACTGGGCCGTTGTGATTAACAATCGTATCGCTATCAGAATCAACCTTATTATAATAGAATTTTTGATATGGATTTTGAACCATAGGCGTGGAGACGCAAGACGTTAGCAAAATTACGCTACTAGCAAGAAGAATTCTTAACATGGTGCCTCCATCAAATAATTCAATTTTGTATAGCTCTAATGATTTAATTTTTCAAATCAAGAAGAACCAATTTTGAGTGAAGCGGGGGATATTTATGCGAAACCCAAATTCCTACTTTATATCCAAACATAGAAAACCAAGGCTTCCCACTAAGCAGTGGGTTTTAAAGAGTTATTTTTTAACGTCCGTATCAGCCCGCATCAGAAATTATTATGAATGGTTTGACCGATGCACGCCTGTATACTAAAAACATGAGGCTTTAGACTCTTGCTGGCGTACATAGGGATGTCTGAAAGAAAGTAGGATCAGGCGAACATTCTTGCATGACGAGATTTAAAATTTATCACTGTAACAGATAAAAACCACTTTAAGAACGTTAAATTTAAAACGGTAATTCTGGTCGACATTAACACTAAACACCCACTTAGTACCTTCACCCAAAAATAATGAAACCCCACATTTAATTAACGAGGCTCCAAAAAATAAAACAACATTATCTATGTACTTACAATGATTGTGACATATAAAACATTAGGGTCATAAAGGTGACCGTTCACCTATTTACCATAGGATGCAGATGATACTGACTCCGTAGGTTATTTCCGCTTCCTTCGTGACTTTTAAGATTTTTAAGATTTTTAATTATCAGGAAGATTCGGTTTCCTGCACTCAGTCCATTGCTGTGGCATATTATAAAGGTGAGTTACCTTCAGACACTGCCAGAGCATATATTGAGACAGTAGCTGAGGCACAGCAAATCTGTCGGCCCATTGAAAGGGAAGTGGACAGTAACAGAGAGTATATTTATTTTTCTAGAAATGGTTTAAAAGCAACAGAATAATGGGATCTCATATTATCGAAAGCTGGGCAGAAAGGAAGGTTTTTAGACCGTGTTTCTACTTATCTGGCGGTTTATAACATCCCTTTGTGTCTCGACAGGTGTTCAGTACATTCATCAAAAAAATGAGTAGAAAGAAAAGAAAGGGAAAGACAAGAAGTTGACCGACGTTCTGACGAGAGATTTGGGGGCCGAAGCCCCCTCTTAGGTTACGCCGAAACGGTTTTTATCTTCAGGTGACGCAGCTGCTGAGCTGTCACTCCCCTTGGGTAGGGCAAGCGCCAGCGTCGAGACGCTGATCGGGTCTGCTCGAAACCCATGGAAGAAAGTGCCTTACCTACCTTGATGGCCATCTTTTCCGGCAACGAGAGCAGATTGCAGATGTCACGAGCCGAGGCGTCGATAAACTGACTTGACTCTGCCTGCCCCCCAAAGGCCTCAATGAGAGCATCCTGCACCGTGTCTGTCAGCATATACTTAGCGTTACGTTCGGTGAGCTCTGCCTGCTCCTCGGCACTGAGCCGCCAAGGGTGAGCAATGCCATCGGCTTGCTGATCTAACAGCAGTGACAGAACCTGTGCCCAAACCTGTTGCCAATCCAGCTCGACCACATGGCAGCAGCGTACCGACAGACACCAGAACCGACGGTTTCCAGTAGGATCAGCAAGGAAATGCGGATCGTTCACCGACGCAAAGAAGGTGGTCCTGCGCGGGTAGCAGTTGTCTGCCTTGGCGTAAGGCCGACGAAAACGGTCCTGTCCTGCAGTGAGAAATGCCTTCAGGTGCGCCAATTCTGACTTAGCAAAGGTACCGTCCAACTCACCCAGTTCCACCATCCAGTTCGCGGTTGCCGTCATCACGCTATCTCGGTTGCTGGGGTTGAGGGTAAGACCACTGGCAACGTAATCGTTCACCATGCCGCCGCCCATTTGCTGAAGCCATCGGGTTTTGCCAACTCCCTGCTTTCCTTGAAGCACCAGCACGCCTTCGGCACTGAGGTCCCCCCGCTCGTTAAAGAGCAGCCCGATACTACACATTAACCAACGCAACAAGATGACGTTGCGCCACGGGACATCTTCCTTAACCACTTCCAGGGAATCAAAGACCGCTTGCAGGCGGTCTTGCCCATCCCAGGCTCTCGACTCAACCCATTGCAGAATCGGATTGTGTGGCGACTCTGCGGCGATCGCCAACACGTAAGCATCCAGGTTCTTATCCGGGACGTCATGCCGCGCTGCCAGTGACCTTACGTGGGCCAACTGGCTGTTGAGCGCGTTGTCATGCTGGAACTGCTTGCCAGGAAACAATATCTCCATCTCCTTGGTGATGACGTTGAAGCGACAGTCAATACTGTAAAACGCCAGTAGGGCGCGGTAGTTCTCCAGTGTGCCCTTGGGACGCCCAGTATGGGTTAGATCCCGAAAGCATGGTCGCGAGTCGACGCTGTGCCCGGTGCCCTGACCAACTTCCTTGATATCCACGACGTCCATATCAGCCCTCCTTAACCTGAACCGTGGCCGCAACGAAGCGCTCGCGTGCTTCATCCAGTCCGTACTTTTGATAGATGTCATTCCAGTCGCCAGGCTCTGGTGGCAAGACCAAGAACACGCTCGGAACTTTGCGCAGGCAGTACTCGGCTGCAGCGCTGGCAGCCAACAATCCTTTGCCATCGGCATCGTTATCCGCCAAGAGATACAGTTTGCTCGGTTGATGGTTGGCCAAGATTGACGGCATCGCAGCACAATAGTTTGCAGCAGTGAGCACCGAGGCGGCAGCCAACGACACATCAGATCCTCCGTGCAGCTTTTTCCCCGTTAACGCCGTACCTGCCCCCTCGGCCACCAGCAGCGATTGCGCAGGACTCGCATCACCAGCACCAACAAAACCCGGGCCACTGAGAGGGCTCCACAGACCGGACAACTTGGTACCACGCAGAAAGCGCTTGGTGCCGTCTGCATCGATAAGTTGGGCGCTACGAATTCGAAACGCCTCATCGTGCAACGCCAATACCTGTTGACCATCTTCCAGTAGTCTGGCTTCAACGTCGGCCAACCCCTTACGACTGAGATAGGGGCCTCCTGACTGAGTAGTAGCCTTACTCAGCAGCCAACTCGCCTTGCCGGCGACTTCATCGAGCGACGGCGGAGTGAGCGCTCTTTGAGCCGGTTTAGCATGGTCGGGACAACCCCCATCTATGACTGCAGCGACCATTCTGGCCGCCTCCAGCACTGTGACCCCAAAGTACCTGGCGACGAGCATGATCCCATCTCCGTAGCCGCATTGGTTACAGAAGTAGTTGCCTTTGCCATTGAGGTTGGTGATGCGGAAGCGGTCTTTCCCCCCGCACAGAGGGCATGGCCCGTGTTTCCCAAACTGGCCAACGGGGACGGAGAGCGTCGGCAGGATCCAATCCCATTTGGATTTGGCGTGGTCTGCGATCATCGATACGGTCTTCATAGACTACCTCCTCTCACTGCACAGCTTGCCGTTGGACGTAGGCGTCAACCGAAGTTCGCGGGATCCGCAGGACACGACCAAGACGGAACGCCTTCAGTTCGCCCCGCTCGACCAAACGAGAAATGGTGGCTGGGTTGCATGACCATTCGTCCGCAAGTTGCGCAACAGAGAGGTGGCAGGCTTTGTTTGAGCCCAGTGAAGACTCGGTGCATCGGCGAGGCGCCATAGCAGTACTCCTAAATGCCGTGGGTTATTCCACGGCACCTATTTGAACTCTTGGGCCTTTTCAGGAGGGTACGGTTTTCAAACTTCTTTTTGCGTATTTTCCGTATCCCAAAGTGGAGAGATGATTTGTAACCAGGCCTGGTTTTTCTTGAATTGCTCGCCATGCTTGGCGATCAGGCTGTTCAGCTTGTCTTCGTAGGAAGAACGTACTTTGCCGTCCTCGCAAAAAACATCTGAAAATCCCAGCACAACCTGGTGGAACGTACTCTTCCTACTCGTCGGTGGCATCTCGTCGTAACGGAAGAACCAACCGTCCAGTAGTGCATTGAGCCACCAGTCCTGGCCACAATTGAAGGCCCAAAAACCTGCCTTACTAAGATCAAGCGATTCGGCCTGCTTTATCGCTCGCCTGAGTGATTCAAGCACTGGGATTACCCCGGATACATGATCCCCCAGCTTCACATAGGTGGATATTGACTGATCTATTTGCTTAAGGCCCTTTTCCTGCAGCTTAGCGATCTGCCCGGCAGAAAGGTGCTCGACTTTACGCCCTGATGTACGCAGTCCATCGATCAAAGCTGAAATCACTATCACGTACAGCTTTCGCGATCGATCGTGGTGCCACACTCGCTCCATCGCTGCTTCGAGTGCGGGAAGCATTCCTGATGGGAGTATTAATCGCTCAGCCAAAAAGCGCGGGGACGGATAACAATACTTGGGTACTACTCCTTTGCCATAGCCTGTCCACCTTCGGTCATCCACGAAAAAAGTTTCGTAGGAGGAACCGAACGCAGCACCTATGCACTTAACGTCGTAGGAGAGTTCATGTTTTCCGCTCATGCGTCCGCCCTCCAGCTTTCGAGCGCATCGGCCCATTTCTGTGTCCACTCCTGAGCCAACTGATCCATGTTTGCAGTATGAGTGTAGATGGCGTCAACCCCCTCACCTTTGTGGTTGCTGAGCCTATCGCGAATGTCCTTGTTGGCCCCCTCTTCCTTTAACCAGGTCAAGGCCCGGTGCCTGAGCCAGTAAGGAGTTACCTCACGGCCCTCTGCGAAACCCAATGCCTTGCGGTTTTCTCGAACCAGCGCTCCCAATCGATCCGCTGTCAGTGGCTTAGAACCATCTCGTTCTTGGGCAAATACCCACGGCCTCCCATTGGCTGACGCCTTACGGCGCTCCAGCAGAGACAGTGCCTGAGGAGACAGCATCACTCGTTGGGGCAGCCCGTTTTTCGTTTCCGTGCCGGGCAGCTGCCAAGTCCCCTCTGAGAAGTCCACGTGCTCCCATCGCATCTCACACACTTCAGTTACCCGCCCGAAGGTATAGAGGATCATCAGCAAGGCGTCGTGGGCTGTTCGATTGAGCACCTCCTCGGCCCTCATCGCTCGCAACATGCCACGAAGTTCATCTCGGGACATATCCGCTATCCGCGCATCTTCAGTGCCAGGATTTACGCCCTCCGTTGGGTCCGGATGCCCTATAGGTAGCCAGGGCTCAAGATTGCCCAGCTTCTTATTGCGCCCAGTGGCAACCTTATACATCCCCTTGATGGCCTGCAGCGCCTTCTGAGCCGACCGGATCCCGGAGCGGCCTCGTTCCTCCTTCGCTCTGCGGCAGATCTCCAGCAGAATCGCCCTGACATGATTCTGGTTCAGGTGGGTTGCGGGGAGGTGGCTGTAGTTAGGGAGCAACTCGCGGTGGAGGGTGTCATCATAACCTTTGTAGGTTTGAGGCTTGGTGTGGACCTTGGCGTACTTGACAAGGTACTTTCGGACCAGCTCTGCGACCGTCATCTCTCCCTTACCATCGGCGATGGCCAGGGCCTGTTCGGGGCACTGGTGACGCTTATGAGCCAGGTAAGCGACCTCCCAGCGACTGCGGGCCTCCGACAACGTCATTTCCGGGGCATACCCCAGCGTCAGTTGCTTAGAGCTCTTGGTCCCTTGAGGCACCTAGCGGTAGATCCAGCGTCGTCGACGACCTTTGGGTTCGCAGAGGATGAACCCCGGCCGAGTCTTATCCACGACGTTACCGGCACTGGCCTGGTAGTGACTGTCGGTCAACTCCCTGTGACCACGCACCTGCTCTAGAGTGGATTCAAGCACCTCCCGGTGACTCCCCTTGATCCCGGTCTGCAGCGCCAAGCTGAGGAGATCCAGCACCACCTCTTTGGGCTTGTAACCCCGTTGGGGACGGGCGTTGGCCCTCTCAAGTTCACATTGCAACTCCCTGATACGCATAGCAATATTATTCAGCACCCATTACTAAAGCGCCGGAACACAGATCAGACCCTTATCCAGTTAAAATTTTAACTGCAAACGGAATGTCCGATTGAGTTAACGACAAGGATGATGGTAAGAAAATTACAGCGTGGTTTTCCCGGAATCAGAGACAACAAAAAAGCCCAACCCATTGAAGGATTGAGCTTAAATGTCGTGATTTTTCTGTGCCTGAGAGGTGGTACCCGAGGCCGGACTTGAACCGGCACGCTCTAGGAGCGAGGGATTTTAAATCCCTTGTGTCTACCAATTCCACCACTCGGGCATCGAGTTTCGTATACCTTTCGGGGACGAAAAGAATGGAGGCGCGTCCCGGAGTCGAACCGAGGTCCACGGATTTGCAATCCGCTGCATAGCCACTCTGCCAACGCGCCATATTCTGTGGTCAAGCCGATGAACATCGACTCGATAATAACTGGAGCGGCACACGAGGTTCGAACTCGTGACCTCAACCTTGGCAAGGTTGCGCTCTACCAACTGAGCTAGTGCCGCTTTGTCTTCTCGGCTCCGGTGAAACGGGGTTTCTCCCGAAGACGAAATGTATTCTACCCATAGGAGGGATTAGGTCAACGACTCTCTTCCTAGAAATGAATCGTTTGCCGCCTTTTCAACCAAGACGCTTAGCCATTGGGCAAACCCGGTTCATCGATTAGCCGTGGCGGGTCAGATCCCCCCAGGCGGCATGAATGTAGGAGAGCATAGACCAGATGGTCAGGAAGGTCGCCACATAGAGCAGCCACAACGAGACCTCGGTGACCAGCGGAGAGAACTGGGCGATCAATCCGGTAATGGCAATCATCTGCGCGGCCGTTTTAAATTTCCCCAACCAGGAGACGGCGACGATGCCCCGTTTCCCCATCTCCGCCATCCACTCCCGCAACGCTGAGATGACGATCTCGCGGCCAATCATCACGGTCGCCGCAAAGGTCACAAGGCCATTGTCGTAATGCTCCACCAGCATCACCAGTGCCGTTGCCACCATCAGTTTGTCGACTACCGGGTCTAAAAAGGCGCCGAAGGGGGTGGACTGATTGAGCCGCCGTGCAAGATAGCCGTCGAGTGCGTCGGTCAGGGACGCCAGTACAAACAGGACGGCAGCCGCCATGAAAGCCCACTTCCAAGGGAAGTAGAACAGGCCGACGAAAACCGGGATCATGAACAGGCGGATCAGGGTAAGAATATTGGGGATATTGAGTTTCATAACGGGCCCGGCAACACGACGTGGCGCCAATCATGCCGCATTACCGACTAGCTGCGCAACGCATCATGGATCTTTTGCGCCAGTTGTGTGCTAATCCCCGGCACTTTGGCAATTTCAGCCACGCTGGCACGCTTCAATTCCTGCATGCCACCCAAGAACTTAAGCAACTGCTGACGCCGTTTAGCACCAATTCCCGGAATCGATTCCAGCACCGACTCTCTCCGTGCCTTGCCTCGGGCGGCGCGGTGCCCACTGATGGCAAAGCGGTGGGCTTCATCACGGATATGCTGGATAAGATGCAGCGCCGGCGCGTCGGCGGGCAGGTCGATCACCTCACGACTGAAGCCCAGGATCAACGTCTCCAGTCCCGGCTTGCGACTCTCCCCCTTGGCCACGCCAACCAGCAGCGGCGTAGGGAGGTCTGTGTCGGCCAGCGCCTGCTCCATCACCTGCTCCGCCTGGGTCAGTTGCCCCTTGCCCCCATCGATGAAGAGGATATCGGGCAGCGTTTCGGCATCCTGGCTGTTCTGGTAACGTCTCTGCAGCGCCTGGGTCATGGCCGCGTAATCGTCCCCGGGGGTGATCCCCGCGATGTTGTAGCGCCGATACTCCGCCTTGGCAGGCCCCTCATCATTGAACACCACACAGGAAGCCACCGTTTTCTCGCCCATGGTGTGGCTGATATCGAAACACTCCATTCGACGGATCGGCTGCTTCAGCTCCAGCGCCTCGGCAAGCTGGCGGAAACGTTCCGCCACCGTGGTTTTATGGGCCAGCCGTGACACGAGGGCACTGTGGGCGTTGGTTTGCGCCAAGCGCTGGAACTGTGCCCGCTCGCCCCGGACCCGACTCTTGATCGTCACAGACTGGCCGCTGTGCTTGCCGATCGCCTTCTCCGCCAGGCTCCAGTCCTGCTCCTGGCTGAGGATGATCTCCTTCGGGATCTGCCGATCCTCACCGCCACCGAGATAGAACTGCAGCAGGAAGGACTCCAGCACCTCTTCTGGTTCGGTGTTGCGGGGGAGTTTAGGAAAGTAGCTGCGGCTGCCCATGATCTTGCCCTTGCGAACAAAGAGCAGGTGGCAGCAGGCCATGCCGCCCTCAACGGCGATGCCAACGATATCCAGCTCGCCCTCGGCACGCCCCTGTACCCCTTGTTGCTCCTGGACCTTACGCAGCGCCTGGATCTGATCGCGATAACGGGCCGCCTGTTCAAACTCCAGAGCCGCACTGGCCGCTTCCATCTTGCTGACCAGGGCGCCGATCACCTGCTGGCTCTGTCCCTGCAGGAAGAGTTTCAGCAATCTAACCTGCTCCCCGTAAGCCTCATCGCTGATCATACCGGCGCAGGGGCCGGAGCAGCGCTTCAGCTGGTACTGCAGGCAGGGACGGCTGCGGTTACGGTAGAAGCCATCCTCACACTGACGGACCGGAAAGAGTTTCTGCATCAGGTGCAGGCTTTCCCGCACCGCACCGCCGTTGGGATAGGGGCCAAAGTAGGTGCCTTTTGCCCGACGGGCGCCGCGATGGAATGCCAGGCGTGGGTGGCGATGCTCAGACAGGAGAATGTAGGGATAGGATTTGTCGTCACGAAGCAGCACATTGTACTTGGGCATGTACTGCTTGATGTAATCGTGTTCGAGGATCAGCGCATCGGTTTCCGTGTGGGTAACCGTCACCTCGATATGGCCGATTTGGGCCACCAATGCGCGGGTTTTAACGCTGTCGACCTGGCGCCGGAAATAGGAGCTCAGGCGCTTTTTCAGGTCCTTGGCCTTGCCAACGTAGAGCACGGTGCCCCCGGGCGCATCGTACATTCGGTAGACACCGGGTTGATTGGTGACCGAGCTAAGAAAGGCCTGGGGGTCAAAAGAGGGGGCCATAGGGCAGGTTGTCGTCAGATCTTCTCTGCGTCCAACATACCATAACGGATGGCCAGACGAGTCAGCTCCACGTCCCCGCTGATCTTGAGCTTCTCAAAGAGGCGGTAACGATAAGCGTTGACCGTTTTTGGGCTGATATTGAGCTGGTCGGCGATGTCGACCACCTTCTGACCATTGATCACCATCATGGTGATCTGCAGCTCGCGATCGGAGAGTTCGTCGAAGGGGTTCTTTTCCGGGTTGAACGGCCGCAGGGCCATCTGTTGCGCAATCACCGGATCAATGTATCGCTGGCCGGAGGCAACAGCCCGAATAGCCTGAACCATGTCCGCCGGGGGCGCATTTTTGGTCAGGAACCCCGCTGCGCCCGCCGCCATCACCCGGGAGGGGATGGGCTCTTCGGTGTGAACGGTCAGTATGATGACCTTGGCATCCGGGTTGAAGTGGAGGATTTTACGCGTCGCTTCCAGGCCGCCGATCCCCGGCATGCTCATGTCCATCACCACGACGTCCACAACATTTTTCCGGCACCAAGCGGCAGCTTGCTCGCCATCGCCTGCTTCACCAACCACTTTGATGCCACGCTCATCGTCCAGTATCCGCCGGATCCCGGTACGCACTAAAGCGTGGTCATCAACCAAAAAAACGTTGATCACGTTGACTCATCTCCACTGACGAACAGAGGAAAAATCCTCTCTCGATGTCACGATGATACTTATCTCCCCTATCCCGTCAACACAACCTTGGAGCCAATCCGGGAATGCCGGCGTTATTGCCGAGTTTCTGAGCAAAAGAGAAAAAATCTTTACGCCAATAAAAACTGGAGACGGAACGAAAGGGGGAGAAAACAGGGCGTTAAATAACTCTGTATTCCGGGTGGGGCGCTAAAAAGCAGAAACCCAGCCTTTAGGCTGGGTTTCTGGATGCGATGGCGGAGTGGACGGGACTCGAACCCGCGACCCCCGGCGTGACAGGCCGGTATTCTAACCAACTGAACTACCACTCCGCACAAAACTGGTTTAGACAGCTGACCGAGCTGGCGTTGCTCGACCCCCTGTTGGCTCATCAAGAACCGCAAATAGATGGCGGAGTGGACGGGACTCGAACCCGCGACCCCCGGCGTGACAGGCCGGTATTCTAACCAACTGAACTACCACTCCGCACTCAGTCTTCCGCGGCAGCGCCATCGGAAGACGAGGCGGATATTAATGAGGGACAGATTGAGCGTCAACCGCTTTTTCATCATTCCTGACGAGGTCAGTCGTTTTTTAGCCAAGCTGTTGAAATGGAGAGCATCACCCTACTGCGACCGCCGACTTTTCAGGTAAGTAAACGCCCTACCCCCGAGCGCGGCACACCAAGGCTCCTTAGTTTGACAGATTCAAATCGGCCCATAGCGCATGAACACCTTGCCCAGCACCTTAATGTCGCCTCGGGCCACGGTCATGGCCCCGCTGGGCCGAGAAGCGTCCTCCAGGATGATGGAGCCGCTGGGATCCGTGTGGCAGCGATGCACTGCGATGCCGCCACTGTAGGCCAGTGCCCAGTACTCACCGGAGCCTTCAATGCTCCGGCAGCCGGTATCCACCAGCGCCAGATCCCCCAACGCCACCACCGGCTCAGCGCAGGCCCCCACCACCGGCAGCCAGGCCGCTGCCTCCGGGTGCTCGGAGCGCTTCAGCATATCCCGGGAGGCCAGTCGCACCTCCACCTGGTCGTTGCCGTCCAGGGTAAGCCTGGGCAGGCGCAGATGGTTGGCGCCGGGATGGTGACGCCACTCCCAGGCCCCTGGCAAGCTGGCCACAAAGTGGGCCGGGGAGGCGGGCGCCACGGCCCCTTCCCCCATCACCAGCCACTCCACCGAGCAGCGCAGGGCACGACACACCTTGATCAGGGTCACGCCGGTGGGGAACCCTTTGCCGACAAACCAACCGTTAACAGTGGACTTCCCTTTGCCGGTAGCGCGCACCAGATCCACCTGCTTCACGCCCAGTTCATTGGCGCGTTGGATCAATCGGCGCTCCGCCGCTTCTCGACTGGCTTTATCGACTGCCATTCAGTTCTCCCTTCATTTCAGCTAAATGAACTATTCCGTGTTCCTAAATTCGGCCACTCAGGATGACCGGTACCAGATGGCATCACTGACCGCTGCCATGCGCTCCTTGTGGCTCTCAAGCTCTTCGGTACAGGCCCGGATCACCCGGGTAGTAGCCCGCTCAGCGGGCAATCGCCGTATCGCTTCGCCACCATCACTGTTGCCACTGTTGAACTGAAGCTTGGTCTGCCCACCGGTCATGTAGAGGTAGACATCCGCCAGGATCTCGGAGTCCAACAAGGCGCCGTGCAGGGTTCGGTGCGAGTTGTCGATGCCGTAGAAGCGGCAGAGGGCATCCAGGTTGAGGTTCCCCTGGATCTCCCCGCGGTTTTTCTTCTCCCGCGCCACCTTCAGGGTGTCGATCACGCTGCAGTGATCCGTCACTTTGCCGAAGCGGCCGAGCATCTCAAATTCGTAATCCAGGAAGCCGATATCGAAGGTCGCGTTGTGGGCGATCAATTCGGCCCCGCAGATGAAATCGAAAAACTCGTCGGCGATCTGGGCAAACTCGGGTTTATCGAGCAGGAACTCATCGGTGATCCCGTGCACCTGGATCGCTTCCTCATCCACCGGGCGGTCCGGCCGGATAAAAACGTGGTAGGTGCGTCCGGTCAATTTGCGGTTGATCATCTCCACACAACCGATCTCGATCACCCGGTGGCCCAGGTAATGAGGCCCCACTCCCTGGTTCATACCGGTGGTTTCCGTATCGAAAACAATCTGTCGTAAGGGCGGCGTCGCGTCAGTCATGGGGCTTCCAGTCAGGGGTCATAGAATCGGGTATACTGCGGCGCTTCACGTTTAACAAAGACACCGCCTTTTCATGCATCAGCAAACGCAGAAAAAACAGGTCACGCTCTACACCGACGGCTCCTGCCTGGGCAACCCAGGGCCGGGAGGCTTTGGCATTGTCCTGCTCTATCGCCATCATCGCAAGGAGATGAACGGGGGTTTTGCCCAAACCACCAACAATCGAATGGAGATGCTGGCCGCCATTGTGGGGCTGGAAACGCTTATCGAGCCCTGCGAGGTCGACCTTCATACCGACAGCCAGTATCTGCGCCAGGGGATCACGCAGTGGATCCACGGCTGGAAACGCAATGGCTGGCAAACCAAAGCCCGCCAGCCGGTCAAGAACGTCGACCTGTGGCAACGGCTTGACGCCCTCAGTCAACAGCACCAGGTGCGTTGGCATTGGGTTAAGGGGCACGCTGGTGACCCTAACAACGAACGCTGTGATGATCTGGCTCGGGCTGCGGCGTCCGGCAAAACGCTCCTCGTCGATGAGGGCTACCTGTCGGCATCCTCTCGGGCTGCGGTCTGATCACGTCCGGCCAACTCTGGTACCGGGTTGACCACCAGCGGGCGTCGCACCCGCCATCGGGGTCGGGCCGGGGTCAGTGGGCAATCCAGTTTCTCGGCGACGATCAAGTAGACACTGCCCAAACCCGGACACCACTGGGTCATCCAGGACTGCAGTGACGAGAAACTGCCTGCGGCACCGAAGAAAGCAGATTGACTCAAGCACTCCTGGGCCATCACCCGGTAACCCAAGACGCTAAGCCAGTCCTGGACCCTCGCGGGGGTAAACAGCCTTCCCTTCCAGGGGAAACGATGCCGATTCGGTGGCCAAAGGTAACCAAGGCCCAGGGCACTGACCGGGTTGAAGCCGACCAGGAGAAGGTGCCCGCCGGACACGAGGACGCGATCCACCTCCCGAAGCATACCGTGGGGATCACGATGGAATTCCAGACAGAAGGTCGTGAGGCAGGCATCGATGCTGGCACTGCGAAAAGGCAGCGCGTCCCACTGGGCTTTGACCTGACCCTTCTCAGGATCCAAGCCGAATTGGTGGGGGACCGGACAAAGCTGCGATGAGACATCACTAGAGAGAGGCCCCAGTTTTAAGAGGTGGTAACCGAAGATTTGTGGCCACCATTCGTTGAGGGACGCGGCAATCTGCTCCTTGAGCCGTTCTCCATTAGGCAGAGCATGCCAGCTGTCCGGGACGGCGAAACTGTGTTGACTGTAAGCCGGTCGCATTATCAATTTGGGTACCCTCGTCCATTATCATAGCAGGCCCGGATAGGCCCGGGGCTGGCCAGCGCTTCTGGGGATGTTACCCTAGGGGCAAATCCCCCAGCCGAACCTTACCATGTCAACATCCCTCTCCCTGTTTCCCATCCCGGCCTTCAATGACAACTACATCTGGTGCCTCGCCCAGGGCCGGAGCGCCTGGGTGGTGGATCCCGGTGATGCCGAGCCGGTCTTAGCCCATTTAAGCACAGCGGATCTGAACCTTGAAGGGATCTTGATTACCCACCATCACTGGGACCATACCGGCGGGATCCAAGCCCTGAGTGCGGCCTACCCAGGCCTTTCAGTGATCGGCCCGGACAATCCCGCCATTGAGGGGATTACCCGCCGGGTCCGCGAGGGCGACACCTTCACCCTTGATGGCCTTGCGCTCACCCTCAAGGTGATCGCTCTGCCCGGCCATACCCTGGATCATATCGGTTTTATCGGCCCGCTGATGCTGCTTTGTGGCGACACCCTGTTCAGTGGCGGTTGCGGACGCCTGTTCGAAGGCACGCCAGCGCAGATGCAACACTCCCTGTCGCGACTGGCGGCGCTGCCTGGAGACACTAAAATATACTGTGCTCACGAGTACACCCTGGCCAACTTACGCTTTGCCCAGGCTGTGGAGCCAGACAACGCCGCGCTACAGGATTACATGCGGCAGTGCCAGGGACGGCGACAAGCCAACCACCCCACCCTGCCTAGCACCATCGCGCAAGAGCGGCTGATCAATCCGTTTCTCCGTTATGACGAGCCTTCCGTCGTTAACAGCTTGGCTCAGCGAACACAAGCTGGACTGGCCGACAGCGTGAGCCGATTCGCGACCTTGCGGCTTTGGAAGGACAACTTCTCATAATCTGGTAGAATGCGGTTTTTTTCGCCGGTTCTTCCCCCAGGGAGAGGAGCCAAACTTTTCGGTTTTTTGAGCGATAACATGTTGAATAAAACTAAGCTGACCGCCTTTATCGTTGCGGCATTTCTGGTTGGGTGTCAAAGCCAACCCGAACCGATGATCGACAACGACATGGCCTCCAACGCCCCTGAGAAGGCCTTGGAGCCGAGCGTCAGCAAGAAGGAGACGGCCCCGGTCTCCGAGCCAGAAGCGCCTCAACCGCCCCGCGATGTCTGGGAGCGGATCCGCAGGGAGATGACCCTGGCGGTTCCTAACAACAAGCGCATCGATCACTTTCGCCAGTGGTACATCAACAATCCCCGTCACCTGGCGACCATCTCTGAGCGCGCTGAACCCTTCATGTACCTGATCGTCGAGGAGGTCGAAAAGCGCGGCCTTCCCATCGAACTGGCCCTGCTGCCCATCGTGGAGAGCTCCTTCGATGTATTCGCGTACTCCCACGGTGCCGCAGCCGGGATCTGGCAGTTTACCGCCCCCATGGGCCGCCACTTTGGCCTGACACAGAACTGGTGGTACGACGGTCGCCGTGACGTGTATGCCTCCACCATCGCCGCCATGGACATGATGGAGTACCTATACGACAAGCTGGATAACAACTGGAACTACGCCCTGGCGGCGTACAACACCGGCGAAGGCCGGGTATTGCGTGCCGTTCGCAACAATCGTAAGGCCGGCAAGTCGACGGACTTTTTCTCCCTCAAGTTACCGCGGGAAACGGAGCGCTACGTGCCCCAGTTGCTGGCCCTGGCGGATGTGATCAAAAACGCCGACAAGTATGGCATCACCCTCAATCCCATCGCCAACAAGCCGGCCCTGAAACCGGTGGACGTCGGGTCTCAGATCGACCTCTCCCTGGCAGCGGATCTGGCCGATATGCCGATCGGCGAACTGCACAAGCTCAACCCTGGTTTCAACCGCTGGGCCACCGCTCCGGACGGGCCGCATCGACTGCTGATCCCGGTGGACAAGGTGGATGGCTTTACCCTGGCACTGGCGGATACAGACAGCACCCAGCGGGTGAACTGGATCCGTTACACGGTCAAGTCTGGCGATAGCCTCAGCGTGATCGCCAGCAAGTACCACACGCGAACCGGCATCATCCAGAGCGTCAACAAGCTGAGCAGCAACCTGATCCGAGCCGGCCAAACCCTGCTGATCCCGGTGGCGGCCAAAGACCCGGAGGACTACGAGTTCAGCGCCGATCAGCGCCTGGCCCGCAATCAGTCCACCAAGCGTGCGAACTTCAAATTGGAGTACAAAGTTAAGTCCGGCGACTCTCTCTGGACCATCGCCCGGGCCAACAACGTCAGCGTCAATCAGCTGGCAAGCTGGAACAGCATGGCCCCCTCCGACACGCTGCGACTGGGCCAGACACTCACCATCTGGGTCAACCAGGTCGCCTCTAACCAGAGCAAGAGCGCCATCATTCGGAAGATCAGCTATACCGTGCGCAGCGGTGACTCCCTGGCGCGCATCGGTCAGCGCTTCAAAGTGACGGTCAAAGACCTGATCCGCTGGAACCGACTGGAGCAGCAAAAATACCTGCAGCCCGGGCAGAAGTTGACGCTCTACATCGACGTCACCCAAGTTCAGGTGTAATGGATATCGACGAAAAAGGCCCGCAGCATTGCGGGCCTTTTCTTTGGGACTAAGGGGGAGTGCCAAGGCCTCCGTTCGACGCATTGCCACCCTCCATGGGGGCAATGAGCCGGGAAGCCGTTATCGAAACAGTACCCGTTCCCGACTGAACCAGAAGGTACAGAACGCTAACAGGATCAGCGCCAGGAGCGCATTGGCGGTAAACACCGGCCACAGCAAGGAGTAATCGATGGTGCCCTTAATCAGCTCCTTGATCGCCAGGGTGACATTGACGATCGGTGCCCATAACCAGCCTCCCTTCAGCTCCATTCCCGGAACCATCCCCACCATCGCCGGCAGGAAGATAAGAAAGCTCACCGGGCTCATGTAGTTTTGCGCCTCCTTGTAACTGCGTGCATAGACTGAAAGCGCCAGTAGCATCGCCGACATGGCAAAAGCGATAGGAAGGATCAACAACAGGATCAGGAAAATATCAAAGGCCCCCAGGGTCGTGGCTGCCGTGACCAGAAAACTGACTGCAAACACCTGTCCCGCCAGCAGCAACCAGATCACCCCGCACAGCAGCGACAGGGTCGCTACCAGCATGGAGGCACAGCCGATAACGGCGAACTTGGCCAACACCAACTGCCAGCGGGGCACCGGCGCCATCAACAGGGTTTCCAGGGTACCCCGCTCCTTCTCCCCCGCGGCGACATCCAACGCCGGCATCATGGCCCCAATCAGGCACAGTGCCAGCAGCAGGTAGGGCAACAGCCCGCCAATCCGTTCACCGATCGCTTCCCGCTCATCGGCGGTGCCCACCATGGTTAACGAGACCGGCTCGGTGAGCATCTGGGACTGACTCTCCGTGAGGCCCCAGCGCTGGCGGTGCTCCTCACGCCACTGCTCATAAAGCGGGGACAGTGCTTTGTGGATGCGATCATACTGGCCGAAATCTTCGGTCTGGTTGTAGTAGAGCTGCCACTGGCTGGGGTGATCCTGGTCAGGATCAAACCCATCGGGCACCTGCAGCACAAAGTGCAGCCGCTCGGCCTCAATCGCCTCGCGCCACTGGGCTTCCCCTTCGAGCGATAACTCCCGCTGCCAGCGCAACCCCTCATGGCCGTCCAGAAGGGTCCCCAGGGTGTCTCGCCAGGCCGGCGGCGCCACCAACTGGAAATCCAGTGTTTCATTCTGCTTATCCAGGATCCCGCTGCTGGTCAGGTAGAGGGCTCCCCCCATCAACGCAGGCATGATGAGCGTCGGCATCAGCAGGACAAACCAGAGCGTCTTGCGATCCCGCAGCAGGTCCTTGATCTCCTTAAGCCAGATGAGCTTGAGCATCGCCCACCTCCCGACTCTCTTCCCTGCTGGCCAGTGCCTGGGCCATGAAGGTGCGCCTCAGGGGCTCAAGATCCCGGCTGCCGGCGTAGGCTTCCAGCGGACCATTGAAAACCGTCCTGCCCAGTTGCATCACCGCCAGCCGGTCACAAAGCAGGCAGATCTCCTCAAGATGGTGTGTCGAGAAGATCACCGGAACGCCAGACTGGCGCTGCTGATCAATGAACTGAAGCACCACCTCGGTGGCCATGATATCGAGGCCGGTGGTGGGCTCATCGAGCACGATCGCTCGGGGTTGATGGATCACCGCCCTGGCGATGTTGGCGCGCTGTCGCATCCCCGATGAGAGATCCATCACCCGGCGATGGCGAAAGTCGGAAAACGCCAACTGCTCCTGCAGCAGGGCAATACGCTCATCCAATGCCTGCACCGTCATACCGTAGAGCTGGCCAAAGTAGCGCAGGTTTTCCTCGACCGTCAGCCGCTCATACAGCGCGGTCGAGGCGGAGAGAAATCCGATACGACGCCGCAGTTCACCGTCCCGGGTATCCAGCGGCTCACCATCGATCACGATTCGCCCCGCGTCCGGACGCAGAACACCGGAAAGCAGGCGCAAGGTGGTGGTTTTCCCCGCTCCGTTGGGGCCAATCAGCCCCAGCACTTCTCCGGCGGGGCAGCTCAACGAGACCGACTCTACCGAGTAGAAATGGCGCCCCCGCTGGCGTGGATCACGCCGTTGTGACTGGGCGGCCCTCTTAGGATCCGCCAGCGCAAAACGCTTCGATAAGCCCTCAATCTCGATCATCCAAAGCGATCCTATCTTGGTGCCATTTTGACCGTCATGTTATCGTCGTAAACCATGCGATAACAACCATTTAGTCTGGATAGCCGATGACCCCCTCCTCCCTGCCCCGCAGCCCCTACCAGGCACTACAGCAGATCTGGTTCCACCCTAAATGCGTTTTTCGTGCCTTGAAATCCGCCAAAGGCTGGTCCTGGTGGCCTTTCTTACTGCTCACTTTGGGGACCGCGGGGGTACAGTGGCTCTATCTCCTTAGAGTCGACTTCGACTGGTACCGTCACACCGTGCTGGCACCCTCGCTGGGTGCACTGGCTCCGGCGGACAGGGAGAGCCTCCTTGCCATGTTCAGCGCGAACCAGTGGGCCGCGGTTACCCTGATTACCTCTCTTCTTGGCATGGTGGTGATCAATGCCCTGGTGGCGCTCTACCTGAGCAGGATGACCCGGTTGGATGAGGAGAATCTGGAGGGGTTTAGCGACTGGTACGGGCTATGCTGGTGGCTGCAGTTGCCGATGCTGGTCAGCGTGCTGGTCAGTACCCTGATGATCCTGGCCGCATCGGGAGAGATTGAGCCCAGCCTACTGTCGCCCCTGGCGTTGAACCGCCTATTGAACCTGCCGATGGAGGCGACCGGCTACGCCCTCGCTGAGTCCATCAGCCTGCTGTTGGCCTGGAGCCTGCTCCTGGCTTACTGGGCGATCCGAACCTGGACCAAACTGAACAGGACGACCACCGTGGTGATCGTCCTGTTACCCTGGCTTGCCCTGCTTCTAATCCAGACTCTGCTGGCCTGACCGACACGGCCAGGCTGGCGAAGCTGGCTGACACGCCTACTTGAGAATGACTGAGATTGGGCGAACCTGGGGCGCATCACTGCGGGGATGGAGGTTCAGCGCTGCATTTAATTGGTAGACGCCGGGCTCCAGGTCTGACAGGGTTCTCGCGCTGACCCGCACCGTCATGGAGCGCTGCCCGTTCGCCGCCATCTCAAACGGCGCGAGCGCCTGGGTAAAGGCCATGTCGTTAGAGTAACGCCAAACGACTCTACCCAAACTCTCAAGCCAAAAGTCCGCCAACATGCCCGACGCGGCCGTGTAACTCACCGGGCTGTCACTGAGGTTCTCCAACTCCAGGGTTATCTCGGCCCCGACATCTCGGGTCCAGGCGTGGGATGTCACTAAGGTTGCCTGCAATACACTGCTCTCCGGTTGGGCCATCTCTCGTGTCGGTTCGGGCCGGGAGCCCACAACCTGGGGTTGCGCCTGGGGAGCCGGTACCACGCTTCCGGTGGCCTCGGACGGTGCCAGAGCCACGCCCTGGCTACACCCACTCAACGCCAGTCCCAACGCGACGGCGATAACCTGATACCTCATTACATCTCTCCCAATTTTTTAAACAGCTTATCTTTGAGCTTGTCTTCCAGTTTCTTGCCTTCTTGCTTCAGTTTCTCTTCGGCCAGGCTTTCCAGGTCCAGACTGTACTCCGGTTTCGTCAAAGAACCACCAATTTTCAATGGAATAGGCACATCTTTCAGTTCATCAATGCCCCCACCACCCTGACCTTCCAGGCTCCCCACCAAGGAAACAACCATGTCGTAGTTCATTGCCTGTCTTGCTACATCAACGCTACCATCACCATGGATCCGCAACAGGGGCGACGCCAGGGCGATTTCACGAGTGGCAAACACCCCCTCTTTCATTGACAGAGCCATGGATAAGGCGGCGAAATCGGTTTTCAAGGTCTGCTTCTCTTCGACGGGCGCACCACTGAGCCTCGCCTGGCCAGACCGGATCATCTGGGCCACGTTGATCCCGTTAAGGGCACCATCCGCAACCTCAAGCGCGCCGTCAACGGTCAGATTGCGCAACAGCGTATCGGGGTTCAACCCTTTCCCGTGGCCACTCAGAGTCAGGGCGCCGGTGCCTGACAGCAGGCCAGTATCCGCCACTGCCTGCAACAGGGACAGCAGCGCCAAGCCCTGGATCTGGTTCTTGAACTGGTAACTGTTGTTTCCGCTGTCCAAAGCCGCCGTCGCAGAAAAACTGCCATCAAAAGCCCGCCCGGTCATATTGGTCACTTTCAAAACACCCCGTTTCAGCGTCAATGCCAACCGCGCATCCGTCACATCAACCGGCGGCACGTTGAGACTCGCCAGGCCAACATCGAGTTCCACATCCACCTGGCTCATGGCGCTAAGATCCGGTTCGCCCTTGGTTTCGCCCTTGCCCTGTGCGGCCCCACCGGTGCCGTTCTCAGACATAAAGGGGGACAGATCGAGCCGGTTGCCCTGCCCCTTGAGTTTGACCAGGGGCACAGGACCGGACAGCGAGAGAGAGCCGGTGCCGGCGAAATCGAACTCTTGCCAGCTCAGTTGAAACTGCCGCAGAGCAAAATTGGCCGCTGCGGTATCAAGGTCCGCGTCGAGGCTGAGATCGACCTCCATGGGCGAAACAGGCAGAGCGGGTCCCTGAATGGTGATCGCTTGCTGCCAGCCATCAAGCTGCACACGATCCAACGTGGGTGCCAGGGTAAGCATCGCGTCTGCACGGGTCTCAACGCGCTGCTGGCCATCATCGACAGCAAGTTTGAGGTTCAGCGGCGACGCTCGACCCGGTTCAAAATCCGTTAACGTGAACGAGTCCAGATGCAGGGTGCTCTTAGCCCCCTGCTGTCGATTATCGTTAATGATGGTCAAATCGGTCAGCGCGAGCTCACCAAGACGCCACTCCGGCTTGCCCTTGGCAGGCTCGGTCGACGCGGTGGGCGCCTCACCCTGACCCTGTTGCCCCAGGCCAGTGAAGCTGGTTCGCCCATCCGCCAGGGTAACGATATGGAGTTGGGCCTTGTCGATCATCACCTGCTCCACCTCGAGACGGCGACTGAGCAATGGCATCAGGGCAACACCGACGGCAACTTTATCGACCTGAAGCAGTGGCGGAAGTGTCTCCTGTGGCAGGTTCGCCAGCTCCACCTGCGACAGCTGAAGACCAATGCTCGGATAGAGCGACCAACCGATCTCACCTCCGATTTTGAGCTCCCGCCCGAACAGAGCAGACACTTTCTGCTCAATCGGCTGCTTGAAGCCGTTCAGATCGAACACCAGAGCAAAATACCCGACTGCTGCGATTATCACAGCAGCAAGGAAAAGACCTATCCCCTTAAAAACACTCATGCGTTGAGCTCCTTAAAACCTTCGGGTAAGACTAAGAGCGCGGCACTGATGGCGATACCGTTTGGATCGGCGTAGAGGTAATCACCCGGTTGGATCCTGCGTCCCTCGATTTCAACCTCGACCGAGCGCTCTCCAAGACCACGCTTGTCCGTCTTTAACGGCATTGCCCCCAGAGCCTGGACTCCCAGAGGTAAATTCGACAAGGTCATGACGTCCCTGACATAACCGTAGACCAGGATCCCGCTCCATCCGTTTTGCAGCGCCAACTCGGCCAGCTGGTCTCCCAATAAAGCGCGACGGGAGCCGCCTCCACCATCGATGAGCAGAACTCTTCCTTTTCCCGGCTCAGACAGGATCTGCCGAACCAGCCCGTTATCCTCGGGACAGCGAACGGTTTCCACCTGGCCCCAAAAGATCGCCTTGCCGCCAAAGCTCGAAAACTTGCTAGGCAACAGTGTCAATTCCGCACCATAACTGTCACAAAGTTCAGGCAAAAGATCGCGCATCCCGCTTCCCTAAATCTCATCCATATTCATATCTTTCATCTTAACGGGAGTGATCCAAACAGGTAACCCTTTTCGTAACAGGGGAATAACTGGGTATGGGGTAGGAAAAATGGAAAAGAAACCGATTGTTGGTATCAGTGCCTGTAATCTCGGCCAGCCTGTCCGATACGACGGCGGGCATAAACGATCTGCCTTTGTCGACGGTCAGTTGAGGGAGTGGGTGGAGTTTCGCCCTATCTGCCCAGAGGTCGGTGCCGGGCTAAGTACCCCGCGACCCACCATTCGTCTCCGGCAAACCGAGATCGGAATTCGACTGGTCGATGACAAAAATGGCGTGGATCACACCGAGGCGATGCAATCGTTCAGCGAGCGCGTCCTTCCCTCTCTCGACAACTTGTCCGGCTATATCGTGTGCGCGAAGTCCCCCAGCTGCGGGATGGAGCGGGTGAAGGTGTTTAACGCCGATGCTACGGGTGCCGAACGCAACGGCCGGGGCCTGTTTACCGATGCACTGATGAAGCGCTATCCACTGCTGCCGGTGGAAGAGGACGGGCGCTTGAACGACGCTCGCCTAAGGGAAAACTTTGTCACTCGGGTGTTGATCTATCAAGAGTTCCAACAGTTGCAGGCTGATCCAACCCAGGGACGACTGCTGAACTTCCACCGCAAACATAAAATGCTGCTGCTCTCTCACCATCAGAATCTGTACCGGCAGCTCGGGCGTTTGGTCGCATCCTCAGGTCAGTCTTCACTCGACGAGCGGTTGAACGAATACGGCAAAATGATGATGGCAGCGTTAGCTCGACCCGCCAGCCGACGTGGTCACACCAACGTGTTGCAGCACCTGCAGGGCTACTTCAAACGAGACATCACCACTGGCGAGCGTCAACAATTGCACCAGACCATTCTCGATTACCGGCAGGGCAAAGTGCCTTTGATGGCGCCATTATCGGTCCTTCGTCACCTGTTGGTGCGTTTTCCGAAACCCTACGTACAGTCGCAGAGTTATCTTCAGCCCCACCCTGAAGCGCTCGCGTTGCGCTGCTACCTGTGAGACGACCCATGAAGGCAGTTTGGTTTCGCAGTGATCTTCGCCTGGAGGACAATCCCGCTCTCGACGGTGCCTGCGAAGTGGGCCAGCCCATCAGGGGGATCTACTTTGCTACGCCTGGACAGTGGCGGCGTCATGGCCTCGGCCCAAACAAGCTGGGCTGGATCCGAGCGAACCTCGAGTCGTTGAAACAACGGCTCGCTGAGTCCGGCGTGGCACTGGATATTCTCCAGGTTGACGATTTTGATGCCATTCCCAACGCGCTGCTGTCTTGGTGTGAGGATCACCTTGTTGACCAGGTATTCTGTAATGCCGAACCCGGCTTTAACGAGGAGCGTCGAGATACAGGGGTCGCTAACTGCCTCAATGAGAAGGGTCTGAAACTGCATCGGTTCGCCGAAACTAACCTGCTGGACTTTGACGCGATAGAGACAACAACGGGTACCCCCTACCGGGTCTTTACGCCTTTTTCCCGTAAGGCCAGGGAGTATCTCTCGGACCACACACCTGCACCATTGACGTTCAGCAAACTCGATCAGCCCAGCTCGGATGGCGACTCAGGCTGTGATGAATGGGAACAGGAACCGGATTACCCGGGGCACCTGATCCCGGGCGAAGCCGAGGCCCAAATGCGTCTGAAGGCGTTTTTAGACGAGAAAGTAGATAGTTATCATGAGGCTCGCAATGTGCCAGCAGACGAGGGTACCTCCTACCTTTCCCCCTATCTCGCTGTCGGTGTGCTCTCGGTAAGAACGGTGTTCGCCGCGCTCCAGCAACAGGAGTGCGATGGTGAGGGCGCGTCTACCTGGTTAAACGAGCTGCTTTGGAGAGAGTTTTATCGCTACCTCATGTATCACTTCCCGTCACTCTCCAAAGACAGTGCGATGTACCCGGAGAAAGAACCTGAATGGGAAGTGCACAATGAGCGCTTCCAACGCTGGCAGCAGGGCGAAACCGGCTTCGAGATGGTCGATGCCGGTATGAAGCAGCTATTGCAAACCGGCTGGATGCATAACAGGCTGCGCATGCTGTGTGCCAGCTTCCTGGTCAAGGATCTCCACCTAGACTGGCGGTTGGGAGAGCGCCACTTCATGTATTATCTTCTGGACGGTGACTTCCCTTCCAACAATGGTGGTTGGCAGTGGGCCGCAGGTTGTGGGGCGGATGCGGCCCCCTACTACCGGCACTTCAGCCCAAGTCGTCAGGCCGAGCGCTTCGACTCGGATCGGCGCTATCGCGATGCGTTTTTACCAAAGAACACCACCTCACGAGATCCCATCGTAGATCACGCTCTGCAGAGTAAGAGCTTTAACGAGAAGATAAAGGAGTTACGCGATGTCAGTTAACCCGACGCCACATTGGCTGAACCAGTTTGCGCTTGTCTGGAACAGGCTGAACAGCGACAGTTTGGCGGGGCTAAGTGATATCTACCACCCGGAGCTGGAGTTCAGAGATCCGTCCGTGACTCTTCATGGGTTAGCGGCGTTCAAAACGCACCTCGCAGCCATCTATCAAAATGCACAGGAAGTTCACTTTGATCTTGGACACTGTGTCATCGAGAGTCCGGAACAGCTCTGTCAGACCTGGCAGATGCAGTTCCGTCACCCTAAGTTAGCGGGCGGCAGGCTCATCACCGTTGATGGGATCAGCGAACTCAGGCACGGAGACGGGGGTATTTTCTACCACCGCGACTATTTCGATTTGGGCGCCATGCTGTATGAACACCTACCGCTTATCGGCGCGGTTAACCGACGCATTAAGAAAGGACTGGCGCCATGAAATGGCGGCTGATCAGCCAACTGACCCTGTTTGATATCGGATGGTTTTTGGCGGTGTTTGGCGCCGGACAGTGGCTTGGCTGGCAATTGGTCATTACTGCTCTCATGCTGATGCTGCTCACCCCTGGCCAGCACCGCATTTGGCCTATCCTTTTCGCTGCCGGCGTTGGATTGGATCTTCTGCTCGCCCTTGGAGAGATACTGACTTTTGATGCGGAGACATTACTTCCTATTCCCGCTTTCCTAATTATTCTTTGGACTCAATTCTCCATATTTACCACGGTGTTACTAAACAGACTACCCAAGTCCTCACTCAGCTTGTCCCTTATCTGTGGCAGTTGTGGGGCAATAGGTTACTATTTGGGGAGTTGGTTCGGTGCCGTTCAACTGACACCCAGTCCTCTCGTCGGGACCCTTATCATAGGAGTGGGGTGGATCCTCCTGTTTCCTGGAGTCATCCGCTTCTTACAAAAGCAGCGTTCGACAAAGATGGAGGTGAAAACATGAATGTGTTCAGTGAAAAGAACCTACTGCGTTCGAAATGGACTTCCACCACCGCCTTTCATGACGAAACCCATTTTCTGGTGACCAATCTCAATCACAACCTCGACGGCGAGCTGTTGAGCGTCACGATACAGGGCCAAAACAACCGCCACCTTTACGATATCGACTGGCATGAGTTGGAGGATTCCAACCGCTGGCGATTTGGTTGGCAATAATAAAGCTAACTACTTTTAACCCTTTTTCGTATATGATGGGATGTTGGCAGCAAGGAAGCTGTCGACATAAGGTGCATGGATGGTAGGCAACTATTACCAAACCGATTAGGATTTATGAGTAATCCACAACTAGAAAATGCATTCCGATCCGCACTGGTCGAACTTGAGCAAGAGAAAAATCGGGTTAATGAGCTCAGCACCTCAACGCGCTCCCCGCGGCAGATGAGAGGCTATCTTGAGCAGCTCGACTGGTCGACGAAACAGTTGGAGACCTTTAGTCAAGTGGTCATAGAGATGATCAATGAGCGAAAGGAACAGGCCGAAAAAGTAGAGCGGGTCCAAACCTATCGCGCAAAGCTAATTAACTTGGCTAAAGATCTCGGCATGAGTTACCAGGAGTTGGTTAGCACTATGGCCAAAATCGACGACAGCAAGAAAAATCATAAGTGATTACATGCTCGTCAAGGTTGAAAACTTGGCCCTGAAACTAAATAGGGTCGGCCTCAGGAAAATTCCTCAACCAGATCAACGACAAAATATAGAGTTTTCAGATCTATATGGCCGAGCAGCTAAGTGAACACCAAATAAAGAAAAGCAAAAAGCCCACCGAGATGGCGGGCTTTTCAATGTGGCGGTCAGGGAGAGATTCGAACTCTCGATACGTTGCCGTATACACACTTTCCAGGCGTGCTCCTTCAGCCACTCGGACACCTGACCTATAGTTATTTTATCGTGTTGGTTTCACGACCACGGTTTGACTCTGTGGCATGAGCTCTGAGATTCTCAGATAAATATGGCGGTCAGGGAGAGATTCGAACTCTCGATACGTTGCCGTATACACACTTTCCAGGCGTGCTCCTTCAGCCACTCGGACACCTGACCAATAATTCAAAAGCGAAAACTTCCTCTTCACATCGGAATATTTGTCATCGTACGTTTAGCACAGATATTTCGATGAGTTGCGTTCCGCTTCGGGTTGCGCATATTAGTGGGCGTACTGGGCCTCGTCAACGTTTTTTTCCAGCTTTACCGTCGAGTGAAGATTTTTTCTGCACAGAGAGTAGAATGCCAGATGTAATGACCTAGGGAACAACTGCAACACTCCAATCCGGAAGATCAAAAAAGCGCCGCATCAGCGGCGCTGTGGTTATAGGTAAGAATCAAGCGTTACCCTGAACCTTAAGTTTCAGTTCTGCGGCGAAATCCAACATCCGATTCAGCGGTACCATGGCCTTCTGTGCCAACTCTTCACTTACAAACACTTCATGAGCACCTTTATCCTCCGCCTTAAGGGCCGACTCAATGGCGCTCAAGCCATTCATCGCCATCCAGGGGCAGTGAGCGCAGCTCCGACAGGTTGCACCATTTCCTCCGGTCGGTGCTTCGATAAAGGTTTTTTCTGGCGATAGCTGAGCCATCTTGTAGAAAATCCCTTTATCCGTCGCCACGATGAACTTTTGTGCATCCATCTCCTGACTGGCTTTGATCAGCTGCGATGTAGAACCCACGGCATCGGCGATCTCCACCACGGCCTGGGGAGACTCAGGGTGCACCAACACTGCAGCATCGGGATGCTGAGCTTTCAGTTCCAGCAACGCTTTGGACTTAAACTCATCATGTACAACACAGGCCCCTTGCCACATCAACATCTCGGCACCGGTTTGTTTGGCAATGTAGCTACCCAGGTGGCGATCTGGCCCCCATAGGATCTTGTGGCCCTCACTGTCGAGGTGCTCGACGATCTCCAACGCAATGCTTGATGTCACTACCCAGTCTGCTCGGGCCTTCACGGCAGCGGAGGTATTGGCGTAAACCACCACAGTATGATCGGGATGGGCGTCGCAGAAGGCCGTAAACTGATCGGCGGGACAGCCGAGATCCAGCGAGCAGGTGGCTTCCAGTGTTGGCATTAGCACCGTCTTTTCTGGGGTCAGGGTCTTCGCGGTTTCTCCCATAAAACGAACGCCCGCCACGAGCAGGGTGCTTGCAGGGTGATCATTCCCAAACCGCGCCATCTCCAATGAGTCCGCAACACATCCACCGGTCTCTTCGGCGAGAGCTTGGATCTCGGGGTCCGTGTAATAGTGCGCCACCAGCACCGCATCCTTCTCTATGAGAAGTTGCTTTATACGAGCCTTACACGCTTCTTTTTCTTTATCCGTAAGTGGCTTAGGCTTGGGTGGAAAGGGAAAGTGCAAATCGTCAACGACGGGAGCTTCTAACATCTCTGGGTTAAACCTCGCAACTGTGTTGCCGCCATTATACGAAAAGCGGGGCCCAAGGTTAACCAGAGAGTGGCGGCGACTAACCACCGCCTTAGACAAGATCAATGTCCGGGTAAGGGTCGAGTCTGGGAAAAACCACCGGATCGAGAACGGGCTTTGTAAACGGCTTCTCGTACATCCTGGCCGCTAACCACACGGGTCTCAAGTTGTAAACGCTGCACACTGCGTAAGTTATCCTGAGCCGTCGAAAAGTAGATGGGCGATGCATCAATTGCTTTAGAAAACAAGCGCTCGGCCTCGTCTAACTGCCCCTCTAGCATGACAAAATAACCAATATCGTTATACGCGTCCGCTTCGGGCATCACCTTACGAAAGGCCTGAAATGCCCTTTCTGTATCGCCCTGACGCACATACACCAACCCCAGATTGGTCCATGCCCGTAAAAACTCCGGATCCCGCTGTGTGGCGCGACGGAGGTAGACTTCGGCTCGAGGGAAATCACCCGCCAGGTAATAGGAGTAGCCGATATTATTCAGTGCCTTGATATGACTGGGCTGCTGGACGAGCACCAATCGGTAGAGGGATTGAGCACCAGCGTAGTCGACACCAAGGTCTTTAAGGATCCCGAGTGCCAAATAGGCCTGAAGAGGCGACTGCGCATCAAGATCAAACCAAAGCTGAGCGCCCTCTGATGTTACTTGACCCTGAATGCTACTGTCCGACTCGTTCAGACGCAGTTGATCAAGTCGAATAGCCTTATCCAAATAGGTGCGGGCTTGAGCGGTATCACCATACTCCATATGCACTAACGCCAGGGCCGTCAGTGATCGCATGTGCTCTGGTTCAGCGGTTAATACATCTTGAAACGCCTTTATAGCATGATCATTTTTTCCAAGTTGGGCCTGGATCTGCCCGATCTGATACAAGTACTCGGTGTTATCCGGCTGCGCGTCCAATAGCTCAAGATAAGCCTTGAGGGAGGTACTGTATTGCCCCATGCGCTGAGCACTCACCGCCTTTTGTTCGAGCTGAGCTAAGTTTGGTCCAACCGATGCCGGCGGAACCGATTGGCAACCTGACAGTGCCAAAATCAGCAAGGCCGCTGACCACGTGTTTAGCATCCGATCATTGAGATCATTCATAATGCTTCCCTGTTCAAATTTTGTCCCACACTTCCATAACTTTGATGATGGCAGGCCCCACTGCAACGATAAAGAAAGAGGGCCAAATACAGGTCAACATCGGAAAGATAATTTTAACTCCAAGCTTTGCAGCCAGCTCTTCTGCCGCCTGCAAGCGTTTTTCCCGGTACTCCTCCGCATAAACTCTAAGAGTCTCTGCAATCCCGGTTCCCAACCGCAGACTTTGAGTAATCGCACCATTTAGGCCACGAATATCCGCAAGACCTGTACGTTCTGAGAATTCGTGCAAACCAGTCGCCAGATCGATACCTGCCCGGTTCTTTTGACAAACGAGAAGCAACTCCTCGGCAAGTTCCTTATGGCTGACCCTAAGTTCAACGCTTACCCTCTGCAAAGCAGCCAGCAAACCCTGACCAGACTCACAACATACCACTAAAAGATCCAATGCATCAGGGAACCCATTTCTGATTTTACGCATTCTACTGGCAGCAAATCGATCCAAAACAAAACTCGGGGCTAACAGTGCCAAACCCATCAACATCACGATGATATAGATTTGCATACCGGTGGAAAGATCAACCATCAACTGTGTTGCAAAAATGCTGACAATTGACATCACCAGAAGAAACAACAGCCTTAAGCCATTGTAGATTGCAAGCGCGTTATTTGAATGGAAACCCGCGTGAATCAGGCGTTTCCGACCTCCGGAGCTATCAAAGCTCAAGTGCTTCAAAAGGCCCTCGCGAACCTTGCTATCATGCTCCAGCGCATCCTCAAAGCCGCCACTTCCAGCCGACGCAAGCGCGCCGACCTTTAACCCTTTGAGCCGGCTTCGTGCCGGAGAATAGAGTCCAGAGAAAAGCAGGCTCATTGCCAGTGCCAGCATCACACCTGCTGCGGCGGCAATGGCGTAGAAAAGATAGGTCGAAAGTTGACGATCGTTTAAAACCTCGTTGATGACACCGAGAATATAATCCATGATCACACCTCGATCTTAATCAGGCGGGAAATCCAGTAGATGCCAATCAGCATTCCGACCCCCGCGATAGTCAGCAATGTGTTACCAGTCTCCGTATCTGTTAGTTCCTTGGCATAACTGGGGCTGGACAGGTATAGATAGCCAAAGAGTGCCAAGGGCACACAGACTAGAACCCAGGCCGACATCCGACCCTGGGCAGAAAAGGTTTTAACCTGACGTTGGAAACGGAATCGCTTTCGAATAATTTTTGATAAGTTTTCAATGTTCTCTGCCAAGTTTCCGCCAGTCTCTTTTTGTACTTGAACTGCGGTAGAAAAAGCCATAGCCGATATCGACGGAACTCGCTCGATAAAGTGCAGCAATGCGCGGCGAGTATCTTTGCCAAAATTGATCTCGGCAAACATCAACTTGAACTCGTATGCGATGGGGCCGTCCATCTCCTCATAGGTCAACTTTATCGCATCAGGAAAGGCGTATCCGGCTTGAATCCCTCGGCGAAGAATGTCCAACGCCTCTGGAAACTGCTCCTCAATCTTCTCCATCCGCTTATTAAAGTCCTTGTTCAACTTCACGTTAAAAAGAAAAATAGTCATCAAAGCTGTCGCAACCGCAAGTGACCACTCATTACGCCAAACCCACACGGCCAGCGAAAGCACTAATGCGCAAAACAGAGCAACAAACAGAAACTGATAGCCTAACAGGTTGGATCCTGACTGCTGCAATTTAAAGGAAAGATCATTAATGAACGGATTCTTTTCGAGTATTCGACCAAGTGAAGATGCTTTCTTAAGACGGTTTTCCAGCGCAATAGATACGGATGCCTTTGCCTGGCCGGACTCCTGCGCAAGACGACTTAACCTTTCCCTTACCACCCTGGTATCGCCCCTTTTTGGACGATAAACTGGAATAAAAAGAGCTTGAGACAGTAAAATCACCGCGATGAATACGCAGAGTAAAAAAGTCAACTCGATGCTCATGATCCCTCCTTCAAATAATTTCGAAGCTATGGCCAGAGCCAAACAAATCGTGAGAAATGTTGACCCCTTTGCTGACCAGTTCGTCGAAGAAACGTGGGATCACCCCGGTCGCCTGGAAGTCCCCAATAATATTCCCATCCTGGTCCCGACCACGACGACGAAAAACAAAAATATCCGAGAGGGTAATCACTTCGCCTTCCATGCCGGTTATCTCTGAAATACTGACAACGCGACGTTTCCCATCCTCCTGCCGCTCCAACTGCACAACGACATTGATAGCGGCAGCGATCTGAGTTCGAATATTCTTTACGGGCATGTCAAAGCCGGCCATACAAACCATATTTTCCAGCCGGCTAAGCGCATCCCGACAAGTGTTGGCGTGCAGAGTGGTCAGGGAGCCTTCATGCCCCGTGTTCATTGCCGTTAACATATCTAACGCTTCAGCACCCCGGACCTCGCCGATAACGATACGATCAGGGCGCATACGAAGGCTATTTTTTACCAGATCCCGCTGATTAACCTCCCCGCGACCTTCCAGGTTGGCAGGACGAGACTCCAGACGCACCACATGCGGCTGCTGCAATTGCAGCTCAGCGGAGTCCTCAATAGTGATAATCCGCTCGTAGGAGGGAATATAGCCGGACAACACATTTAGCATCGTCGTCTTCCCACTACCCGTTCCCCCCGATATCAAGACATTCAACTTGCCCTGTACGATGGCTTTGAGCAGTTGATACATCTCCTGAGTCATGGCGTTGTAGTCGATTAACTGCTCGGCCGTTAACTTGTCCACAGTAAAACGGCGAATCGACATACTGGGCCCATCAAGTGCCAGAGGAGGGATAATCGCGTTGACCCGAGAGCCATCCTGAAGTCGAGCATCCACCATCGGGCTGGACTCGTCGACGCGACGACCAACGCTGGAGACAATCTTATCGATGATATTCATCAAATGACGGTCATCGTGGAAGCGCATTGGAACAGACTCCAGCTTACCGAAGCGCTCCACAAAGATACTGCTTGAGCTGTTGATCAAAATGTCCGAAATCGTACTGTCCGCTAGGAGAGGCTCCAATGGCCCTAGCCCAAGGACTTCGTCATTGATCTGCTTAATGATCTTATCTCGGGAGACCAAACTGAGTGGTCTTGGGTTTTCACTTAGGATCTGATTGCAGAGCCGGGTAATCTGTTGACGAGCTTCTTGCTCCTCTATCACCTCAAGTTTTGAGACATCAAGCATCTTCAAGAGACGTTCGTAAAGATCCTGCTTTACCTCCTCCTCCTGAGGCGAAAGCAACTGTTGATGCAGAGTCATGTCCTGTTGCGCTTGCTGTCCCATACCGTTGACCTCGCTGTATTAGCGCCAGAGTTTGGCCCAAAACCCTGACTGCTCGCCATCTTGGTCCAGGGGAATAAGTTTTCGACAAATTGCTGCTACGTCTTTAGTGACCGGCTCTTTTGCGGCAAAACAGGACAGTCGGCGCCCTTCATCCAGGCAGGCATTCACACGCTTGAAGTCGTTTCTTACTGTAAATATGTCCCGCACTCCCGACGTTTTTTTTGCATCAGAAAGTGAAACCATACTTTTCTTTGGAGTATATCGGTTATAGACCAAGTGAATACGCGACTTACTGATGCCGAGTTGAGTAACAAGGTGATTTACCGTCGCAGTTGCACTGCGCAGTGACGCCAGGCTGTCCTGAATTACGAGTAAAATCGCACTGGCTTCCATTAAAACGGGTACCGCCCACTTTTCCGGACCTCGGGAGAGATCCACCACAACCGCCTGATAGCTGCTTCGTAGCTTGAACATCAGTTGAGGCAACTGAAGATAGTGGCTTGAATTCAACTCTTGTTGGCTGAAGGGGGATGCCGAAAGAAGGTGCAGATTGTCCAAATGACTCATCATCCCCACCAGAGCAGACTCATCGAGCTCCTCCGCTTGCCCCAATGCATGATGAAGGAAGTAATCTGGTTCAATATTTAATAAGTGAGACTGACCCGCCTGAACCTGGTCACCATCAACCAGCGCCACCTTAAGTTTCTTATCCCTACAGGCAAACTGATCGGCCAAAGCCGCGCTCAGGAAACTGGCCCCGCAGCCACCTTTACTGTTCAGTACGACGAAGGTTGGTGCCAGTGCCGTCGCTTGAGCAAGGTCTTCAGCAACATCAAACAACGCATGGATGAGCTCCTCCCGAGCGCCCTGTAACGGCAGAAAATCTCGGGCACCGGCTTTCATCGCCTCCCTCATCAATTCAGGTGAAGCGTGTTCCCCCACGACAAGCATGAATTCACACTTTCCTGAGTAGGTGTCCAGCATATTCAGAGCTAATCCATGATCCTTTGGCAATTGCAAAACCAACAGACGATGTGCCTGAAAATAGTTGGCATTGGTCTGATTCGTACTCACATGGGTTAACTTCACGTTAGGCACGGACACCAACATATCCGCTAAAATTTTGCCTTCATCCTGGGCGGTGCTGATCAAAAGTGTTGGAAGCAGAACCGGTAAACTTTTTCCGCGAGTGACACGCTCTATCTGCTCCACATTATCCACCTCTTGGGGGAGAGTGGCCAACGGGGTACAGAAACTCTTAGGTGCATTCATTCTTCGCCTCCTGTGCTAACTGCAATAGGTCACACCATTGATGGTCTGTGCCGTATTGGCGTCCGCGAAACGTGTCTGACCCAGGCTCTCCGCAGGCATTACGGTTATAAATGCAGGTGAATTGATCTGAATAAACAAGCCCGGAATGATCAACTGATGTTGGTAATTTGAGATGGTCGCACGAACTTGACGGATCCTCGGGAGAGAATCAGCACTTCCACCCGTTTCTGTCAGGTAATCGATGGTCAAGTTATCGCTACTTAAGCCACCAACCAGTTGCCGTCCATTGAACAGCGCGAGATTGATCAACTCGGACGATGCCTGGGGCGGAACACCAATTGGCGCGCAGACGGCTGCGAGACGTGCTGCTCTTCGCGATGCCTCTGTTAATGCGTTGTAGCTGTACATCAAACGGGCGACTTCTAGACAAGCAAAGAGCATAACGAACACTACGGTCGCCACAATGGCAAACTCCACCACATACACGCCGTTCTGATATCGCTTCATAGCGGCCTCATGCTAACAGTCGCGGTAATATCCCAGCTCAAATCGACGGCATCACCAAAAAAGCCCGGAATGCTTTCACCAAACATCGGTGTCCAATCATAAGTAACGGATAAAATGGCCAAGCTCTGACTAACATCCAGAGTCACATTATCTGTCGACAACCCCGTTAATAAGGGCGTGCCACCACTGAGTTGACCTGTTACAGCCATATTTCGCACCTGGCTTTCCACTAAAGTGGAAACCCCCACGATCCCCGTGGAGTTGGTAGAGGTGTAACTCACCAAGTGACGTGCAGCGTTTCGGGCTAGACCATTAAGTTGGTTGTACTGGTAGAGCAGCCGGCCGAACTCCCCAACCGCGTAAAACATGAGAAAAAGGATGGGCAGCACAATCGTCGCCTCGATAGCCGCGACGCCTCGCTGCTTTCTTAGGTTACTTCGATTGATATGCTGCATATGGAATCTCATGGTTACGAGTCCTCACTGACCGGATCGTGGAAGAGAACAATTCGGTAGGGACCATTGGTGCTGTTAGGCGTCTCTGACACCCCTCCGGCGTCATTCGTGCAGTCTCCGAGAAACTCTCCGATAACGAAAGCATCGTTACCTTTCTGAAGCACCTCCTGCATCAGGTAAAAACAGGCGAAACCAACAAAGGGCAAGCTGTTTTGGCCATTGTTGTTACCGGTACCGCAATCTGCCACCACGATTGAAAACTCTCTTCGTTTCTCCATACCAGGCGATGTCGAAACAGAATTCTCTACAAAAGAGACACTCCCATCCGTAACTTGGTCACACCGATGTCCCTCAACGCTGTTATAGAATCCATGGTGGTAATAATCCCCCATATAAGCGTAATAATCGGTTACACCATCGGGAATGGCGATAGGGTTGCCCTCTTCGTCTGTGATATTGCCTTCACCGTCCACATCCAGCGGCGCACCAACGCAAGTGTCCCAGTCCTGAGGGTGATCAGTCGGGTTTACGGGCCCATTCCATACACCCATCCGAGTATTTAGACCCTGAGCCACGGGACCAACCGTGTTTCCCGGTTCGGTTTCAACCTGTTCGGTGGCATTAAGTCCGTCATAACCAAAACAGTACTCATCATTGGCAGATTCACCGGCCATCGCATCACGAATATCCGCCGCACCGGTGTTATCCCCAAGCCGAATAAGCTGGAAATTACCCGGACCAATGGGTGAGTTCTGATCAGACGAAATTTTCATCGCCATCATTTTATTGAGCGGATACCCAAAGTTCTCCTCACTCAAGCTGTCTGCGCACACCATCATGGGAAGCAGGTCAGTGCTGCACTGGGGGGTCGAAGTACTTGGGCCAGCCACCGCCGACGCACTGACTCGCTTATCAAACCCCATTACTTGTGCGAAAAAATTACTCAAGGAGACATCACGGACCGTCACACGTACATATTGTGCAGTGTCATCGAGTACAGGGATAAAAGGATCCGGTCGATGGGAGAACTCCATGGTGATCTGCGGACTGACGGCTTCCGCTGCGTAGTTCAGAGAAGACGTGTTAATTTCCGCGTTGAGTTCAGAAAAGTCCTGTGCAGCTAACGCGCTGGCAAAGGTTGCAAGCCCCTCTTCGCGCGCCAATGCATGGTCATATCCCCTTTCGAGGGTGACGGCACCCGATAGCGCAGCCGCATCAACCGCATTTTGCAGACGAGCTTTGTTCAACAGCAAATGACCACCATCCAGTGCCAGAGCCCCCATAGCGAGAATGGCAAACATGGCAACGGTGATCATAATCACGATCGCTCCACGCTGTCGCGGATATAACGCCATCTTATTTCTGGACTTAGACATAGTCATTTGCCTCTGACTAGTTACCACCGCTTCCCTGCCCCATGGAAAACCCATCCAGGCTCCCACGTGCTGACTTGGGTTCGTAAGCGGATTTACGATAATTCTCCATGACTGCCGAGCCATACTCGCCATCTAGGTCATTCAGTCTTCCTTCATCACGACGGGACGCGTCTGGGTCCAGGATTTCCATTTTTTTGAGTTCCGAAGTGCTTCCCCCTAGCGCAAACTGCTTCATCACGTTGTTGGTGTGGCATCCAGAGAGAAATACCAGAGCGAAGCCAAGTACAAGTCGCATTTTCATCACGTTGTCCTCTACAAAGAGTGGCCGTACTTATTCTGCGTTCCACCACCGTCAGTCGGTGTTAAAGTAGTTTCCGCAGAGGGACTGGACATATTTGGATTGGTATCGGGTTGAACGTCGCTATCACGCTTGGATAGCCTGCCCATCAAATAGAACCCCACACCTGTCGGGTCGACAAAGCCGTCGGTAGGAAGAACCAACTTTTCACGGTCAATGGGGCGTACCAACCGGGGCGTAACCAAAATGACCAGCTCCGTTTCTCCATTGCGATACTCTTGGCTGGAAAAGAGCTGCCCTAAAACCGGGATCTCCCCCAAGCCGGGCAGTTCATCCATGCTTTCCCTGACCGTACTGCTGAGCAACCCCGCAATGGCGATTGTCTGCCCATCACCCAGTTCAATGGTGGAGTTCGCACTGCGCTTGGTAATCGAAGGGGTAACCAGAGCTGAGGTCGAACCCTCGGGAATGATGCCAACGGCGTTGGCGTTACTCAGCTCGCTGACCAAAACGTTGAGGTTCAGGTTGATCCTGCCTGAATCGAGCACTGTCGGGACAAATTTGACGCCAACGCCGAACTCTTTGTACTCGATGGTGACGCCATCATCGTCAGGCACAGGCACCGGGAATTCGCCGCCGGAGAGAAACTCCGCCATCTGGCCACTCATGGTGGTTAAGTTAGGTTCTGCCAACACCCTTGCTAAACCTTGTTGTTTCGCCATGTCGATGGCGAAATCAAACAGCACATCACCACTTACGTAGCTCCCGAAGAACCCTTTATTGCTGAGCAGACCGTCTCCTCCCAGCAAACCACCGATAAAGTCTGACCCCTCAAAGACCAGGGCAAAATCGGAGTCCAAGGTTCGCGCCAATTCCCGCTGAACTTCGGTGACCGTCACTTCCAGCATTACCTGGTGCCCCCCACCCACAGTCATTAGGTTCAATACTGTGCTGGTATTGTCAGAGTTATCAGCGGCGACGGCGTAGCCCCGCGCCAGATCCAACGCCATATTCATCCGGCTGAGGTTGGAAACCTGCCCGCCTATCACCAGCTGTCCCTGAGAGCTGTGAACCTCGATCGGCTCGTCAGGCAAAAAGCGATGCAGTTTCTCTTTCAAGCCATTGAGATCATGGGTTATTTCAATATCGACAATATCGACCAAGCGATCCTTGTCATCCCAAATCATGATGTTGGTGCTACCCAGCTGCCGGCCCAGGATGTAAAGCTCTTTGGGGTTGATCAACAAAATATCTGCGATCGCCGGGTTACCAACAGAAACGCGCTCTGCGGCATTGGCTAACGACATGGTTTTCGATTTGTGAATGGGTACCGGGAAGCTGTAAGGCACCACCCCGGCCGCTCCGCCTGCCTGTAAACCGCCAGAGAATCCAAAGAAGGCGATGAGCAGCAGGGTCAACAAGCCAGTTTGGATCTGCTTCGACGCATTATCCATGTATTGCATGAGCCAATGTTTCATCATCATCCATCCTTCTTAGCCATGGTTGTGGTCGTCGGCGCAGCAATCTGCTCCTGCCCCACGGTAATAGTTTGCTGCTGTATCCCCTTAATCACCTCGAAGCGTTTGCGATGGTAACTCTTGACCGGCCGAGCGGGGGCGCTCACTTCTGTGGCATCGGGCTCTAGATCGGCGACGACGGATTGTTCTTCAGCAGCCTCGGAAGCGACCTCAACCTCCAGGTTGTCGTTCGGGTTGCGCAGCGCCAACTGAATGTTTCCGCGACTGCGCGCACTCATGAGTATTTCCGCCTGCTCAAGCGTCACTTCCAGTGTCACGGCACGCACCAGTACCGGTTGGTTACTGTCCTGGTTTGCTTTTTGGTCCACCGCCAGCACCTTAAGATTACTTAGAACCACTTCCGTATTGGCTGCAAAGTTGTTGCTGGTATTACGACGGTTAGCGAGTGTGACTAAGACATCCACACGGTTCCCAGGAAGCAGAAAACCGGCGACACCTACGACATCATCCACCCTGATAGAAACGGCCCGCATATTGGGTGCAATCAAGCTGGCCAATACACTGCCTTCACCCTTGGTCGCCAATTTCTGTCGGCTGACAAAATCGCCTTCGATCAAAGGAAACTTGGCCACCATGCCTGCTGCTTGCTGAAGATCGGTTAGCGCACTATCCGGCACCAACTCCTTAGGTAACGACCTTAAAACGAGGTGTTTTTCTTGAAGGATGGTGCCAGAGGGCACGCTGATTGCCATGGAAACGACGGGTAATCTTTCATCATCACCGGCCACAGGCTGACCCTGTTTAAGCCAGTTTTGGGCCAACAAGACAGCACCGATACCGAAACCGATGGAGATTAAAATGAAAACCAATGAGCGCATAACTCAACTCCTTCCACTGAGCCGGTACTGCTGGCCTCCTGGTTAAAAATAACGGGCGAAGAATTCACCCCTTAACGAAATAAAGATCCCAAGCTTGCTTCAATAACTGCCGTGTAATTACTGGCGGCAATCCATTAAATTTCACCTGATCATGGACGATAGAAAGCAGATCTCGAGGATGGCAAGGCAGTAATGGCTTTCCGGTCTCGGGATATAACTGGGCCAACATCCAGTCACGCAATCCCGGCTCCTCGTTCAATTCAAAGGCATCGCAGTTTTGCTGCCATATTTTCAGATAACTTTCTGGCTCCAATGGACCAAAGTTGACCTTGTAACCCAGGCGACGCAGGAATGCCTCGTCAACTAACTCGTTAGGTGCCAAATTGGTTGAAAACAACAGTAACTGTTCGAACGGCACTTCAAAATGTTCCCCGCTGGGAAGAGAAAGAAAGTCTCGGCCCTCCTCCAAAGGAAGAATCCAGCGATTGAATATGGCCTTGGGCGAGATGGTTTGGCGCCCGAGATCATCGATTAGTAAAATCCCGTTGTTCGCCGTGAGTCCTATCGGCGACCGATAGGTGCGACTTTTAGTGTCGAAGCTGACGTCAAGCATGGAGAGCGTCAATTCGCCACCAATCATCAATAGAGGGCGACGGCATCGGTACCAGCGTGCATCCGTGCTTTGCGCCAAAAGAGCATCGGACACCTCTTGAGTCAATGCGTTTTCAACAGTTTGATGATAATGAGGGTCGTAAACCTGGATAATGTGATGACCCACCGCGATGGCGTGAGGAATCAGTACCTCATCCTGGAAAATACGGTTCAATTGCCGACACAGGAATGACTTGCCGGTTCCGGCTAGACCGTAGATCAAGAGTGGACGTTTCGAGTTAAGCGCCGGCCCCAACTGCTCCAATAACCCTTCGGGTACCACGACACCTTCCATTGCAGCAGCAAAATTGCTCTTCGTGACCTGGTGGTTACGACTGGATTGCTGACAGCAAACCTCTCGGTATTGGTGCAAGGGAACGGGAGCCGGCCCCAGGTAACCGCTTTGGGACAACAATGTCTGGGCCTGACGCCTCCCCTCACCGCTGAGGCTAAATCTCTGTTGCCCGGCACTGCTCGCCTGGCGATTCTCAACCAGCCCTGTTTCTTTACCTTCGCTCAGCAGAGCCTGAATGATGGAGCCCCGAAGACCAATGCGCTGACTGAGTTGATGAAGCGTCAACGCATCGCCATCATAGAGATGCTTAAGCAACAGGTTGAGTAATAAGCCGGACTCAAGCCCAGTGTCCTCAATCGTCACCGGGCTGTTTGCCAAATGTGACGCCGCTTCCTGAGGCTCTGCCGGCAAGACTTTTTTGAAGGGAGATTGGAGTAGCATCGATGTCACTCCTTATAAGCCAGGCAATGGCAGCCAGAGGGTTAATAGCCAGCCTGCAGCTAGTGCTGGCGCGTAGGGGACGCGTAGGGCCGCCACCTCACCTGGCTCAGGTTTAAAATAGGTTCGGGTGATGGCGCACTGGTAATAACGCTTAAAGGTCATGGCCAAACCCTGCCAGCCCACTTGAGTGACTGCCAGCAAAGGAGCAATTAGAGCTCCGCAAGCAATACCGATAAGTAGAACCCAAAGTGTCAACGTTGGCCCCATTAGAGCGCCCATACCGAGCATGAATTTCACATCCCCCGCCGCGATGTACTTTTTGGCATAAAGTGGCACCGTCAAAAGAGCTACGAGAGACCCTCCGGTAGCAAACCCCATTCCGGACCAGCCGGAAATAACAACATTGAGCACGACTCCGCTCACCAGCAACGCACAACAGAACCAGTTGGGAATCTTGTTTGTGGTGAGATCGAAGATGACAGCAAGAGCGAATCCAAGCGGAATTAGCCATTGCAACAACATCTCAGATAGAGTAAGAGGTTCCATCCAATTGTGACCTTAGCCGTAGATACTTAATTGGTGACAAAGTACGCTACTTGTCGATTTGAAATTGATGGCCCCGAGGGGCCATCATATAAACGACAAATACCAGTCTTACAGAGTCGGATCCGGAATTGGAGTGGCTGTTGCATTACCGAGCTCAGTAATCCGGGCTGTGGCGTTTGTGCCCAATGTTACAAACGCACCCACCATACCGCCTACCACCAGCCCACCCGCAATAGCGTATTCCACCGCGGTCAGGCCCGACTCATCTTGCCAAAATTCGATCATTGCTTGCTTAAACATACTCCACCTCCACCGTGGCTGAGATAAGTGACAATTCACCTGTGTAACCGTCTGGGCATCCGTGCTTAGTTGACTGGAGCTGTTCCTTTCTCTCCACACATCGTTAACGTTAGACCAAGCTCGCGCAGTCTGCACAAGCCTCCGATTTATCTTTTGTGTCAAATTGTCGACTTACGCCAACAAGCCCGTTGACCGCAACAGCACTGGGGCTGTGATTAAACTCTCTAACTTACTGATAGTTAAGTGCCATTTGATTGACACCAACTTTATCGACGATTGTGTGGGCCATCTTCCCGTGTTGCCGAAGCGATCTGACACCACCCTGACGCGCTCCACCATCTTGGGATTTCTTCAATCAAAAAGTGCTTTGCTAACTGCAAACTGGCGTCGCGTCACCCGTGCCTAGGTGTCAGTGCAAGCCATTCAATATCTGGCAAAATACAGCGCAACCTTTCGGACCGAAAGCAGCGGAAAGTGTTGCTAAGAGCTTTCTCTGAATTCAGTTACGCGCCCCTGTTGGTAGATAGAGAGCATTGGAGTGAATCGGAGCGGCAACTTAGGGTTATCCACCGTCACAGCAGTGTCTTGGTGATCGCCGCAAGCTCCGGCTGGACCAGTCCATAGATGTCAGGACGAAGCTGCAGGGTGTTATCCGCCCCGACCCAGGCAGGCATATAGACAAGGAAGACATCGACATCCGCATTCAGGCGTTGGGTCTGCGTCTGCGTTGCGTTCAATGCCCGCAGCAACCGCTGGGCATCCCTGGAACTCTCCTGCTCTTTGAGCACCGCAAAGAGTGCGTCGATATTGTTGATCCGCACACAGCCGTGGCTGAGATCCCTTTTAGTGCGCCCAAAGAGATCCGGTCGGTTGGTATCATGCAGGTAGATGGCCTGACTGTTTTTCAGGTTGAGCCTCATACGCCCAAGGGGGTTGCCTCTCCCCGCCACCTGCTTTAGTCGATACTGGCGCAAATAGTCCCCGATATTGTGCTCTGTCACCCCATCCCAACTCAGTTGACTGCCCTGCGCCGTTTCCCAGACAAAGCCCTGCGCCGCCAGGGAACCCTGGTCTGCCCGCCACTGCGGCAGCAACTCATCACGAAGGATGCTCTGAGGCGGTGTCCAGTCGGGATTGAAGGTGATGCTGGAGAAACGGCTGTTCATTCGTGGCGTTGGCGAGCCGGGTGCCCCCACAACAACAGACGTAACCAAGGCGACCCGCTCCTGATCCAGGGCGACCAGCTGGTAGTGGGGGATGTTCACCAGGATCGCCAGGCCATCCATCGCCGGCGGTAGCTGGAACCACTGCAGCAACGAAAATCGGATGGTATCGATGCGACGCTTAGGGTCTACCCTCAGATGCCGCTGGGTCTCAGGGGTCAGGGTGCCCGTCACTGTTAAGCCCGATTGTCGCTGGTAATCCCGAAGCAGGTGGATAAAGGGCGGGTCCCAAACATCCCGATCGACAAGCACCGCTGGCAACGTCTGGCCCAGGCGCTGGGCCAGTACCTGTCGCAGTGCCGACAGTTCTGGATGGCTTTGCCCCAGGCCTAACCCCTCCATTGGGGTGAGTTCAGGGACGGGCAGTTGAGTCCGGGCCAGTTCCTGCGCCAGGACTGTGCGAAGCCGCTTAAATCCCTGGTATTGTGGTGTTATCAACGCCAAGAACGCCGCTAACGCGCCCTGTTCCACTGCCGAAGCCAGACGCTTGCCGGGGTTTGATAGCGGTTTACCTTGAAGTTGAGCCTGGTAATGCATCAGGACCAGCGTTGCCTGGGTCAATGCTTCGCTGCGCGCTTCACGGGATACTTGGGCTGCATTCTCTGGGGAAAGGCCGAGATCTCGGAGTAACTCGCTCCACTGCCGGGTCGCCTGCGCATTTTGCGGCGAGAACCAGTCCAAAGTTGATGAAGGCTCAGTCTCGCCCCCCCACGCTAACGGGATAAAGCAAACTTGCGCCATCACCAAAAGCGCTGCGAGCATCCAAAGCGAACCCAAGCTATGTCGATATCGATTTTCCGCCGGTACAAAAGTAACCCCAAGGTGCATGTCGACTCCGCAATTCAATCACTCCCCGTGGAGTATAGGCGCAGTAGATCAATGAGATGGAACCTATCCAACCGACATGCAAAAAAGGGGCTTCGCCGGTTTGGCAAAGCCCCTTTTGGAATCACTCTTTCAGCTCAAAGGAATTCCGTCTACTTCATCGACAGCAGCATCTGCTCCGGTGACTCCAGGTAACGTTTCCACAGGTTGCAGAACCGGGCGATGGTGCCACCGTCGATAACACGGTGATCCCCACTCCAGCTGACCTGCATGATCACCCGCTTCTCCACCTCGCCCTTGTCATTGAAACGCGGCAGCTCCTGCAACTTGCCCAGGGCCACGATGGCCACTTCCGGCTTGTTGATGATAGGAGTAGCCACGGTGCCACCCAGGGCACCAATGTTGGAGATGGAGATGGTGCCGCCGGCGAGATCGTTCGGAGAGACGCGACCAGAGCGGGCCGCCTCGGTCAGGCGGGTCACCTCCGCCGCCACGTCCAGCAGGGAGCAGTCCTGGACTCGCTTGATGTTAGGTACCAGCAAGCCCAGCTTGCCATCAACCGCCATGCCGATGTTATGGTCATTCAGGTAGGTCAGCTCGGTACAGTCATCATTCACCCGGCTGTTCACGACCGGAAACTCCGCCAGTGCGAGAGACAGTGCCTTGATAAAGAACGGCATCAGGGTGATCTTCACCTCGCTGTCCGCCAACTGCGCCTTGAACCGTTGCCGCAGGGCGACCAATTCCGTCAGGTCCAGCTCCTCGCAGTAGGTAAAGTGGGGAATGCTCTGTACCGAGGCGGTCATCTGGCGCGCCATGGCCGCACGGACGCCGCGGATCGGCTCCACCCGGTCTTTGACGCTTGATACAACCGTCTCCGGTGAAGGCGCGCTCGGCGCCTGCTCTTTGGCGGCCAGGTAGCGATGCACATCCTCCTTGAAGACGCGACCGTTCTTACCGCTGCCAGGAACCAGGCCAAGATCCAGCTCGTGCTCCCGCGCCAGACGGCGCACGGCCGGGCTGGCCAGGGCCTTGCCGCTGGAAACCGGCGTTGTCGACTCGGTCTCGCGATTGGCGGGCGTCGCGGCCTCCGCACGTTGAGCGGAGGCGGACTGGGGCGCGTCAACTTCGGAGGGAGAAACTACCACCTCCATCGCAAACAGGGGCTCGTGCACCTTTGCGACCTGACCCTTGCGGTAGTGCAGCTTGGTGATCACCCCCGCTTCCTTAGCCGGGATCTGCACCGACGCCTTATCGGTCATCACGTCACAAACCGGCTGGTCCTCTTCGACATGATCTCCTTCGGCAACCAACCAGTCGATCAGCTCGCACTCGACAATCCCCTCGCCAATATCCGGCAGGATAAACTCGCGGATCGCTGTTTGCTTGGATTCAGTGCCGCGCTCAGGTGCCGGCGGCGCACTCACGGTGGAAGCCGAGGCAACCGCCTCGGAAGCAGCGGGCTCCGCCCCCTCCACCTCAACCTGGAACAGCGGCTCATGCACCTTGGCAATCTCACCGGTGCGGTAATGCAACTTGGTCACCACCCCGTCGTAGGGCGCCGGGATCTCCACCATCGCCTTGTCGGTCATCACCTCGACCACGGGCTGGTCCTCGCTGATCCGGTCTCCCTCCTGGACCAGCCAGTTGATCAGCTCACACTCCACTACCCCTTCGCCAATGTCCGGCAGGATAAACTCCTTAATCATGGTCTCTCCTTAGAAATGGACGCTGGCCTTGATGGCCTCGTAGATCTTAAGCTCATTCGCCATATGCTCCTGCTCCAGCGCCAGCGGATAGGGCGTATCCAGGCCACAGACCCGGGCAATGGGCGACTCCAGGTAGAGGAAGCAGCGATCGGCAATGGTCGCGGCGATCTCGCCGGCAAAGCCGCCGGTCAGCGGCGCTTCATGGCTGATCAGCAAGCGGCCGGTTTTTTCAACCGAGGCGGCAACCGTATCCACATCCCAGGGCAGAAGTGTTCTCAGGTCGATGATCTCACTGCTGATCCCATCCGCTTCGGCGCGCTTCGCCGCCTTCTCTATCAACTCCAGCTGTGCACCCCAACCCAACAGGGTGATGTCGCTGCCGGTCTGCATCACCTCGGCCTGCGACAGCGGCAGTTCGTAATCCTCCTCCGGCACCTCCCCTACGGAAGCACGATAGAGGCGCTTGGGCTCGAAGAACACCACAGGGTTATCATCACGGATGGAGGCCAGCAGCAGGCCCTTGGCCTGGTAGGGGTTCCGAGGTACCACCACTTTCAGGCCGGGTGTCTGGGTAAAGTAGGCTTCCGGCGACTGGGAGTGATAGTGGCCGCCGGCGATGCCTCCGCCGTACGGCGTCCGGATCGTCAAGCCACCTACATCGAACTCGTTGCCACTGCGATAGCGGAACTTGGCCGCCTCGTTGACGATCTGGTCGAAGGCGGGAAAGATGTAATCGGCGAACTGGATCTCCGCCACCGGGCGCATCCCCTGAGCGGCCAGGCCATTGGCGAAACCGATGATCCCCTGCTCCGTCAGCGGCGTGTTAAAGCAGCGCGCCTTGCCATATTTGTCCTGCAGCTTCGCCGTGGCACGAAAGACACCGCCAAAGTGCCCCACGTCCTCGCCGAACACCAACACCCGGGCATCATTGCCCATGGCCAGATCCAGCGCGTTGTTGATCGCCTGCAATAGATTCATCTGCGCCATCATCCACGCTCCTTGTTCGCTGTGGCCGGGTAGTGATCGGGGTATTTTTGAACCTGCTCGCGTACCTGTTTTAACTGTGCTTCCAGGTGCGCCGGCACGGTGTCATAGACATCGGTCACCAGGGTATCCAGGCCCGGCAACGGCAGCTTCTCCGCCACCTTCACCGCCGCCAGTACTTCAGCTCGGTAGGTTTCGAAGAGGGTCTCGTCCTCCTCTTCGCTCCACCAGCCCTGCTTAATCGCCCAAAGCTTGAAGCGCCGCACGGGATCAAACTCCCGCCACTTGGCCTCCTCATCCTTACTGCGGTAGCCGCTGGGATCATCGGAGCTGGAGTGTGCCCCCAGTCGATAGCTCATCGCTTCGATCAGAACCGGGCAGTTCTCCTCCAGCGCCACCTTACGGGCCAACTGGGTGGCCGCCAGTACCGCCAGCATGTCATTACCGTCCACCCGGATGGCCTTCATGCCGTAGCCTACCGCCCGGGGCGCAATACCATCACCGGCAAACTGCTCGTTGGCGGGGGTGGAGATCGCGTAGCCGTTGTTACGGCAGAAGAAGATCACCGGGGCCTGGTGCACGGCGGCCATATTCAGGCCGGCGTGGAAATCCCCTTCCGAGGCAGCCCCCTCACCGAAGAAGCAGAGGGTACAGGCATCCTCCTCCTGCAGCTTCTGCCCGTAGGCGTAGCCGGCCGCTTGGGGGATCTGGGTCCCCAGGGGCGAGGAGATGGTCATATAGTTCAGCGCCCTGCTGCCGTAGTGGATCGGCATCTGCCGCCCTTTCCCCAGATCTTTCTCATTGGAAAACATCTGGTTCATAAACTGCTCGGTCGTGAAACCCCGGTAACGCAACGCCGCCTGCTCCCGATACTGTGCCATGATCATGTCTTGAGGCTTCAGCGCCGCAGCAGCCCCCAACACGGCGGCCTCCTCACCGGTACAGGTCATATAAAAGCTGATCCGCCCCTGACGTTGTGCTGCCAGCATGCGATCATCCAGGACCCGGGTAAATATCGCTGAGTCCAGGATCCTCTGAGTCAGGGCCTTGTCGATCTGGGGCAAAGTGGCCCCCTCGAGCAACTCCCCCTCGGCATTGAGCAGTTTTACCGTCGGGATCGCCAAAGCGTGGCCGTCCACCAGTTGGGCTTGGTGACTTTCATTAGCCACCGCCGAATTGTCCGTCATCGTTGCACTTCCCATTTCACAGGCAGGAGTCTGCCTGTCCTTGTGTTGTCATTATTGGAACGCTGCAGCCAAGTTACCTTTACGTCAACGGCATAACAACACCGTCCGCGAGGAAAGCAGCGCGCTCCCACTTTAGTCTGTATCGAGGGATTTACAGCCACATCGCCTCTACTCGAAGGGCTGGTCTGCCCCCACGGGCACGACCGTCAGGCAGGCACGCTGGCCATTCGCCACCTTGGCATTGGGAAACACGATCGCCTCCTCTTCCGCCTTGACGCGATGGGCCGCCACGCCATCGCTGGCCAGCAGCGTACCTCGTGGATAGGGGGTAAAATTGGCCGCATCATCGGCAAAATGCAGGCGAAAATCCTCCGTTTCCTTGATGATCACTTGGGCCACATCAAACACCGTCAGGGTTTCCGGTTCAGAGAGGTTGGGACTGCTATCTTCGATCAGGGCGATTAACTGGTCGCGAAAAGGGGCCAGGCGCTCAAGATCATTCTGGCCAAAAGGCCTTACCTTACCCAACTCGACGGTAAAGGCATCCGCACCGAAACGGTCGGAGGAGAAGTAACTGAGGGTGTGGGTCGGGTCGTGGGACAGCAGCACGGTGTCGACGCCGCCGTTAGCCAGAAAGGCCAGCTGGGCCCGCCGCCAGGGTTTGCCATGGCGAAAGGGGTAGATGGCAAAGCGCTCCCGCTTGGATGCGCGGATCGCGGTGTGCAGATCATAGTGGTAGCGGCTGCCCTGCCGCTGGGTGAAAAACGCCTCTACGCTATTTTCCAGCAAGGCGGCACGCTCAGCCTCCGCGCTCGCAGTGCTCAAGTACTGCCGATGTCCGCCACTGAACATGCGATTCATGTTCGCCTCTACTTCCCGAACCCCCTCAGCCATTGCGAGGGGGTTACCGAAGAGGACCAGCAACCGGTTTTGACACCTTAAGGCTCCGTTTATCAGCCCGGTTACCAGGCCATTAAGCAGCTCCTGCGGGGCTGTCTCATTTCCATGAACCCCTGCTGACAAGACGATATCCCCGGGCCCAGGTTTGGCCGGCTCAAAACTTAAGATCCCGACATCATGCAGGGTCACCCTGGTACCGTCGCTCAGTGTCCAGCTTTTGGGGCTGATCCGTTCGCCGGCATGACGCAGGGTATGGGACAACAGATCCATCTCTAACAAGGTTCTCTCCTTTTGCAACGCACCTCTTTTGCCGCTGCGGCTCTGCGCCGCGACGACCACGCAATCCCGGCATTGTAACAAGGGCAATACTCAGGTTAATCACGGGCCAGGATTTTCTCTTGCCCCCCGCTGTACACTGTCATATCCTCACCTTGGATGGCTAAACGTCTAAAGCTCCAAGCGGCCACTTAAGTGAAGGCAACGTCACACCGTTACCACAGTCGCAGTCCGTTACTCGCTGGGTATCCGATCAACGTCGAACAACTGTTAAAGGGGAAAAGGATGGCATTAGCAACATTAGGCGCCGGATGTTTCTGGGGCGTAGAGCATTTTTTGCGCCAAATTGACGGCGTACTCAACACCCGCTGCGGCTACATGGGAGGCCACCTCGACAACCCCACCTATCAGCAGGTTAAGCAGGGCAGCACGGGCCATGCGGAGGTGGTGCAGATCGAGTTCGACCCTGACCGCACCGGCTTTGAAGCGATCCTCGAGGTGTTTTGGCAGTATCACAATCCAACCACCCGGCACCGACAGGGTGACGACCTGGGCAGTCAGTACCGAAGTGTGATCTTTTACCATGATGCCAGTCAGAGAGAGGTGGCTGAACAATCGAAAGCGTCACAGCAGGCTCACGGTTACTGGCGAGATAAACCCATCGTCACCGAGATCGCGCCGGCGCAACCTTTCTGGCGCGCCGAGGAGTACCACCAGAACTATCTGGAAAAAAATGATCAGCCCAGTTGCCACCTGCCCTTTTACTGAGCCCCGGCCAACATTTCTGGAAGGGTTGTCCCTCGCGGTTCTGCCTGACTCATCAGCCAGTCGAAATAGAAAAGCCGGACAGAGTCCGGCTTCGAGTATCCGAAGGTTTTGGCCTCACCGCAGCGGTGACTTCGGCTGCGGTTAATGGACGCGCAGCAATGCCTATCCTGAAATCAGCCTCAGTGCCGGCGGCCCTGTTTGCGCTTGAGTTTCTCCGCCTCCTGGGCTTGCTTGAGGGCCTCGGCCTTTTGCCGAGCCTCCTCAAGTTCCGCTTTCTCCACTTCCGCCATTGAGGGTGTTTCCAGGGTGATGCCACCCAGGGTGCCATTACGAAGCTCGTTGATTAGCAGCGTGCCGAACTTGGCCAGATCCACCTGATTTCCAGCGCGCATGCAGCCACGCTTGCGTCCCGCCATCTCCATGAACTCCCAATCCTGCTCCGGCAGGACGTCGAGTTTGTAGCGCTCCATCAGGCGTTCCGGGTAGCTCTTCATCAGGTACTCGGAGACGTAACTGCCCAGGTCCTCGTAATCCACCACGGTATCGCGGATCGCCGCAATCGCGGCAAGACGGTAGCCGTAGTGTTCATTCTCCAGCTTGGGCCACAGCATTCCCGGCGTGTCGTACAGCATGATCCCCTGCTCCAGCTTGATCCGCTGCTGGGCCTTGGTCACCGCGGGCTCATTGCCGGTTTTCGCCACGACTCGCTTGGCCAGGGTATTGATCAACGTAGATTTCCCAACATTGGGGATCCCCATGATCATCGCCTTTATCTGCTTATCCTGGCCCACCTTATTGGGCACCAGCTTATGACAGAGATCGGTGATCTTATGCACCTGGCTCGCCTTATCCGTATCCAGGGCCAGGGTCTTAACCCCCTGCTCCTGCTCCAGGTAGGTCATCCACTGCTCGGTGAGCACGGGATCCGCCAGATCCGCCTTATTGAGGATCTTGATCACCGGCTTGTCGCGACGCAACTGCGCCACCATGGGGTTTTCACTGCTGTAGGGGATGCGGGCATCGAGCACCTCGATGATCACATCCATCTGCGGCATCACCTCTTTGATCTCGCGCCGCGCCTTGTTCATATGGCCCGGAAACCATTGAAGTGCCATGACCTACTCTCTTCTCTTGTCTGGGATCCGCGCAGTGTAGCCTGAACGGAGATAAAGATCATGAGCTGGCCGCTCCTCTCGGTCGCAACCATTGGCTTCGGCACTCAGAGGAGGCCAAAGGTTTGGGAGGAAACATCTGTTAGAATGAGGTTTTACACTTAGAGCAGGCGTGTTATGACGCAACAACCCACCCTCCTCTGGCACGATTATGAGACTTGGGGCGCCAATCCGGCGGCGGACCGGCCCGCCCAGTTTGCCGGGATCCGGACGGATCTCGATCTCAACATCATTGAAGAACCGGTCGAGTTCTACTGTCGTCTGGCGACAGATTACCTGCCCCACCCGGAGGCGATCCTGATCACCGGGATCACACCGCAAAAAGCCAATCGCCTGGGGGGCGTGGAAGCGGAATTCATCGCCAAGGTTCAGGCACAGATGGCACGCCCCGGTACCTGCACGGTGGGTTATAACTCCCTGCGTTTCGATGACGAGGTCACCCGCTACACCCTCTATCGTAATTTTTTCGATCCCTATGCACGGGAGTGGCAAAACGGCAACAGCCGGTGGGACATCATCGATCTGGTTCGCGCCTGCTACGCCCTGCGTCCCGAGGGTATCGAGTGGCCGCTGCGGGAGGATGGCCACCCCAGCTTCAAGCTGGAGCACCTGACCGCCGCCAACGGCATTGGCCACGATGCCGCTCACGATGCCGTCTCCGACGTTAAGGCCACCATCGCCCTGGCCAAACTGATAAAAGAGAAACAACCCAAGCTTTACCAGTGGTACTTCTCGTTAAGGCGCAAGCAGGCGGTTGCACAGCAGATCGACATCCTCGCGCTTAAGCCGCTGCTGCACGTCAGTTCGCGCTTCCCTGCGGCCCACGGCTGTGCCGCGCTGGTGCTGCCCATGGCCTGGCACCCGGACAACAAGAATGCCGTAGCCTGTGTCGACCTGACGCAAGACCCCACGCCACTGCTGGAATGGGACGTCGTTACGCTCAGGGAGAAGCTCTACCTCAGTGCCAGCGAACGTCCTGAGGGAGAGCCCCGGGTACCGGTTAAACTGGTTCACCTGAACCGCAGTCCCTTTGTCGCTCCGGCAGCCACCTTGGATGACAGCAACGCGCAGCGGCTCAGCCTGGATAAGGCCCAGTGCCGCCATCACTACCGCTTACTCAAGCAAAATCACAAACTGGTGAGGGAGAAGCTCCATGGACTCTTCACCGACTCGGCGCCACCGAGTACCCCCAAACCCGCGGACCAACAACTGTACGACGGCTTTTTCAGCGATGCGGATCGTGCCCAGATCGAGCTGGTGCGCACCACCCCGGCAGCACACCTGGCGGCACTGGAGCCGGTGTTTAAGGATCCGCGACTGGCGCCTCTCTACTTCCTCTACCGGGCGCGAAACTACCCGGAAACCTTGAGCGAAGCGGAGCAGGTTAAGTGGCAGGAGCACTGCCGCGCCCGGTTGGACGATCCCGAATATCTCTACCGGCTGGAGCAGCTGTTTGAGCAACATGGCCAGGATGAAACCAAGTCGAAACTGCTGACCGCCCTCGGACACTACCTGCGAAGCCTGTAGCTTGGGAAGTGGATTGAACCCACGGGCCGTGAGCTGGCGCACAACGTCCAGGATCCCGGCGTCCTACAATCGAAGTCGAATATTGTTTGGATCTTCGCTATGACACATGATCTTCACACCGCGCTGCAGGCCCTGCCCCCAGCGCTGACTCAGGCCCTGACGCCGGAGCTCACCGACCGCTTCGAGGGGGTGATCAGCGCCGAGCGCTTTACGCAGCTGCAATCGCTGTCGGGCCTGGAGAGTGATCCTCTGATGCTCACCCTGCTGCCGCTGGCCGCCGCCTATGCCATCACGCCGGTATCCCACTTCCGTGTGGGAGCCATCGCCCAGGGACAATCCGGCGCCCTCTACTTTGGCGCCAACCTGGAGCTGGTGCAGCAAAACCTGTTTCACTCCGTCCACGGTGAGCAGGCGGCCATCAGCAACGCCTGGCGCCACGGCGAGTCCGGGATCCGTGCCATGGTGGTCAATGCCTCGCCCTGTGGCCACTGCCGACAATTCATGAACGAGCTACAACACGCCAATCAACTTCAGGTGGTGTTGCCAGACCAGGGGCGCCAAGCACTGTCCCACTACCTGCCTTACGCTTTCGGCCCCAAAGATCTGGGGGTAGAAAGCGGATTGCTGGCTCACATGGATCACGGATTGCAGCATCCCAGCCGGGACCCGATGATGATCGCAGCCGTGGCTGAGGCCAACGCCAGCTACGCCCCCTACTCATCCAGCCCCGCTGCGGTGGTGCTGCAAAGTGATGATGAGCGCCTGTTCTGCGGCCGCTACGCGGAAAATGCCGCCTTCAATCCCAGCCTGCCGCCGATGCAGATGGCACTCTCTGCCATGGCGATGTCCGGAGTCCCTTTCCATCGCATCCGACGAGCCCTGCTGGTTCAAAAAGCACAGGGTCAGATCGACCATCGCCTCGCGTCCGTTGCGGCCCTCGGAGCGGTAAGCGACGTGGCGCTGCAAACTGAAGCTGTCTAACCCCTTCCCGGGCAGGGCAGCCCATTCGCGATTGCCCTGCCCGCCAGAAGGTCAATCCCGAAAGCGTGCCATCAGCGACGAGGTATCCCAGCGCTGGCCCCCCATCTTCTGCACCTCCTGATAAAACTGGTCCACCAGGGCGGTCAATGGCAGCGATGCACCATTGCGGCGCGCCTCGGTCAGAGTGATGGCAAGATCTTTGCGCATCCAGTCCACGGCGAAGCCGAACTCGTACTCTCCCTGGAGCATGGTGTGAGAGCGGTTCTCCATCTGCCAAGACTGCGCCGCCCCCTTGCTGATCACCTCCACCACCTTGTCACCATCCAGGCCGGCCTTCTGAGCAAAGTTAAGTCCCTCTGCCAGCCCCTGAACCACGCCGGCGATGCAGATCTGGTTCACCATCTTACACAGCTGCCCACTCCCCACCGGTCCCAGCAACACCGCGCTGCGGGCATAGGCATCCACGACAGGCTTGGCACGACCAAAGATATCGGCCTCCCCCCCCATCATCACGGTAAGCACACCGTTTTCTGCCCCGGCCTGACCGCCGGAGACCGGCGCATCCAGAAAGTCCACCCCCTGCGCTTTAGCGATGGCAGCCAGCTCCCGTGCCACGTCTGCCGATGCGGTGGTATGATCCACCAGAACCGTTCCTGACGCCATGCCCGCCAACGCACCTTGATCCCCCAGTACCACGCTGCGCAGATCGTCATCGTTGCCGACGCAGACCATGACAAAATCCGCCCCGGCCGCTGCCTCGGCTGGCGTAGACGCCGCACCGCCACCAAACTCAGTTACCCATTGATTAGCCTTGGCCTGTGTGCGGTTGAAAACACAGACCTCATGCCCCGCCCGGCTAAGGTGGCCCGCCATGGGGTACCCCATCACGCCCAGGCCGATAAACGCTACCTTGCTCATTTTATTTATCCTCGATTCCAATAGGTTGCGGCAATTCTCCGGCATAACAGCACTGAATGCCAGCGCTGGCATTGGTATCGATATGACCGGCAGAAACAAAAACGGCCCCCTTTCGGGAGCCGTTCGCTAGCACTGCAAGCGCCAGGTTTCAGACACGCTTAAATAGCAAAGAGCCGTTAGTGCCACCGAAACCGAAGGAGTTACAAAGGGCATAGTCCATCTCGACCGCCCGGGCCCCGTCAGGGTTGAAGTCCAGATCGCACCCCTCATCGGGGTTCTCCAGATTGATGGTGGGCGGCACCTGCTGATGGTGCAGTGCCAGGATGGTGAAGATCGACTCCACCGAACCCGCCGCCCCCAACAGGTGACCGGTCATCGACTTGGTAGAGCCCATGATCAGACGATGGGCATGTTCGCCAAACACCTGTTTCACGCCGTTGACCTCGGCAATATCCCCCGCAGGCGTCGAGGTACCGTGGGCATTGATATAACCGATGGTTTCCGGGGCAACCCCCGCATCTGCAATGGCGTTGCGCATCGCTGCCGCACCACCGCGACCATCCGCCGGCGGCGAGGTCATATGGTGGGCGTCGCCACTCATGCCAAAGCCCACCAATTCGGCGTAGATCTTGGCACCCCGAGCTTTGGCGTGTTCATACGCCTCGAGTACGATCACCCCCGCACCATCACCGATCACAAAGCCATCGCGATCCCTGTCCCAGGGCCGGGAAGCTTTCTCTGGCGCGTCATTGCGGGTGGAGAGCGCCTTCGCGGCGGCGAAGCCGCCCACCCCGAGTTCGGTGGTCGCCATCTCGGCACCACCGGCTACCATCACGTCCGCATCGCCGTAAGCGATCATCCGTGCGGCATGACCGATGTTGTGGACGCCAGTGGTGCAGGCGGTGGTAATGGCGATGTTGGGCCCGGTAAAGCCGTACATGATGGAGAGGTGGCCAGCAATCATATTGATGATGGTGGAGGGGACAAAGAAGGGCGAGATCCGGCGGGGGCCGGATTTGATCAGCTGACTGTGATTCGCCTCAATCAGCTGCAGCCCGCCCATACCGGCACCGATGGCCGCGCCAACGCGATGGGCGTTAGCCTCATCGATGGTCAACCCGGAATCCCGGATCGCCTGGATCGACGCTGCCAGACCGTACTGAATGAACAGGTCCATCTTTCGGGCGTCTTTTTTGCTCAGGTACTGTTCGACATCAAACTCTTTGACCGAAGCAGAAAAACGCACAGAAAAAGCACTGGCATCGAAGTGCGGGATGGGACCCACTCCGCTTTTCCCAGCCAACAAGTTTTGCCAAGTGGTCTCAATGTCGTTACCGACCGGAGTCACCGCTCCCAGGCCAGTCACCACAATACGACGTTTGCTCACGTTAACCTCCAAATACAAAACAGGCGGCCAAGGCCGCCTGTTTCAGGAAACTCAGTTCAGCTTACTGGTTAGCTTGAACATAATCGATCGCCGCCTGAACGGTGGTGATCTTCTCAGCTTCTTCGTCCGGGATCTCGGTATCGAACTCTTCTTCCAGAGCCATTACCAGCTCAACGGTGTCCAGGGAGTCTGCACCCAGATCATCAACGAAAGAGGCTTCAGCTTTAACGTCTTCTTCCTTGACGCCCAGCTGTTCAACGATGATCTTCTTTACGCGTTCTTCGATGTTGCTCATGTTATTACTTTCCTGTTCAAGTACGCAGATGCGTTGATTTGCGGTTAGTGTATTCGATTCCAGTGACATTGCAAGCATTTAGCTTTGTGGTCAAACCACGAAATTGCAAACATAATCACGACGAATCGTTACCCATTCACCACCATTAGCGGCAGATGGCTTACGCCATCACCATGCCACCATTAACATGCAAAGTTTCGCCAGTAATGTAGCTGGCCCGATCAGACGCCAGGAACAGAACCGCATCGGCGATCTCCTGAGCCTGACCCAGACGCCCTACGGGCACCTGTCCGAGGATCCCGGATTTCTGATCGTCCGTCAGCTCTTCGGTCATGTCAGTTTGAATGAAACCCGGTGCAACTGCATTGACGGTGATCCCACGGCTGGCCACTTCTTTTGCCAGCGACTTGGTAAAGCCAATCACGCCCGCCTTCGCTGCACAGTAGTTCGCCTGTCCCGGGTTCCCCATGGTCCCCACGACGGAACCGATGTTGATGATGCGCCCATGACGCTTTTTCATCATCGCCCGCAGCACCGCTTTTGAAGTACGGAAGATGGAAGTCAGGTTGGTATCAAGAATGTCGCACCACTCCTCCTCCTTCATCCGCATCATCAGGTTGTCACGGGTGATCCCCGCATTATTGACCAGCACATCGATGTCACCATACTGAGCTTTAATCTCGGCAAACAAGGCATCCACAGAGGCCTGCTCGGTCACGTTCAGCACCAAACCCATACCTGCGTCACCCAGGTACTCGCTAATAGCAGCGGCACCGCGCTCACTGGTCGCGGTCCCCACCACTTTGGCACCGGCGGCAACAAAATGCTCGGCAATGGCACGGCCGATCCCACGGCTGGCGCCCGTCACTAGCGCCACCTTGCCTGTTAAATCCAGAGCTACGCCCATGGTCAATCTCCCTAACTGTTTATGCTGACTGCAGATCGGCCACGCTATGCAGCGCCGATGCAACCAAGGACTTATTAATTCGTTTAGCCAGTCCGGTCAGGACCTTGCCCGGACCACACTCCAGCAGAACCTCAACCCCATCGGCGGCCATCGCCTCCACGGTTTCGGTCCAACGCACCGGGCAGTAGAGCTGACGCACCAGCGCATCCTTAATCGCCTCCGCATCGGTGGCTTGCACCACGTCCACGTTATTGATCACCGGGATCCGGGGTGCCGCGAAGGGAATATCTGCCAGTGCCAGGGCCAGTTTGTCGGCAGCCGGCTTCATCAATTCGCAGTGCGACGGCACGCTCACCGGCAGGGGAAGTGCGCGCTTGGCTCCGGCCGCCTTACAGGCCGCACCGGCGCGATCGACGGCAGCCTTGTGACCGGCGATCACCACCTGGCCCGGGCTGTTGTAGTTCACCGGCGCCACGACCTCACCCTCGGCGGCGGCTTGGCACGCCTCGGCGATGGCAGCATCATCCAGACCGATGATGGCGGCCATCGCCCCCACACCGGCAGGTACCGCTTCCTGCATCAGTTGGCCACGCAGGGCCACCAGCTTGATCGCGTCGGCGAAAGGGATCACCCCGGCACAAACCAGTGCGGAGTATTCGCCCAGGCTGTGACCGGCCAGCACCGCTGGCGCCTCACCGCCCTGGGTCTGGTAGGCCCGCCAGATCGCCACCGAAGCGGCCAGCAGAGCCGGCTGGGTATTGTGGGTCTGGTTGAGGGTTTCTGCCGGCCCCTCCTGAACCAGTTGCCACAGGTCGAAGCCCAGGGCGTCGGAGGCCTCGGCAAAAGTCTGCTCCACTACTGGCAACTCAGCCGCCAGTTCCGCCAACATGCCAACGCTTTGGCTTCCCTGACCGGGAAATACGAATGCTTTCTTGCTCATTAAAGGGTTCCTTGCTCGAACGAATTCAGTACTTAACCAGGGCTGCGCCCCAGGAAAAACCGGCGCCAAAGGCTTCCAGCAACAGGGTCTGACCCCGTTGAATGCGGCCATCACGCACCGCGATATCCAGGGCAATGGGCACGGAGGCCGCGGAGGTATTGCCGTGGTGCTCCAGGGTCAGCACCACCTGCTCCATCGGCAGCCCCAGCTTCTTGGCCGTGGCCTTGAGAATGCGGTAGTTCGCGTTGTGGGGCACCAGCCAATCGATGTCGCTCTTGGCCATCTGGTTGGCGTTAAGTGCCTGCTCCACCACCGAGGAGAGTCGGGTTACCGCGTGGCGAAACACCTCATTACCCTTCATCACCAGGTAATCGTCCTGGCGGGGCGATGAAACCTTGCTTCGACTGGGCTGGGCGGTTTTGAGTAGTTCGGCGTAACGGCCGTCGCTGTGGATATGCGTGGAGAGGATCCCCGGCTCTTCGCTGGCCCCCACCACCACGGCACCGGCGCCATCACCAAACAGGATAATGGTGCTGCGATCATCGGGATCGCACTGACTGGTCAGGGCATCGGCCCCGATCACCAGCACAGTCCGGCACTGACCGGACTTAACAAACTGGTCCGCTACCGACAGGGCAAACAGGAATCCGCTGCAGGCGGCGGAGAGATCAAACGCCGGGCAGTCACCGGCGCCCAACAGCGCCTGGATCTCACAGGCGGCAGCGGGAAAGGTGTTCTCCGCGCTGGTGGTACCGCAGATCACCATATCCATGTCGGCCGGTGTCAGGGCCGCCGCTTCCAGAGCCTGACGAGCGGCCTCATAACCCATGGTCACCACAGTTTCACCATCGGTGGCGATACGCCGTTCGCGGATCCCGGTTCGTTCCAGGATCCACTCATCGCTGGTCTCCACCATACGCTCCAGATCCGCATTGGTGCGGATCTGGGCTGGCAGATAGCTGCCGGTGCCCAATATTTTTGTATGCATAGATGATTTAAGACTTGTCTAGTAATACCGACTCGAGTCGGTCTTTGATACGCCTCGGCACCTGCCGCTGTACCTCTACCATCGCTTCTTCGATGGCACGAAGGAAGGCGGCCTCATCGGCGTGACCGTGGCTCTTGACCACAATACCGCGCAATCCTAACAGACTGGCGCCATTGTACTGGTCGGGGTTCATTTGACGATTGAAGCGACTAAGCCGGCGCTTGAGCATCCACCCCAGCATTCGGGCCAGGATGTTGCCCTGGATCCCCTGCTTAAGCTGCTGTACCAAAAGGCGTGCGATCCCCTCGGAGGCCTTGAGGGTGATGTTGCCGACAAAGCCATCACAGACAATGACGTCCACCGCACCGGTAAAGATGCCATCACCTTCGATAAAGCCGCGGTAATTAAGTTGTGGCGTGGACTGAAGCAGTTGTGCCGCCTGCTGCACCTGATCGTTACCCTTGATCTCCTCAGCGCCGACGTTCAGTAACGCCAAGCGGGGTTGCGCGCGTTTGCCCACGCACTCCGCCAACACCGAGCCCATCACCGCAAACTGAAACAGGGTCTCCGAATCGCAAGCCACATTGGCGCCAAGATCGAGCAGGTAAACAGGCTCCCCCCCCAGGGTCGGCAGGGTAGCCACCAGGGCGGGACGCTCGACTCCCGGCAGGGTACGCAGCACCACTTTGGCCATCGCCATCAGTGCACCGGTATTCCCTCCGCTGACACAGGCATCCGCCTGGCCATCACGGACTAGATCCAGAGCCAGTCTCATCGAACTTTGGCGGCGGGTACGCAGGGCCTGAACTGGCCTCTCCGACATGGGAACGACCTGCTCGGCATGCAGCAACTGCAGGCGGGGAGATTCGGTTGCGTGATGGCGGCGTAGCTGCTCACCCATCGCGATGCGATCGCCAACCAGAATGATCGTAAGGTGGGGATAATGCGACAGTGCCTGCAAAGCTGCAGGCACTGTGACATGGGGACCGTGATCGCCCCCCATTGCATCTAACGCAAGGGTTAGATTGGACAAGCTGGTAACCTTACAGGTTGATTACCTTCTTGCCACGGTAGAAACCGTCAGCAGTCACGTGGTGACGCAGGTGCTTCTCACCGGAAGTCGCGTCAACAGACAGCTGAACGTTGCTCAGGGCATCGTGAGAACGACGCATACCGCGACGAGAACGAGTTACTTTGCTTTTCTGTACGGCCATGGCCCCAATCTCCTAGTTTAATTTCGCTTTAGCGATTCTAAAACCGCGAACGGATTCTTCGGACGCTCATCAGCAGGCTCTGATTTAATTTCACCCACAACCACATCCCGAGAGGCGAGTCGGCAGTTTTCATTATCGTGACCGGGCACGATGGGGAAAGCCACCAAGATTTCGTCTTCAATCAGTTGTTGCAGATGCACATCGCCATTTTCGTCGAGTTCGACTGGCTCATAAGCATCCGGGAGCTCATCTATCTGTGAATCGTCAGTCACAGGGCTGAATGCGAACTCGACCGCAACAGGCTGTTGATAGATTTCCATACAACGTTGACAGGTCAGAGTGAGCTCCGTCACAGCCTTCCCCTTGAGGTAGACTATCCCCTGAACATCGACGCCGCATTCCACGGAAACATCAACTTCCTTGCAGTCGCCGGCACTGGCCCCATTAACGCGCTTCATCACCTTCGACGGAATGGTACCGTCATAACGAAGTTGACGCTGGGCGCATCGAGCGGGATTCAGCGTTACCGGAATTCGTACTTTCTGCATAGGCCGCGCATATTATCGGGTGAACACAAGCGAGTCAAAACAATTTTAACCGCTGCAAACTCCCGGCTGGAGCCGGTCTGACGATCATAGTTCAGCCATATCGAAAGGATCCGCAGACGCGGGCTTTTTACGTGTTTGCCTTGGTGCTGTCAATCGGCTTTGATAACCTTTGCTGTCCACCTCAATAGATCCGATTTTGATTATGCCTAAGTCACTTATCCTCGGTTCGACCTCGCCGTTTCGACGCGAGATCCTCAATAAATTGGGACTGCCATTCCAGTGCGACAAACCCTTGGTGGATGAGACCCCGCTGCCGGATGAGGCACCACAAGCTCTGGTGGCGCGCCTGGCGGAAGCCAAAGCACGGGCGGTGGCGGAGCGTCATCAGCACGCACTGGTGATCGGCTCCGATCAGGTCGCTGTGATCGATGACCAGATCCTGGGCAAACCCGGCGACCATGAAACCGCTGTAGCCCAGCTCAGCGCTGCCGCCGGCAAAGCCGTGACCTTCTACACCGGCCTCTGTCTGCTGGACAGTGACAGTGGCAGCGCGGACACCACCGTCGAGCCTTTCGTTGTGCACTTCAAGGCGCTCACGCCGGAACAGATCCAGGGCTACCTCAAGGCAGAGCAGCCCTATAACTGTGCCGGCAGTTTTAAGAGTGAGGGGCTCGGTATCATGCTGTTTAACCGGCTGGAGGGGCGGGATCCCAACACCCTGATAGGTATGCCCCTTATCACTCTGGGCGAGATGCTGGCGCGCCAGGGCGTCGATGTCCTGACAAGCCAGGCCTGAACTGGAACAACGGGGTGAAAAAGAATCGCATTATATAAAGAGGGCGTTTTCGGTCTGGAAGCGCCAGAGACGCCTCCGCCCAATTTGGCCCCATGGCGTCGGGCCGATGCCCTGCGGCTGCGCCCGAAGGCAAATCCCGCTTGCCGGCAGCAACGGGGCCGGTAGAGTGGGGGTTAGGCAAGTAAAACTGCGACAAAGGAGAGTGATCGCAATGGCCCATTTCAACGGCTTCGCCGAGTTTTATCGGTTCTACCTAAACGAGCATCAGGATCCCCGGTGTCGCGCCCTGCACTACCTGGGATCGATTCTGGTTCTGCTCTGGGTCGCGGTCATGGCGCTGACCGGTGCCTGGACCCTGTTCTGGCTGCTGCCACTGCTAGGCTATGGATTCGCCTGGTTCGGTCACTTTGCCTTTGAGCACAACCGCCCTGCCACCTTCCGCTATCCGCTCTACAGCCTCATCAGCGACTGGATCATGCTGAAAGACTGGATAAGTGGCCAGCTTCCGGCCAAGTTGGAGCAGGCCCGGCTCAGCCAGACTCGACCAGATTAAGGTCTGTTCAATCGAGATGGTTGAGCAGTTGTAGTGGGCTGTCGATGATCGCTTTGGGGCCGGCACTGCAAAGTGATGAACGGGTACCGGCGCCATAGCTCACGCCCACACCATCGGCACCAGCCCGGCGGGCCATCTCAAGGTCAAACCAGGCATCCCCAACCACCAAGGTGCGGTCGGGCGACACCCGGTTCAGTTGGCACAGCTCCAGCACCATGGCGGGATCCGGCTTGGAGTGGGTCTCGCTGGCACTTCGAGTATGGGGAAAGAGAGGACCAAGCCCGGTCTGGGCCAGGACCCGATCCAGCCCCGGCCTTCCCTTGCCCGTGGCCACCGCCAGGGTATACCCCCTATCTGATAACTGCGAAAGCAGCTCCGGCACGCCAGGATACAGCTCGGATGGAACCTGCTCAGCAACGCGGTAGTGATGACGATAAAGATCGCAGAAGCGTCGCTGAGCGGGTTGCGACAGTTGCGGCGCCAAGCGCTCAATACTCGCCGGTGTCGACAGGCCAATCAGGCTGCGCAGGATCTCCGCGGAGGGCGGTGCCAGTTCCATGGCCATAAACGCCTCCTGCCAACAGGCGACGATCTTGCCGATGCTGTCCATCAAGGTGCCATCCCAGTCGAAGATCACCAGTTCGTAGCGTCCTGCCATTGCCCTTACCCCTTTAATCCCTTCATCAGGGTGACGAGCTTCGACTCCAGGGGGGCTTCCAGCACCATGGTGGTTTCTTCCACCGGGTGGGTAAAGGTCAGGCGAAAAGCATGAAGGAAGAGGCGGTCGAGGCCCTTCTTGCGCATCCGCTCATCAAATACCGCGTCACCGTAGCGCTCATCGCAGGCGATGGGATGACCGGCATGTTGCGTATGCACCCGGATCTGATGGGTACGACCTGTGATTGGGCTCGCTTCCACCAGTGTGGCCTCATGGAACTGCTGAACGATCCGAAAGCGGGTTTCGGACGGCTTGCCCTTGTCTGAAACCACCACCGCGCGGATCCCGGTCGTTTGCTCCAGCTTGAGCAACGGCGCCTGGACCGCCCGCCGCTTGGCTGGCCACTCTCCCTTGACCAGCGCCAGGTATTGCTTGCGCATGGTCTTCGCACGCAGTTGATCCTGCAGATGACGCAGGGCGGAACGCTTTTTGGCCACCATCAACAAGCCAGATGTGGCGCGATCGAGACGGTGAACCAGTTCCAGGTTACGCTCCTGGGGCCGCAGCGCCCGCAGGGCTTCAATCACGCCGAAGTTGACGCCGCTGCCGCCGTGAACGGCGATTCCTGACGGTTTATTGATCACCAGCATCACGTTGTCTTCGTAAACAATGTGCTGCTCCAGCGCGGCGACTTTTGTGAGCTTGGCACTGGGCAAGGCGTCTGGCTTAGGTTCCGACACACGAATGGGCGCCAGACGGATCTGATCGCCGTCACACAGCTTATATTCCGGTTTTATCCGTTTTTTATTGACCCGCACTTCGCCTTTGCGCAACAGACGATAGATAAGACTCTTGGGCACTCCCTTGAGAAAAGTGATCAAAAAATTATCGATGCGTTGACCGGCGTGGTCTTCTGTAATGTCCACATATTGTACTTTTGCGGACCCAGGGGGGAGTTGGGAGCTATTCATGGGCCCTAGTGTACCCGGTAACCGGGATCGGCCCAAATAGCGAAAACTGCAGATTGCCCGGCATTTTCATTATTGCTATGCTTGTCGCATCGCTGGGCCAATCCAACCTAAATGTGGAGTCCGCCCATCGATGGGGCAAGGGAACGCCGGACAACTGCGCAGTATGCAGCCACTGTCTCGCATCTTTCGTCAGGTTGATAAGCCCGCAGCTCGATCTTATTGCGGCCCAATCCAGGCAACACAGGTCATTGACGAACCCGCCCCGAAAAACACTATAAAGGTAATAGTTACCGATACAGGAAGCACGGTGTTCATGCCGGCTCAAGAATTTATACCCGGGCGCTCATGGCGACTGGGTGGTGTGAAACCACACCCAACAACGAGGCCTAACAGGCAATAGATCATCTGCGGCTCGCCCGTAGCCTGCCTGCTCTGGCGTATGGCGCACAAAGCCATCTGCCTCCCCCTCCCTCTACCAGCCGTGAGGTTGTGAGCTGTTTTTGGGAGTCGGGATGAAGCCCGTCTTACCTGTACGGTGACCGAAAATGGACTCAGTCACCCAATGAAAAGAATGCTGATTAACGCAACTCAATCAGAAGAGTTGCGTGTTGCCCTGGTCGATGGCCAACGTCTGTACGATCTGGATATCGAAAGTCCCGGGCACGAACAAAAAAAATCCAATATTTACAAAGGAAAAGTCACCCGCGTCGAGCCTTCTCTCGAAGCCGCTTTCGTTGATTACGGTGCCGAACGGCACGGTTTCCTTCCCCTCAAAGAGATTGCCCGCGAATACTTCATCAACCCCACCCAAAAGGGTCGCCCAACTATTAAAGAGGCGATCAAAGAGGGTCAAGAGGTCATCGTTCAGGTCGATAAAGAGGAGCGTGGTACCAAGGGTGCGGCCCTGACCACCTTCATCAGCCTGGCAGGCTCCTACCTGGTACTGATGCCTAACAACCCCCGTGCCGGCGGCATCTCCCGTCGTATCGAGGGGGATGAGCGTTCTGAACTGAAGGAAGCCCTCTCCAAGCTCTCTGTCCCTCAGGGCATGGGTCTCATCGTTCGCACCGCCGGCGTCGGCAAAGCGGCCGAGGAGTTGGCAGAGGATCTCAACGTACTGCTGCACCACTGGGAAGCGATCACTCAGGCGGCCGGTGAGCGCCCTGCCCCCTTCCTGATCCATCAGGAGTCCAACGTCATCGTCCGTGCGATCCGCGATTACCTGCGCAGTGACATCGGCGAAATCCTGATCGACCACGCCCGCATCTTTGAAAAGGCCAAGGAGCACATCTCCTTGGTTCGCCCGGATGCAGTTTCCAAGCTGAAGCTCTACCAGAGCGAAGTGCCGCTGTTTACTCACTACCAGATCGAAACCCAGATCGAGTCCGCCTTCCAGCGCGAGGTTCGCCTGCCCTCCGGCGGCTCTATCGTGATCGACCCCACCGAGGCACTGACCGCCATCGACATCAACTCCGCCCGGGCAACCAAGGGCGGCGATATCGAAGAGACGGCGCTGCAAACCAACCTGGAAGCGGCCGATGAGATCGCCCGCCAGTTGCGCCTGCGTGACCTCGGCGGTCTGGTGGTGATCGACTACATCGATATGGGTCCGGTACGCCACCAGCGTGAAGTGGAAAACCGTCTACGGGATGCGGTCCGTCAGGATCGCGCCCGGGTGCAGATCGGTCGCATCTCCCGCTTCGGCTTGCTGGAGATGTCCCGCCAGCGACTGCGACCCTCCCTGGGTGAGTCTGCCGCCCACCTGTGCCCCCGCTGTAACGGCCAGGGCTCCATCCGCGGCACCGAATCCCTGGCGCTCTCCATCCTCCGCCTGATGGAGGAGGAAGCGATCAAGGAGAACACCGCTCAGATCGAAGCCCAGGTGCCGACCGATGTGGCCGCTTACCTGCTCAATGAGAAGCGCAAGGCAATCCGCATCATCGAACAGCGCCACAAGGTAGAAGTGTACGTGATCCCCCATCCGCACATGGAAACCCCCAACTACCGGGTGTCCCGTCACCGTAAGGATGACACCATCGCCGAGGCCAGCTATACCCTGGTGGAGCGTCCGGAAGCGGAGCTCTACGAGCCACGCAAACTGGAGCGCCAGATGGGGGACAAACCGGCACTCAGCGGTTTGGCCAGCGCCGCATCCGCAAGCAGCGACAGCGTCCTCAAGCCGGAGACCGCCAAACAGGATAAGTCCAAAGCCCGGAGTGAAAAGCCTAAGCGCCCGGCGGCCAAAGCCCAGCCGGTCGCAGAAGTCGCCTCAGAGGGACTGGTAACCCGTCTGTTCAAGTCGCTCAAGTCGCTGTTTGGCAGCGAAGAAGAAGTAAAGATCGAAGCCAAACCTCGTCAGGATAGAGGCCAGTCGCGTCGTCGTGGTGAGCGCCAGGAGCGCAGTGATCGCAACCGTCGTAACCGTCCGCGCAACGAAAAACGCGATGCCGCCGAGCAGGACCAACAGCTGGAAGCCAACAAGGAGCGTCGTCGCAGCCGGCGTGACCGTCGCGACCGTTCCGGTGAAACGGCCCAGCAAGTGGAGCGCCAGGATGAGAACCGTCGTGGCGACCGTCGCCGCAGTGACAGCCGCCGCAACGAGCAGGAGGAGCGTCGTAGCGACACCCGTCGCAATGATCGCGATGAGCAGCGCCAGTCTCAACGGGAGGAGCGCCGCCGCAGCGAGCGAGACAATGCCCGCCGCTTGGAGCGCAGCGAGTCAAGCGAAGCAGAAGCCGTCAATCTTACCGAAAGCCCCGCTTCCCAGGAGACTGCAGCGGAGCCGGTAAAACGTGAACGTCGTCAGCGTCGACCGCTGGAGCGCTCCGTTCGCATCAGCAAGGATACTCAGGCGTCGCAGCAAGCCGAGAAGACAGTCGCTCAGGATCAACCACAGGTTGAAGTCCAAGCCCCTGAAGCCAAGGCACCGGAAGTCGAGGTGCAGCCGAAACCGGTACTGGCGGAGCAGGAGCAAGCGATCCCGACCAGCAAGCCTGAAAGTGACCTCACTCTGACCGACAGCGAGCGCCAGGCGCATCGTCGCTCTCGCCGCAGCCCACGCCACCTGCGTGCCGCGGGTCAACGTCGACGCCGCATGCATCGAGAAGAGGAGAGCAGTGCTAAGGCTGAGCCAACCACTCCGGAGGTTCAGAGCGATCCCATCAGTGCCCGCTACCCGGAAAGCGAAGCCCAGCATGAAGTTCAGCTGCAGATCCCGCTGAACGAGCAGGATAATGGCAAAGCACAAGCAGAAGCTGAGGCCGCCACCGAGGTGAGCACTGAGTCCAAAACCGCTGAGTCGGCCAAGGACGAAGTGCAAATGCCCGAAGTGGTTAAATCCGAGGCCCAGCCGGAAGCGGCTGAACCTGTTGCAACTGCCACCGAGAGCGAGCGTCAGGAGGCGACCAAGCCCGTGGCCGCGCAACCAGAAGTCTCTGAGTCACAAGGTGATACAGTGGCCGTGACACCGGAAAAAGCGGAGCAAGCGGCCAAGCCTATTGCCCCAGTGGTTGAGACCAACGAGCCGGAAGTGACTGCCAACGAGGAGATCAAGGCTGAGACTGTCGTTGAGGTCGAAAGCGTTGAAACGGTGAAGTTGGAAGCCGAGGAGCCGGTACAGGCGCAGGCGACTCAAGCACCGCAGGTCGCTGCACCTGAGCCACAGGCTCCGACCGCCAAGGCAGGTACCCCTGCGGGACGCCTGAACCTGGACCGGGGTGTGCAGGCTGAGATGACCAGTCCGAAGGAAACGGCTGAACTCAAGCCGCTGCAGAGCGTGACTGTGCCGAAGCAGGAAGCACAGGCCAACGAGTTTGCTGCCAATCGCTACAGCAGCATGGTGAACGCCACCATGACCCGGCCGGAGAAGTAATCCGGTAGATGACAAAAAGGCCACCCTCAGGGTGGCCTTTTTTCTATCTGTTGGTCAGGAAGGCGAAACTCTTTCATCCGGATTAATGCCGGGACCTCCTAAAAGGCGACAAATGGACAAGCCTCTCAACCGGTTCAGTAAGTGCTCGCTATCCGGCTGAGCAACGCCTTTGCCGAAGCCTCAAGCAGATTCAGTACCTGTTCAAAGCCCTCCTCCCCTCCGTAATAAGGATCCGGAACCTCCTCCACCTCGCCATCACCCCACTGCAAAATCAGCCCCAACTTGGGCTGCTGTGCTGGTGACGCCATTCTCTGTAACTCGGCCAGGTTTTGCCTGTCGGCCGCCAGGATCAGGTCAAATCGTTGCAGGTCCTGGGGTTGAACCTGGCGAGCACGCATCCCCTGGAAATCGTAGCCCCGCTGCCGCGCTGCCACCTCTGAGCGCGGATCCGGTCGCTCCCCTATGTGGTAACCAGCGGTTCCCGCCGAGTCCATCTCCAGCGCAAGTCCCATTCGCTTCGCATGGTAGCGAAACACCGCTTCCGCCGTTGGAGAACGACAGATATTGCCCAAGCAGACAAACAAGATTGAGTTAATTGGCTTTTGAATCAATCCTTTAGGTTTCATTTCAGCAGTGCTTTTTCTTCAATTCCTGTTGCTTTTCAGTTTAATTAGATCAAGTAGTTAAATCGACTTTTGGTAACGATGCTTTGCCCTGTTCGGTTTAAAATGCTGAAGAGAGCGAAAGAAAAGCTCCCGCCAGAGAGGGTGAGAGCTGTTCCCGCGTAGCGCTGTCTTGCTGCTTAAGGCTACGCAGCCGACAAGCATATCCTTTAAGTGCGTGAGAGCAGTCCCAGATGGAATGTTCTCGCGTTGAATGGATTCCAATTTTGGCCCATCTTTCGACGTCAAGACTGCGGCTGGAGAAGTGAAAATTGAAAAAAGCGATTGCGCCACTGTTACTACTGATAATGACAACGCCTACGATTGCTGATGAAACTCCAAGTGGAGACAATTACTTCAAAGGCATTTGTGCCGCCGCTTTGGGAGCATCTGAGGATCACGAAGCTGTAGAAAAAATTGTGCCTAGCGTTGAGGATGACTTGGCAAACGATCCTGAAAAGTCCTTGGCTTTTGGCTTCGGTTTAGGCGTGGCCATTGGAGTTTTGGAAGCTAGTAGTGCACTCGACGCACGAGATTTAGTTAAAGAGTGGAAATGCTACTTCCGCATCGAACGCGACTATTGGGGAGAGCTGTAAGGAAGCAAACGTCATTCTCGAACTGACTTTACTAGTCAGTCTCGCGGGACTCCCTAACACTCCCGGCAACATCAAGACCAAGAACTAATAAATACAGAGTGTTGACTAGGATTGTTCAGCTTCCGCTTACCTACCAACTGAACCCCCGACTATCGGGGGTTTAGTCTAATTAGCTCCACAGTAACCACAGCAGACAAACAGAATCGAATTAATCTCTTTAATCACCATTGCCTTACCATTACTTCGCGAGTTTCACCACCGGAACGGCAGTGTGACCTCGTGTCCTTTCTGCTGGCACCTACTCAGGCCCTATCCGATCCCCGTATTTCTGTACCAACTTGGCCAGCTTGGGGGTGATATTCCAGGCACAGTAGGGCTGGTCACCGTGGCGACGATAGTAGTTCTGGTGCTCCGGCTCGGCTGGGTAGAACGGTGCCTCTCCGGCAATCTGGGTAACGATAGGACGAGGGTAGACCTTCGACTCCGTAAGCCGATGGATGTAGTTTTCAAGTTGCCGTTTTTGTTCATCACTCTGGCAGAACACCACGCTGCGGTACTGCTTGCCCCGATCCGCCCCTTGCTGATCCTGACTGGTAGGATCATGGCAGTCAAAAAACAGCTCAAGCAACTGCTCAAATGCCACCTGAGCCGAGTCAAACTGGATCTGGATAACTTCAATATGGTCCGTCTGACCGTGGCAGATCCGATCATAGTGCGCATCCTCACCAGTTCCGCCACAATAACCACTGGTCACCCTGCTGACCCCGATTACCCGCTGAAACAGCGCTTCAAGACACCAGAAGCACCCCCCGCCAAATACCGCCACCTGCTGCCCTTCGTCGGCTTTCGGCTGGAAGGAGAGTGACTGGGCATTAACACAGTGGCGCAGGTTCTTCTCTGTCAGCTGTTCCCCTTCGAAGACGTGCCCCAGATGACCGCCGCAGGCCTGACAGAGGACCTCCGTGCGTCGGCCATCCGCATCAAGCCGTCGCTCGATCGCTCCCGGTTCCTCGTCATCGAAGGACGGCCAACCACAACCTGCATCAAATTTGCTATCGGAATGGTAGAGGGGGGCCCCACACTGCCGACAGCAGTAGGTACCTTTTGAAGATAAAAACAGGAAACGACCAGAAAAGGGAGGCTCTGTTCCCTTGTGCTGAAGCACATGACGTTCAGCTTCGGTAAGAGGAGGTTGTTTCATGACGGGCTCCTTCGGTTTATTGCCAAGATAGCAATCCTCAGGAGCCCTACGCAAAGTGAAACAGTCAGGTTCAGTGACTCTCGAGTCGCCAACCGAATCGCGTCATACACTCGGAGAAACGATCGCTGTAACCCGCCTGCGAGGGGTCAATACGGCGATTACAGAACTCTCGGTCGGTAATGAATCCCTCTTTGCCCTTGCTGTCATGGACCCAGATACCGTCCGGTCCACCGCAGCCGGAAAGCATTAAACACCCGGTCAATAACAGAGACTTCTTCACTGTTTTCTCCTTAAACTCAGTCAGTTCTTCTCGATGATGTTCTACAGCAAAGCGGCGCTGCCCGCCAGTGGGAAATCTCATCGCCTACACTGAAAATAATCGAATCGACGAAGTTCCCATTCTGTACCTTTGGCAGGCACTGATGGATTGTCAGCGCTCACCTGCCGTGGCAAACTCCCTCGCTTCGAAACGCTGAAGGGGATCGTTATGGCCACCGAGATCTACAAAGAGTTCTATTTTGAAGCCGCCCATCGGCTACCCCACGTCCCCGATGGTCACAAGTGCGGCCGCCTCCATGGCCACTCCTTTAAAGTGCAGATCGCCGTTGCTGGTGAGGTGGACCCCCATACCGGTTGGATCATGGACTTTGGCGATCTCAAAGCTGCCTTTCGGCCTATCTGGGAGCGACTGGACCACCACTACCTGAACGACATCCCCGGATTGGAAAACCCCACCAGCGAAGTGCTGGCCCGCTGGATCTGGGAGGCCCTGAAACCGACGCTGCCGCAGCTCAGTGAGGTGGCCATCATGGAAACCTGCACCTCGGGATGCCGCTACCGCGGTGCCTGAAGCCGCAGACATCAGCAATAAAAAGGGGGCAGTCATAACGACTACCCCCTTTTTATTGCCGGCAAAAATGCCGACTAATCGATGGCCAGGTACTTGTGCATCTGCGCCGACAAACGCCAGTTGTTTTTAATGCACTGCTCAATACAGAGCGCCGTGGCCCGGGGCTTCTGGCTGATGGGTTGCAGCGCCACCACCGGTGAGTGTTCAGGAGGCAGCGCAGCCAGCAGTGCCTTAAGGTTGGCAATGTGCTGTTCTGTCGCCACGGGGTACTTAATCTCGTTCGCCCGCTTCAATGCCGATGCACAAAGTTCGTATCCCCCCTTCATCCCCTCTTTGGGCGAAACGGTGACCCAGCAGGAGTCCGAGGTTTTCACCTCGAAGCAGCCGGAGGTCTCGATCTGGCATTGCCACCCCTGCTGCTCCATCGCCTCGGTCAGGGGGGCAAGATCATAAAGGCAGGGTTCGCCACCGGTGATCACCAGGTGGCGAGCATGAAAGCGGCCGTCGGTCAGATGGGCAACCAACTCCTCGACGCTCAGCTCGCACCACTGTGCCTTATCGCCGGAGATGCCGATGATCTGCTGCATCGGAACTCTGTCCTGCTCCAAGCATTGCCAGGTGTGTCGGGTGTCGCACCAACTGCACCCCACGGGACAGCCCTGCAGACGCAAAAACACCGCAGGGACACCGGTGTACACACCCTCCCCCTGCAGCGTCTCGAAAATTTCATTCACCGGATAACGCATCTGACCTCCTAGGCAACGCGGGTATTCTAGTGTCGCATGAGGTCAATGCAACCGCCGAAGAACAAAAACGCCGACTCGAAAGTCGGCGTGGGCTCAGGCAGCAGGCTTAGTGACAGGATTCACACGCTGCTTCAGCATCAGTGGCGGCTTCCTGATCGTGCGGTGCGTGGCAGTCGGTGCACTCCAGCATGCCATCATGGTGAACGTGGGGCTCCCCCATGTCGGCCAGCTCGCCGTGGCAGTCGTGGCACTGCTGCAGCTCGTGAACCATGTCCTGGGACGGCTCACCGTCGGCATGGCAGCTTTCACAACCGCCCATATCGGCGTGGTTATCGGCGATGGAGGCCGCAGCACCGAACGCGATCCCAATGCCAAAAACGGCAACCAGTAATTTCTTGAACATCATTTCATCCTCACAAAAAGCCCTGAATAACGGCAGACGCAGGCGCCCACCGACCATAGGTTCATCAGCGCGGACTCTATCAATGGCGTGAGGGGTAAACCGTAGGATGGATCTCAGTTTTAGGGGTAAAGGCGATAATTTTTAGAGGGTTGCGAGGAGGATCGCAGCCGATGAAAGGCTCCATCGGCTGCTGGGGAAACACTTAAGGGGTGCGCCCGTCATCGTGGCAACTGTCGCAGGTTGGGTGTTGTCCAACCTCCAGCTCGTGTGGATTATGGCAGTCAGAACAGACCAGCATGCCATCGTGGGCGTTGTGCTGTGCCCCTTCCAGCTCGCTCAGACTGCCGTGGCAAGCGACGCATTGCTCATTTTCATGGGCAAAGTCGCTGGAGGGTTCACCATTTTCATGACAAGCTTCACAACCCGCCATATCCGCATGCATGTCGGCCAACAGCTCGGCCGCACTCACACTGACGGCAAAGCCGAGACTCAACACCAAGATTAACCATTTTTTCATCATTGCTCTCCTATTGGCAGGCGGCGCCCACTTTTTGCTCACCCCCAAACCTAGTTCAATCCCCAACGCATCTCAATAGGTTCCAGCAGCGAAACCCAAGAAGACATGAAAGTGCTGAACATTTGCTGGATTGTCGGGAGGGTGGCAGCCAATAATGGCGGCGTATAGAGGTCACCAGCGACTTAAGTGCCTGTGCAGGAAACAATTTAACGCGATAAAAAAAGGCGGCCTTAGGCCGCCTCTCTACTTTGACTGGTTTAACTTGCGCCGTTAGGCTCCGCGACGCAGGGCATCGATACGCTGCTCCAGCGGCGGGTGGGTCAGAAACAGCTCGGACATGGCGGTTTTTCCCTTAATACCGAAGGCAGCCATGTTTTGCGGCATGGAACTCTCTTGTCCATGGCGTAGGCGCTCCAGCGCCGCGATCATCTTCTCCCGACCTGCCAGAGAAGCGCCTCCGGCATCAGCCCTGAACTCCCGCTGACGGGAGAAGTACATCACGATGATGGACGCCAAGATCCCGAACACCATCTCCAGGACAAAGGAAACCAGCATATACGTCATGTAGCTGGGATCTTCTCCCCCCTCCTCGTCTCCGTTGTTCAGGACGTTGGAGACCAGGCCGGCAATCATCCGGGCGGCGAAAATCACAAAGGTGTTCACCACGCCCTGGATCAAGGCCATGGTCACCATATCGCCGTTGGCGGCGTGGCTGATCTCGTGGGCCAGGACCGCTTCCACCTCGTCTGGGTTCATGCCATAGAGCAGGCCGGTGGAGACCGCAACGAGGGAGTTGTTCTTGCTCGGCCCTGTGGCAAAGGCGTTCATCTCCGGCGCCGAGTAGATCGCCACTTCCGGCATCTTGATGCCCGCCTGCTGAGCCTGACGGGATACGGTTTCCATCAACCAGGCTTCGGTCTCATCACGAGGCTGCTTAATCACCTGCAACCCCATGGACTTTTTCGCCATCCATTTGGACATCTGCAGCGACAGCAGGGACCCGCCAAAACCGAAGATGGCGGCAAAAACCAACATGTAGCCGGTGCTGTGGGTTTGGATCCCCAGGACGGAGGTCAGCACCGACAGCACGATGCCCAGCACCAGGACAACCGCCAAGTTGGTCATTAAAAACAGAAAAATGCGCTTCATTTGTTCTCCTAAACTCGCACTTCAGTGATTTAACACTGCGTTGCCAAGGATAATCGGGGCAGAGGAAGCCCTTTTCAAGATCTGAAGCGTTAACTTATGTGTAGAGATATTTCAAAGGCCTAAAAAGCCGGCACCGGGCCCCGAATAACACTCACCTGCATCCCCTCAAAGGGGATGCTCCGGGTCCCTTTCTACGGCTCGGGGCTCACTCGGACAACTTCAACACCACCCTCTCCGCCAGTGAAAAGGCGGCGTGGCTGTTGTAGTAGGCGGCCTCGTTAATGAAATGGGGATAGAGGGTTCTGTCTGTCTCCAAGTAACCGGTTCGCCCGTCAAAATAGGTAAACACCGCGGCGCCCGGCTCCAGGGGTTGGAAATCCTTTCCATCCACGCTTTCTGCCACCATGGCAACAGGGCGACCCGCCTCGTCCAGCGGCAACATCCGGGTATCAACGTAGCGAAACGCCTCCACCTCGTCAGGCAGTGGCGGCAAAGCGCCGAGCCTCTGTGCAGAGGCAAAATCCAGGATCAGCCCCACCATGGTGGCCATCTGATCGAGAATCCCCTGGCGGAGCACCGACTGCGGCTGCGGTCCCACCTCCACCATCACCCCCCTTTTGGCCATCGAGCACAGGTACCCCCAGTCACTGGCCGGCTGACTGTCCTCCAGCAGAATGACCGCTTCCGGCATGCCCGCCTTGACGTAAGCCGCCAATTGCCGGGCCCAGGCATCACTCTCTAGCAGGATCAGCGTCGGCCCCATGGCGCTGGTGGTGTTGTGCAGGTCGATGATGAGATCCGTTTTTGGTGAGGATTTTGGCCCCAGTTGCTGATCCAGCGCTTTGGCCAGCAGCGCTTCGTAACTTCGCTGCAGCGGATCCGCCAGCAACGCGGGAGTAAACTGCCGGTTCAGATCGGCATCCAGGTAGCGTCGGTTGGCCTCATGGGCGTGCGGATGAGCCCAGAGGGACTCCACTCGTAAGCCCGGCCGCGATAGGGCCTCAGGACGCCTCTGCCACTGTTTCACCAGTTGGATCCCGGAAAACTCATTGCCATGGGTACCGCCCACGACGGCCACCTGATAGTCGGACATACTGCCGCTCCTTAGGATGAATAGTTAGTCGGCCATTCTGCCTTTCAAGTCAATGTCACGGCAAGGGGCGCGTCAATTTACCGCCGTTTTTCAGCTTTATAGATACTCAAACGCCGGTATGAAATTACCCACATTTTCTGGGATTAACTCTGTGGATAACTGGATCGAGTCCCGCCCGTCGGCGGTTATCGAAGCGGTCACTTTATGACCAGCTTGCAAGTTTCCTCTTGGTGGTCTACTCACCGCAAGTCCAATGCTTCAACGAGCACCATGCCACACCTCCCTGTCGTCCGCCGCCTGCAAAAATCGAGAGGCAAATGCTAAGGTGGGCCAACCTTGCCAAACACCCGGAGCACCATGGTCACCGCCCGCTTCTGTCCTGACATCTCTACGATCCCTGCGTCCCTATGGCGGGCGCTTTTCTCGTCAGGACCGGACAACGCCTCTCCCTACCCTTTTGCCCGATACGAGTTCCTGCTTGCTTTGGAGCAAAGTGGCAGCGTCAGTGCGCAACAGGGCTGGCAGCCCCAGCACCTGCTACTGGAGCAGCAGGGAGCGCCCATCGCTGTGGCCCCCTGCTACCTCAAATCGCACTCCTACGGCGAATACGTGTTTGACTGGGCCTGGGCGGACGCCTACGCCGAGCACGGGTTGGACTACTACCCCAAGTTGCTGATCGCCATCCCCTTCACCCCGGTGACCGGACCGCGACTGGGCATCGCAGAAGGCCAGGACCCGACGCAAATGATTCCCCTTCTCACCCAAGCTCTGCAGCAGCGCTGTGATCAACTGGGTGGCTCCGGGTACCAGCTGCTCTTTGCCCAACCAGAACTTCATCAACAACTGGAGCAGTTGGGCTGGCTGCATCGGGATGAGATCCAGTACCACTGGTTTAACCGTGGTTATGGCGATTTCGACGCGTTTCTTGCCACGCTTGCCGCACGCAAGAGAAAGAACATTCTCAAGGAGCGGCAAAGCCTCGAATCGGTAACGATCCGGCGGCTGCCGGGAGAGGCGATCACCCCCCGCCTCTGGGCCGCCTTTTTCGCCGGGTACCAGCGCACTTACCTGAAACGATCCGGTCACGAGGGCTACCTTAACGCCACATTCTTCCACCAGATTGGACAAAGCATGCCGGAGCAGTTGATGCTGGTCGTGGCAGAGAGGGGCGATGAAATCCTCGCCAGCGCCCTCTTCTTTTACGATCAAAGCTGCCTTTATGGACGCTATTGGTCGGAACTGACTCACCTGCCCAACCTCCATTTCGAGCTCTGTTACTACCAGGGGATCCAGTTCTGTATCGAGCGGGGTTTGGCCCGATTCGATCCCGGGGCACAGGGAGAGCATAAGATCAGCCGGGGCTTTGAACCGGTGCGGGTGCACGGCAGCTGCGATCTGCGCCACGCCGCCTTTCGAGCGGCGATCGCGGATTACTGCCAGCGGGAGCGGATTCTACAGGCGGAACGTTTGGCAGCATTGCGTCAGCGGCTGCCATTTCGTCACCCCTGATGGGCTGAGTCAGAGATGGCGGAACTCCAGAAGCAGGTTATTGGCCGGCATCTCATGACGCTGCTGCAGGGTCAAGTTGTGCTCCCAGGCCAGCGCCACTAACGACTGGTAGTCACGAAGCCCCATCGCGGGATCCCGGCTTCGGAGCTGCAGATCAAACTGCGCATTAGAGAGCGAGGTGGCTCTGCCGGCGTCATGAAAGGGGCCATAAAGGCAGAAGGGCTCGCCGGCTCGAAGCAGGCGACCAACGCCCGCCACCATCTGCTCGACCTGGGGCCAGGAGAGAATGTGACAGCTGTTGGCACTGAAGACCGCATCAACCTCGAACCTGTCCCAAGGGATGCTCTCCACGTTCAGTACCCGAGGTGCGAGCAGATTGTCACAGCCGGATCGTCGTTGCCGCAGCAACAGGTGATCCTGATGGGACGGCAGATCAGACATCTGCCAGGTCAGGTGAGGCAGCTCAGCCGCAAAGTAAGCGCCATGCTGACCGGTGCCGGAGGCGATCTCCAGCACTCGGGACACCGAGCAAAACGCCTGTCGCAACACCGACAGGATCGGCCCCTTATTGCTGTCACAGGCGGGCGAGTACGGCAGTGACACCTCTTCCGGCCTACCCGCAGGGCCCGGTTCACTCTTGGCCGGCATAACGCTCCAGGCCCAGAACCAGAAGGACCCCGAACAGCATCGCCATCAGCGCCAGTGCCAGCTCAGCACTCTGGCCGGTCAAAGACTCGTAGCCCCAGGGGGACAGGGCCTGCTCGGTTAATGCGACCTCCTGACCCTTGGAGTCGATACGGGTGCTCAGAGCAACCTTCCAGGGCCATACCTTGTGAAGGGTACCCAGCATCAAGCCACACAATCCCGCCAGGGTCAGGGCACGGAAGCGGTGGAGCAGGAAAGAGAGCAGGTGGGAGAAACTGAGCAATCCGAGAACACAACCGCAGGCAAACAGGGCCAGTAGGGTCAGATTCAGCTCATCGATCGCGCCGATCACCGGAGCATAGAGGCCCAGCAGCAGAAGGATGAAACTGCCGGAGATCCCCGGCAGGATCATGGCGCAGATCGCCAACATGCCGCCAAGCAAGATGTTGGTGGCGGTGGGCTCCAACATCAGGGGATGGCTGACAGTCAGGAACCAGGCCAGAAGAAACCCCATCATCGCTGCCGCAGCCGTACCCAGGCTGTGCTCGGGGATCTGTCGGGCGATGTGCACCAGAGAGATGGCGATAAGGCCGAAAAAGAAGCTCCACAGGGGGACGGGGTGTGCGATCAGCAGGTAGCTGATCAGTCTTGCCAGAGAAAGGATACTGGTCAGTATCCCTGCAAACAGCGTCAGCAGGAAGGTTCCGTTGATATGACGCCAGCTGGCCGCCAGCCCCTCCTTTCGAACCCGCGTCCACAGGGTCGGGTTTATCCGGCGAAGGCTCTCCACCAGGCGATCGTAGATCCCGCTGATGAAGGCGATGGTGCCCCCGGAAACCCCGGGTACCACATCCGCGGCTCCCATCGCCATCCCTTTAAAAAAGGTCCGAAAATCAATATTCATTCGATCCGATCACGCCAAAACCTGAAAAATTGAGTATACCGTTTTTCCCCTTTAAAACCCATCTGACCTCGCCTCCTTTCACTGGCTTTGGTCGGTCGCACCCCACCCTAGAGTCGACCACAGATCCTGCCTGGCTTTGTGAAATAGAACCCAATTTTGAACACTAATCGACCAATTCAACAGACAGGGAGAGCGCTTTGCGCTACTGTGCCGCCATTCGCCCCCACCGAGGCGTTAGGGGAACGCATCGGTCAAACCAGAATCAAGGCGAAACCGATCTTGTGCCGTAGCAATGCCCGTTGCTACGGCATTTTTCTTTTGGCTGCGTTATCAATGACGCTCCCACCTGGGCCGGGGCTAGACTCAAAGACTCACTCTCTCAAGGAGTCCATCATGCCTACGGTCGTTCTCGTTCTGCTGCTCCTGGCCCTGCTGCCCTACCTCCTGGCTGCCTACGGCGGCTACTACAAGCAAAGGCAACTGGGTGGACTGGATATGCACCATCCCAGACTTCAGGATGCGGGCTTAAGCGACAGGGCCCACAGGATCAGCGCTTCCCAACGCAACGCCTGGGAGGCACTCGGCTTTTTCGTGGCCTGCGTGCTGGCGGCCCACATGCGCGACGCTTCCCTCGAGGCCCTGGCATCGGCCGCCCTGCTGTTCCTGCTCACCCGGATCCTGCACCCCCTGTTTTACATCGGCGATCTCCCGCCCGCCCGCTCATTGACGGTGGTCTTCGGCTTGCTCTGCGGCCTCTACATCGGCGCCTGGGCTGGCTGAGCAACACGCTCCAGTCAGCCGGGGCGCGTCTCCAGCAGGCGCTGCGCCAGGCCGCTGGATCTGTGGGTTCGACGGGTCACCGACGAGGGAAGCAAGTCCGCTCTCGGCAGCAGCAGGGTAAACCAGCTGCGGGCACGGGTGATCCCGGTATAGATCAGCTCCCGGGTCAACACCGGGTTGGGGTGATCTGGCAGCACCAGCGCCGTGTGGGCAAATTCACTGCCCTGGGATTTGTGCACCGTCATCGCAAAAACGGTTTCCACCTCCGTCAGCCGGGAGGGCAACACCCGCTTGAGGCTGCCATCGGGCATCGGGAACACCACCCTGAGTACCGGCTGCCCCCCCCCATCGGCGAATGGGAGGCAGACCCCGATATCCCCGTTCATCAGATTCAAGCCGTAGTCGTTGCGCATCATCATCACCGGCCGGCCGGCAAACCAGGGCTGATCGGTCCGGATCAGTGATGCGGAGGCCAGTATTTCGGCCACCCTTTGGTTGAGTCCGGCCACGCCCCAGGGCCCCTCGCGAACGGCGCAGAGCAGCTGAAACTCGCCGAACGCCTCAAGGACCGAACGGGCCCAGGCATCGCCTTCCGGGCCGCATCCATGGTTGTCCAACCCCTGCTGCATCACGGTCAGGTAGTGCCGGTAGCCCCGGGGCGTACCGGTCAGTCCCTGAGCCGTCCCCTCCAGCACCAAAGTGGACAGAGCCGGGTCCTGGACCGAATTCAGATCCAGGCGGGCGATATCCCCAAACGCACTCCAGCAACCGTTGACCCTACCCACCTCGCCCCGATTCACCGCCCGGGCCAGGGTGCCGATCCCGGAATCCGCACCGAAGCGGTGGGACTTTCTCAACATCAGGATCTGCTGTTCAATGTCGCTGCCGGGGCCCTGGAAATCGGAAAGATCGTAGCCGGTGGCCTGATGCAGGTAGGCCCAGGTCGTGGCCTGGTAACGGGGCACATCCGCATAACGGCAAAGATCCCCCAGCACCGCACCCGCCTCCACCGAGGCGAGTTGATCCTTATCCCCCAGCAGGATCAGGCGGGCGGTCGGCGGCAGCGCCGAGAGCAGCGCCGCCATCATCTCAAGATCCACCATGGAAGCCTCATCCACCACCAACAGGTCGAGGTGCAGGGGGTTATCGGCATGATGGCGAAAGAAGCGCGTATCCGGGCGGGCGCCGAGCAGGCGGTGCAGGGTGTCGACCTCCGCGGGGATCACCGCCCCAACCTCGGCATCGATCCCCGCCACCCGGCCTGCACGGATCTGCGCCAAGGTGCCCGCCATCGACTCCGACAGCCTCGCCGCCGCCTTGCCGGTGGGGGCAGCGAGACGGACCCGCAGCCCGGTGGCCTCCTCACCGGCGGCCCGCTGGGCATCCAGCTTGAGACTCTGCAGCAGAGCCAGCAGGCGCACCACCGTGGTGGTCTTGCCGGTGCCGGGCCCCCCGGAGATCACCGCCAGACCACTGCGTGCCGCCAGCGCCGCCGCCAGACTCTGCCAGTGAGGCTCCCGACCGCTGCGCTCGGCCTCGTCCTTGAGGGGGGCAAACAGCGCCGACAGGCGCGCATTGAGATCCTCCGGCAGGGCAAACTCGCGGCGCTGTAACGCCAACAGCGCCCTTGCCACCTCGCACTCGTAACGGAAATAACGCCGCAAATAGAGTCGATGGCCGGAGAGCACCAGCGGCGCCTGGCCGTTTTCGTCCTCATCCACCACTTCCGCTTCCCTCAGCAGCTGGCACCAGTGGGCCAGGGTAAGCCCGGCGATCCAGTCCGTTGGCCGGTTGTCGGCGCGCCGTCCCGGTGGCGGCAACGCCAGCAAGGTGTCCGGCGCCTCCAGCACGGCCGCCAGGTCCAGGCAGAGGTGGCCACGTCCCAGCTGGTGGCTGGTCAGCACCACCGCCAGCAACACCGGCTCCGGGGTGTCGGGAACCTGCTGTTGCAGCAACCGGGCCAGGGCCAGATCCAGGGGGCGCAGCCAGCCGCTGTCCAGATAAGCCTCCAGCTGCGGCCAGATGGGGGTGTTATTGCTCATACCGGACTCTCCTCCTCCGCTCCCTGGAACACTCGATCCAGTCGTTCAATCAACGTCGCCTCCACCGGCACCGTCACCACACCGTGGCCCGGTTCGGCAGCACTGAGGCCCCGCAAAAATAGATAGAGTCCGCCGCCGATATGGCGTTCAAATTGGTAGCCGGGCAACCGTGCTTTGAGCAACCGGTGCAGCGCCAGGGTGTAGAGCACCGCCTGTAACTCGTAGCGGTGGCTCAGCATCGCCTCCCGCATCGCCGCCGGGGTGTAGGCCTGCTCATCCGGGCCCAGGTAGTTGGACTTGTAATCCGCCACGTAGTAACGCCCCTGGTGCAGAAAGGTCAGATCGATAAAGCCCTTGAGCATGCCGTTGACCTCGATCGAACGCAGACGGGGCCGCGGCTCTCCGGGCCAGACCGACGCACGGACCAGATCATCAAGCCGGCCAACGTTGACCGAACTGCTCTGCAGCCAGAACTCCATCTCCGCCTGAACCTGGTCCAACCCCGCCAGCGAAACCCGGCCGGTGGGCAGTGACAGGGGCAGCGCCAGGGCCTCGGAGAACCAGCGGCAAAGCATCGGGGCGTGCTCGCCGTAACCGTGATGGTCACAGCGTGCGGTGATCTCCGCCTCCAGGTGCCCAGGGGCAATCCGGTCAAAGCCGGGGCCCTGTGTCGCTCTGCCCTGTGTGGCGGCCCACTCAAAGAGATCATGCAGGAAGGTGCCGGGCAGCGCCCCCTTGGGAAAAGCGTGGATCGTCCCCGCCTCAGGAGCGAGCAACTCCTGAGCGCTCTCCTCCCCGACCTCCATCAGCCGCTCTGCCAGGCCCGTCAGGGGATCTTGGGACGCCGGTGTGCCCGGCTCGGTATCACCGCCTCCCTCCCCCATGCCGCTCAGCAGCGCCGAGTAGGAAGCGATCCACCAGGGTTTCTGGGGCACACGACGGTAGGGTGGAGGCGGCGAGAGCGTGTCGGTTTGCTCAGTGACCCGAGCCCGGACGTCGGAGCCGTTGGGAAGCGAAGCAAGGTGGATCCCCTCCTGTTGTGCCAGGCCCGCCAGGGCCTCGCGCCACTGAGTGAGATCCATCGGCTCTCCGGCGCCCAGCAGACAGCCCAAGGCACCCCGGTGGTTATCCGGCACGCCACGGGCCCCCCTCTTGCTCAGTTTCAGTGGCCCAAGGCCCAGGTAACAGCCATGCCTGGGCCGGGTCAGGGCGACGTAGAGCAGGCGTAAGTCCTCCTCCAGCCGCTCCCGGTCCGCCGCCGCCCTGGCCTCCTCGTCCGCCTCGAAGGTGAGACGGACCTGCCCCTGCTCGTCCCGGTAGAACAGGACGCCACCGCGGTCCGATGCCTCCCGGTAGCCGGCGATAAAGGGCAGGAACACCAGCGGATACTCCAGTCCCTTGGATTTATGGATGGTGATCACCTTCACCAGCGCCGCATCACTCTCCAGCCGCAGGATCTGATCATCGCTGGCCCCACGCGCCTGACGCTGCTGGGCCAGGTAGCGGATCAGGGCCAGTTCACCATCCAGCTGGGCCGAGGCGGCCTGCAGCAGCTCCGCCAGGTGCAGCAGGTTGGTGAGTCGGCGCTCGCCGCCCTGGGGATCCGCCAAGGCCCGGGCAGGCAGATGGTAGCGGGCCAGCAGGCGACGGATCATCGGCAGCACCCCCTGGCGCTGCCAGCACAGCTTGAGATCCCGAAACCCCGCCAGTTGTGCCTCCCAGGCCAGTTCATCGTCATTGAACCTGTCCAGCTCTGCCCAGGAGAGTCCCAGCACCGAGGTGGCCAGGGCGGCCTTGATCAGTCGCTCCTCGGGCTGAGCCACCGCCTGAAGAATCCGTTGCAGCGCTTCCGCCTCCTCGGTGGCAAACACCGAGTCCTTATCAGACAGGTAAACCGAGCGCACCCCCTTGGCCGCCAGCGCCTCGCGCACCGCGCCCGCCTCACGAAAATCGCGCACCAGGATGGCGATGTCAGAAGCTTTCAGGGGAGTCGTTTCATCCTTTTCTTCGAACACGACCTGGCCGGACTGGGCACCATTGAGCAGCCGGGTGATCTCCTCGGCACAGGCGATACTCTGGCGGGCCAGGTACTGGGACTTGTTCCAAGCCCCCTCCTCCGGTTCATCCCACCACAGGGTCATCGCCGGCAGTGCCTGGCCGGCATCGGTCAGGGTCGCCTCACGGCCGTTCGCAGCCACCGGCAGGAAGGGGATGGCGTCACCATGCAGGAAGGGGCCCTGGGGGTGGCGCTTGCCCAGTTCAAACAGGGCATTGGCCGCCTCCACCATGGCCTGGGTGGAGCGGTAGTTGGTGTCCAGGGTGTAGTGGCGCCCCTCGGTATCCCGGCGTGCCTTGAGGTAGGTATGGATATCGGCGCCGCGAAAGCCGTAGATCGCCTGCTTGGGATCCCCGATCATCAGCAGCGCTCGCGCCTCCTGGCCGAGATAGAGGCGCTGGAACAGCTGGTACTGGACCGGGTCCGTATCCTGGAATTCGTCGATCAGGGCGACCGGAAACTGGTGCCGGATGGCGGCGGCCAGCTTGTCGCCGCCCCCCTGGTGTTCCCGCTCCAGAGCCTGACCCAGGTGGGTAATAAGATCATCAAAGTCGAGCTGGGCACGGCGGCGCTTCTCCTGCTCCACCCGCTCACCAACCCAAGCGGCACAGTGGCGCAGCAGTGCGCCCTTGATGTCGTTGGCCGCCAGCTGCCGGGCCAGGTTCTCCAGGGCCGCCAGCACCGTGGAATCGGCTACGGTCAGCGGCTGTTTTTTACCGGCGGCGGAGAGCGCATCGACGAAGGTGCCGTTGAGGTAGCGGGTCATCGGCTTACCGGCGGTATCCACGGGCAGCGGCGCTTCCCCCTCCAACCAGGCATTGAGGCTATCCAACTGCCCGGGTTTGATCATGTTGCCCTTTACCCACTTGTTGGCCAGCGCCTCATGAAACTGTTCAGTAAAGCGGGGCCACTCCTGGGCGCAGCGTGACTTGGTGCTGGCGACCCACTCCGCCCGCTGGGCCAGCAGGGTAAAAGGATCCTCGCTGCCCGCCTGCGCACCGGGCAGGAGGCGTCCCAGCAGTGGGAAGACCGCCGCCTCCAGCGCTGCGGGACTCGGATAGAGCGTGGTGACACTGCCAAGCACCTCCCTGCTCTGGGGATAGAGGAACAGGCGCCAGTAGTCCCGTATCGCCTCCTCACGAAGGGGCGCGGTGTCCGCCTCCATCTCCTGGTTGAACAGGCTGCCGGAATCGAAGGCGTGCTCCTTGAGCATCCGCTGACACCAGCCGTGGATGGTGTGCACCGCGCTCATGTCCATCAGCTGGGCCGCCTGCTCCAGCATCAGCGCACAGTGGGGGTGCTGCTCGGTGGGAAAATCCGCCATCAGGAGGGCCAGGTAGGGATCCGGTTGGCTCAGGCCACGGAAGCAGGCCGCCCCCTCCACCAGTCGGGCCCGGATCCGGTCCTTGAGCTCCTCGGTGGCCGCCTTGGTGAAGGTCACCACCAGGATCCTGTCCGGGCTCAAGGGTCCGGCAGGGTGCGCCTGGGCCTGGCCATGTCCCAGGACCAGCCGAAGATAGAGGGCGGCAATGGTAAAAGTTTTCCCGGTACCGGCACTGGCCTCAATCAGCCGGGTGCCACTTAAGGGGAAATCGATGGGGGTCAGCTTATGAGCCGTCATGTCAGATCGCCTCCAGGTCGAGCAGGGGCCGGTAGAGTGTCTCTGCCAACTGAACAAAGGGGTCAACGGGAAACGAACCGAAGGAGGGGTACTGTCGCTTCAGGTAGGGGCTGCGATCCCGGTCACCGAGAAAGTTAAAGCCCCCCTCATAGGCTGCCGCCGCCTTCTGCAGCGCCTTTTCGCCCGGTCCCTCCTGGTCGGCTTGGGTCGATTGCTCCACCAGGTAGGCCAGGGCCGCCCGAGGTGCTACCGGCAGCGCCGTGGTCATCCCCTCCAGGTAGCAGGCCATCAGGGTATCCAGCCGGGACTTCGCCTCTGCCGGCGTCAGGGGAGCGAGGGCGAAGAGTGCATCGGCGCCGGCCAGGTAACTGGTCAGCGCCAGCCCCTGGGCACAACCCGCCAGGTGACCCAGGTAAAGAATCAGGGCCTGCATGGGTTGCTTTAAGCCGTGCTTGCCCTGGATATTCTGCGGCAGGCACTGGACCCGGCCATGGCCCTCGGGTGTGCGCCACAGCTCCCCGAGCCAGTCCTCCAGTACCAGTTCGCCGTAGCGGTGGTAGCACTCCAGCTCCTCCACCGGCTGCCACTGGGCCCGCAGCGTCATCACCCGCTCAAACGCCGCCAGGGTGGGCTGGGCCAGGTTTTCTGTCGCCAGGTCGGCGAAGGCGCCCATCGGCAGGATCCCCCGGCCCGCCATCCGCTGCAGTCGAGCGTCCAGGCTGACCTTGCGCTGTGATGCCTCCCCCTCACCCAGGCCGCTAAGCAGGCCCATGAGTTCATCGCGGATCTGGTAACTGGTGAGGCCCTCCATGGCGAAGGGCTCCTGGTCCTCACTGGTCAAGGTCTGCTCCTCGAACCAGATCCCGAGGCGGCGGCTGAGCAGCAGCTTGGTGGGGTCCCGAAGCAGCGCCGCCAGATCCGCCAGCTGGATCGGGGCCTGGGGCTGCCAGGGCGGCAGGGGCCGTTCGCTGGCGTGGTGAGGTTCCTGACCGGACCTGGCCTGGTGGGCGTAGTACCACTCCTTGGCATAGGTGTGCAATTTCTCCGATCGGCCATCGAAATAGGCGCGGCTGAAGGGCTGCAGCGGGTGAACCGTGGTCAGGTGTGCCACCAGATCCTGCCCCGCGCACTCATCCGGTAACCGGTAGCCCGCCCTCAGGTGATCCATCAGCTGCCCCAGCAGCACCGAAGGGGGACGTTCGGCATTATCCCGGGCGTTACGACCGATGTAGCTGAAGGAGATCCGCGCCCGGGCCGCCAGCAGCGCCTCCAGGAAGAGGTAGCGATCGTCCTCCCGCCGGGAGCGGTCCCCCGGTCGGTACTGACTGGGCAGAGGACGGCCCTGCCCATCCAGGGTGCCACCGGCCTGCAGGAGGTCGAAATCCATCGCCGGACGGCTGCGGGGATAATCCTCGTCATTAAGTCCCAACAGGCACACCTGCTGGAACGGGATAGCACGCATCGGCATCAGGGTACAGAAGTTGATCTTGCCCGCCAGGAAGCGCTGGCATACCCCCTCCTCACCGAAGGGCGCCAGGCACACCTCCTTCACTACGGTAGCGGGCAGCGGCTCTGTGGTTCGCCCCTGCTCGCAAGCGGTCAGCCATTGGGCCAGGGCCTCCTCCAACCGGGCCAGGATCACCGTCTCCTCCTCGTTCTGGGGCAGGAAGAGCGCCCGCGACATCTCCCGGATCACCGCCACCCACTGCGACGGGGTATGGTGCTGACCCAGCGCCTGCCAGAGGCGCTCCAGCCGCTCCAGCAGCAGTGCCAGCCCACCCACCACCGCCGCATCCAGGCCACCGATCTCCTCGAACGGTTCGATGCCTGACCAGGGTTCCCCCTGCCCCACCGCATAACCCAGCAGCATCCGCCGCAGGCCAAACGCCCAGGTGTTCTGATCCAGATCCGCCGGCAATGCCAGGGTCGCCCGCTGCTCGGCATCCAGACCCCAGCGGATCCCCGCCTGTTCCACCCAGCGCTGCAGCAGGGGCAGCTGGGTCTCGTCGATGCTGAAGCGGGCGCGCAGGGCCGGCACCGCCAGCAGATCGAGCAGTTCAGAGACGGCGAAGCGGCTCTGGCTCAGCCCCAGCAGGTGCTCCAGCGCCAGCACCAACACCTGCTGGCCCCGCTGGGGTCGGTCGGCGACGGTAAAGGGCAGGTAACGGGCGTCATCCGGGGAGAGCTGGCCAAACACCGCCTCGATATGGGGGGCGTACTGGCTGACATCCGGCATCATGACGATGACGTCGGTCGGGGTCAGGGCCGGATCTGCGGCAAAGCGGGCCAGCAGCTGATCCTGAAGGATCTCCACCTCCCGCTGCCGACTGTGGGCCAGGGTAAACTGGACCGTATCATCCTCGGGATCCACCACCTCCTTTGGCTGGGGCAGAGGGTCCAGCTGAAAGATCCCCGCCTGCAGCCGGTGGAGCAGGCAGCCATCGCTGTCGCTGAGGGGATCCTCAAACAGGTCGATGGTCTCGAACTGGCCCCGGTACGCCTCGGGTTGATCGAAACCGTAGAGCATGCCGATGTAATCCCGGCCCTGCTTGCCCCAGGCCGCCAGCAGCGGGTTCACCTCGGCGTGCTGGGCTGCCGGGTCCAGCTCGGCGGTGAGGCCGGGCTTGCGCTGATGTCGGGCCCGGGCCATCTGGGCCCGGAGCAGCTCTTTCTGCTCGATGATGTCGCCCCAGAAGTGCTGGCAGGGGTTCTGCACACAGAGCAAGACCTGGCAGTGCGGCGCCAGGGCCGCCAGCACCTCGATCATCTGCTGTGGCAGGGTGGAGATCCCGAATACCACGATGCGCCGGGGCAGCCCGGGACAAGCCCCGTTCCCCTGGAGCCGCTCTATCACCTGTTGATGGAGCATCGCCCGGCTGTTTTCCCGCTCCGCTTCGCTCATGTCCGCCAGGATCCCCCGCCACAGGGCCGGCTGCCAGAGTTGATCGGCCGCCAGCGGACTCACCTGGCCATCGCCACTGACCACCACATCCTCCCCGGCGGCCCAGTGTGAAAGCCAGTCCGCGCGGTAGACCTGGTACTGGTCAAACAGATCCGCCAACTGCTCCGCCAGCTGGTCCGCCTTACGCATCTGCTCATCCTCGCTGAGGAAACGACGCAGGGGGGCAAAGGCCGGTGCCTCGAGCAGGGAGGGCAGCAGACGAAGGAGGCGCCAACGCAACAGTGGCTTATCGAACGGTGAGTCCTGGGGGACCGCATCGGCACCGAGCACAGTGCGGTAGATCTGCCAGATAAATCGGGATGGCAGCTGCATCTGCATGGCGGCGGCAATCCCGACCCCCTCGTCGGCGGCGAGCGCCAGCTTCAGCCACTGGGCCATGCCGTTGGACTGGACCAGGAACACCTCGTTCTCCAGCGGTGCCAGGGGATAGGCCTTAAGCCACTGCACCACCAGTGCCCGCAGGGTCTCCATACGGTTACCGTGGATCATCATCAAGCCACAACTTAATGGGTGTGGTGCCATTGCCGAATTCGCGCACATCGGTTGAGCCTTTTACCGGGTCGGGAGCGTATCGGCATCATAACCTGCTGATGTAAAAGCTGGCTATCTGCCCGTGGTGTCGATCCGAGCTGTGCCGGCCATTTCTTTACCGGCTGGAATATTCCCTACCTGGGCGGGATCTGCTGCAGCTGTTACTGTTACACTGAGACTCTGCTCCGGAAAAGGATCGATACCATGGAAAAATGGGAATTGTGGCTGCTTATCTTCGTTGTCCTGGCGTTCATCGCCAGCAACCTTGTGGTGCTCAAGCACACCACGCACTTCAAACTTCCCCCCTTTTTCGGCAAGCCTAAGGTCACCCCGGAACAGAAAAAAAAGCGCGAACAACGAAAAGCGCAGCAGGACGCCTGGGATAATGAGGACTGGGACAAGGATGAGTGGGACGACAACGATGATTGGAAGAAAAAGCCCTGAGTGGCTGTAAGGGTTACCCAGCACGAGTACTGCCCCCAACATCGAGAAAGCCCTGCAAAAGCAGGGCTTTTTGGCACTAAACGTGGCCATACAGAGAGCGTTACTGCACTTGTGACTGCTCACCCCGGCACTGGATGGTGGTGGTTTTGGGCGTCCAGATTAGGCCGAGATAGGGGATGAGCGCGCCGGGTAAACCATTGACGAAGGTGGTTTCCGTCTTCACCGAATCCCAGTTCTCTGCACCACAGAAGCGGTTTACCGAGACAGGTTCACTCACCTCCACCAGCGCCAACCCCATGTTGTGGTGCCATTGGGACTGGCTTAACGCCTTGTTATCCATGGCCGGCTGATCCCGGTCGAAGTGGATGGTGTGACAGCCGGCCAGCAGTGAGGCCGCCAGCAGGGTCAGAGTCCAACGTGTCATACTACCTCCTCCTTGTTCAAAATGGCGTCCTCACACCAAACCTTCACCGAATGGGGGGCATAGATCCCCAGCGTCACCCATCCAAGCAGGCCGTTGACGAAGGTTTGCTGGCTCTGCATCTGCGCCACGCTTTTCTCTTTACAGATCTCGCTGACATTTACCCGCTCTTCGCCGGCCAGCCCCCAGAAAAAGAAGTGGCGAGTGTCCTGATAGCTGGGAACCTGATTCACGTATACGGCGGGGTCCGGTTTGATGGTGACGGTGGAGCACGCAGTGAGCCCCGTGAGCACCATCAACGCAATGATTGACTGACGCATAGTTAATTTCCTTATAAACATATGACTTAGCGATATATCCGGACCCAAGTTACTGCCAATTCCTGCGCACATCAAACGAAAAAACGCCCCATAGTTCGGGGCGTTTTTCATCAGATGGACACCGCTACGAACCGGTCTTACGCCGTTTCATCAGCACCGTATTGTCCTCGGCCAGCTGGGCCTCGAGCTGGCGGGTGACAAACTCCGGACTCTCGGTATGGCGGGCCAGCAGGTGGTAAACCACGGGGATCACCAGCAGGGTGAACAGGGTCGCCAACAGGATCCCGCCCAGCACCACGACGCCGATAACGAACCGGGTCTCCGCCCCCGCACCGGAGGCCATCACCAGGGGTACCGCGCCGGCGGCGGTGGTGATCCCGGTCATCAGGATGGGACGCAAACGGGCACCGGCGGCATCGATGATCGCCTGGTCAAAGTCGACGCCCCGGTCACGCAGCTGGTTGGCAAACTCCACGATAAGGATCCCGTTCTTGGCCGCCAGCCCCACCAACATGATGATGCCGATCTGGGAGTAGATATTGAGGCTTTGATCGGTGAAGTAGAGTCCCAGCAGCGCCCCGAAAGTGGCCAAAGGTACCGTGAGCATGATCACCACAGGGTGGACGTAGCTCTCAAACTGGGCCGCCAGCACCAGAAACACCACCACCAGCGCCAACGCAAAGACGAAGCCGATGGAGCCACCGGACTCCTGGTGATCCAGGGACGACCCTTTATAGCTGACCAACGCATCGGCGGGCAGGAGCCTGTCCACCAGCCCGTTTAGGTAGTCCAGCGCCTCGCCCAGGGTATACCCATCCGCCAGGTTGGCCTCCAGGGTGATCGCCCGGACCCGGTTGTAGCGATTCAGTGTTGGCGCATCGGCAAACTCCTCCACGCTCACCAGGTTGGAGAGCGGGATCAGCTCACCGCTTCGATGGGAGCGGACATAGAGGCTGGCCAGGTCGGCGGCGGTATTTTGCCTGTCTCTTTGCCCCTCGATAATAACGTCATACTCCTCCCCCCGTTGTTCGAAGGTGGTCACCAGGCGGGAGCCGAGCATGGTCTCCAGGGTACGGCCGATGGCGCGGATGGAGACCCCAAGATCCCCGGCCCGCTCACGATCGATCACCACCCTGAGCTGCGGCTGCGTCTCCTTGTAGTCGTGATCCAGGCCGACCAGGCCTGGGTTGTTGGCGGCTTCCGCCAGGATTAGATCCCGCCACTGCGCCAGCTCCTCGTAGCTGCCGCCGCCAATGACGAACTGCACCGGCTTGCCGACCCCACGACCGAACGCCTGGCGCATGATGGGAAACGCCTGCACGCCGGAGAGATCCGACAAACGGCTGCGGATGTCGTTGATGATCTCGAAAGCGCTGCGACGCTCGGACCAGTCCTCCAGTACGATGATCGCCATCCCGCCAGAGAAGTCCTCGGTGCGGCCGAAGCTCCGGGGAGCTCGGATCAGCAGACGCTTGATCTCACCCGCCTCCACCAGGGGCATCAGCCGATGCTCCACTTCGTCCATGTAGGGCTTGATGAAGTCATAGGTGGCCCCCTGTGGGCCGTTGACGATCAGGAACAAAGAGCCGCGGTCCTCCTTGGGGGCGAACTCCGAGGGCAGCTTGGCGAACAGCCAGCCGCTGCCCCCTAAAGCGGTGACAAGAACGACCACCACCAGGTAGGGTCTCTGGATCCAGGCCGCCAGCGCCGCTTTGTAAACCCGGCGCAAGCGCTCCACCCCGGCGTCGATCTTCTTCACCAGCCAGGTCTCGTTATCAACCGGCTTGAGGATTTTTGACCCCATCATCGGGCTCAGGGTCAGGGCCACCAGCGAGGAGAGTATCACCGCCGCACTCATGGCGATGGAGAACTCACGGAACAGCTTACCCAAGTCCCCCTCCAGGAAACCGATGGGCAGGAACACCGCCACCAGCACCAGGGTGGTGGCAACGATGGCAAACCCCACCTGGCGGGCACCGAGGAAAGCGGCTTTGAGGGGCGGCTCACCCTGCTCGATCCGACTGTGGATGTTCTCCAGCATCACGATGGCGTCATCCACCACCATGCCGATCGCCAGGATCAACGCCAGCAGGGTCAGCAGGTTGATGGAGAAGCCCAGCGCGTAGAGGATAATGAAGGTTCCGATCAGGGACACGGGCACTGTGATGGCAGGGATCAACATTGCCCGAACGCTGCCGAGGAACAGGTAGATCACCACCACCACCAGGGCCATGGCGATAAAGAGGGTGCGGTACACCTCGTCGATGGAGGCCTGGATAAAGACCGAGGAGTCGTAGGAGCGCTTGATCTCCATCCCCTCGGGCAGGCTGCGGTTGAGCTCGTCCACCAGGGTGTGAACCTGGCGGGACACCTCCAAGGTGTTGGCGGTGGACTGGCGGGTGATCCCAAGACCGATCATGTCCTGAGTGTTACCACGAAAGGCGATCCGCTCCTCTTCACTGTCGAGCTCCACCCGGGCCACCTCACCGAGGCGGATCAGGTGACCATCGGCCCCGGCGCCGATCACCAGCTTGGCGAAATCGTCCGGATGGATGAAGCTGCGCTGCACGCGAACGGAGAAGAGGCGACTTTCCGACTCGATCGACCCGGCGGGCAGTTCAACGTTATCCGCCCGCAACGCATCTTCAATGTCGGTGACCGTCAGGCCTCGGGCCGCGAGTCGCTGGCGGTCCACCCAAACTCGAACCGCGTAGACCTTGCCCCCGCCGACACGGACGTTGGCGACACCATCGATGACACTGAAGCGGTCCACCAGGTAGCGACGGGCGTAGTCCGTCAGTTGCAGGGTATCGAGGCGGTCTGACACCAGGTTGAGCCACATGATCACCTCGGAGCTGCCGGATGCCTTCTGCACCTCCGGCGGTTCCGCCTCCTCCGGCAGGTCATCGAGGATCTGGGAGACGCGATCACGGACATCGTTGGCCGCCGCATCGATGTCACGGCCGACACTGAACTCCAGATTAACCGAGGAGCGGCCCGCCTGGCTTGAGGAGCTGATGTTGCGGATCCCCTCCACCCCGGAGATGCGATCCTCCACCAGACGAGTGATTTTACTCTCCACCACCGCCGCTGAGGCGCCACGATAGCTGGTGCTGATCTCCACCACAGGCGGATCGATGTTGGGATACTCCCGCAGGGGCAGTTTATCGAAGGAGACCAGGCCGAAGGCGATCAACAGCAGGCTGATCACCGAGGCCATCACCGGCCGTTTGACCGAGAGATCTGTCAACAGCATCAGCTGGCCTCCAGGTGGGTAAAGCGCTCACGCTCCTGGACCTCGACGGTCTGGCCCGGTCGCACCTTCTGGATCCCACGAATGATCACCCGCTCGCCATCCGCAAGACCCGCGAGGATCTCAACGCTACCACGACTGCGCAGCCCCAGGGTGACCTGCCGCTGCTCCACCACGTTATTCTCATTGATGACATAAAGGAACTGGTCCCGTTGCAGCGGGATGATTGCCTCTTCCGGGACCACCAGTCCCTCACGCTGCTCGGCGATAAGATCGAGCACCACCAGCATCCCCGGGCGCAACTTCAGCTCAGGGTTGGGCACCTCGGCCCGGACCACCACCGCACGGGTTTCCGGGTCCAGCCGGCTGTCGACACTGACCACAGTGCCGATGAAGCGCTCATCGGGGAAAGCCGCGGCCCGTCCCTCAATGCTCTTACCGGGCATCAATTGGTTGAGGAAGCGTTCGGGCACGGTGAAATCCAGTTTGACCACCGCCAAGTCATCCAGGGTCGCGATGGCGGTGCCCGGGGTCACCAGGGCCCCAGGGCTGATCTGGCGAAAACCCAACACACCGGAGAAGGGGGCACGGACATAACGAGCGTCGAGCTCTGCCTGGTACTGGGCCTCCTGAGCACGGGCGATATCGATGTCGGTCAGGATCCGATCCAGCTCGTTGCTGGGGATGGTTTTTGCCCTCACCAGCCCCTCGATGCGGTTGAACTCTCGTTCCTGTTCCACCAAGTTGGCCCGGGCAGCGCGAAGTTTTGCCTGCTGCTCCGCATCCCTCAGGGTAACCAGAAGCTGGCCCTGTTTCACGTGCTGACCATCTTCAAAATGCACGGCCTGCACGCTCTCCGTCACCTTGGCAGAGAGGATCACAGACTCCCGGGCCCGAACGGTGCCCAGCGCCTCCACCTCCCAGCGAACCGGCGCCGTTCTGGCCGTTGCGGCGACCACAAGCGGTACCCTGGCGGCGGGTCGCTGCACCATCTGACCCGACTTCGACTGCTCTTTGTACCAGATGCCGGCGCCCAGCGCCGTCACCAGTACCATCCCTGCGGTGAGTGTTTTCTTCATTATCCCTTGCTCTGGTCTACGGATTGCGACCTAGTTTACGTTGTGGCTACTTCATAACAACATGATTTACAAGATCTTACATTTAAGGTGCCGAATGCTGCCCAGTTGCAGGGCGGTCAGCGTTCCTTCTACGGCCACACTCCCCGGCTGGTTCACGACAAACGGCCGAACCCGAACACCGAGGCAAACTTCATTCCGGTTCAATAGTCCTGATCGGCCTTCCAACCCAGACTATCGAGGTAGGCGCGCGTTTCATCGCTCAGGGGATTTTCCAGCAACGTCAGCATCTGCAACTGGGCGTTGCTGTCCAGGTTGATGGTCTGGAGCTGGTTGAAACTGGCCAGCAGCGCCTCCAACTCGGTGTTGGCGGCCACATCCAGCTCCGTCAGCTGATTGAAAGAGACACTCAAGATCTCCAGCTTCGGCAATCCGGACAGCGCCAGGTGGGTCAAGGCATTTTCGCTCCCCCAGAGGCCGGCCAATTCCGGGCTCTGCCCCAGTGTCAGGGTAGTCAGGGCGGGGTTTTTCTCCACGACCAGCTCCGTTAACTCGGCGTGCTGAAACAGATCCAGCGTCGTCAGGCCGGTTTTAGCGACCCACACCCGGGACAGTAGGGGGTTATCACTCAGATCTAAGGACGTCAGCGGCGTGCTGCCACTGACAATCAGGTTCGCCAGATCAGGCAGGCCAGAAAGATCCAGCTGAGTCAGGTTCGGGGTGGTCAGCAGCACCTGCCAGATCCCGGGGTTATCGTTAAAGGCCAAGGTCTCAAGATGCTCGGAGTCGAACGCCACCGACTCCAGGTAGGGCAGCGCCTCTATCCCCCCCAAGCTGGTGACCGGGTAGCCCTGGCAGTGCAACATGATGTAGTCCGACAGCTCGGTCAGCCCGTAATCGGTTCGGATGTCATCGAAACACTGCTGCAGCGCCGGCGAGGCAAACTCGATCCCGGCCAGTTCGTCGCTGTCCCCGCCCTCACACCCGGTCAGCACCAGCAGTGCGGCCCCCAGCAAGCCTCCCAGTTTACGTCCTTGCATTGGCGCTTCTCCTTGTGTTTTCGCCTGAACGGGATCCATTCCCTGCGCACAAACTACCAGCCTCCCCGTTTAACACCAACCTTGGATTCCCACTAACGGGCGGCACCGAAACGCCCGCCAGGATTACTGAAATAAAAAGGCTCTTCGCAGATTTTTCGGGACAGATGAATAGATTCGTATTCGACAGTTTGAAATAGCGGCTCTGTTGCCATTAACCATTCACGGCTCGAAGGCGAATGCCCACCCGCTTTTAGGCCGACTTAGAGGTGCCCGAGTGAAGTCCCGTTAAGGCAAGGGAGAGGGCCTGAATGGCCCGAAAGGCCAGCGGAGGCATGGGTGAAAGCCGAAGGCTTGAACGCGAAGGTAGGGAAGCCGAAGCAGGACTTTATCGCGCAACATAGATAGCGCAGCGGTAAAGCCGACTCTGGCCGATACCTTGGCCGTACGGGGTGAGAACGAGGAATAGCACCGACCGGAGGCAAGGAGCCCGTTCTTTACGAAAAGGAAAGGGGGCGGGACGCCCCTTTGGTTGGCCGCTCCTGCGCATCCATACGCTCGCGGCATTTGTGCATCCTGCACGGCAACGCGATAACGCTACGTAGTGAAGAAATCGACATCTCTCACTCATGAATTCACCCCGCAGATGTGCGAAGAACCATAAAAAGGGCCCATCCCCGCGTGCGCCGATGGGCCCTGTGCAGGTTTTGCCGCCGCCGGTTAAAGACGCTTCGCCGCGGCGGACGCCAACTCCGCTTCAAGTTGCTGGGCACGATGCTCCGGAGAGTGGCTGTTGCGCGCCAGCAGACGATACATCGCCGGGATCACAAACAGGGTCACCAGGGTGGACAGGGCCATGCCGGCAAAGATCACCACCCCGATGGCGTAACGGCTCTCGGCGCCGGCCCCGCTGGCGATCAGCAGGGGCACGGCACCAAACAGGGTGGTGAAGGCGGTCATCAGGATGGGGCGCAAACGGGAGGAGGCCCCCTCCAGGATCGCCGCTTCAAACGCCACCCCGCGATCCCGCAACTGGTTGATGAACTCAACGATCAAAATTCCGTTCTTGGTGACCATCCCAATCAGCATGATCATGCCGATCTGCGAGTAGATGTTGAGGCTCTCGCCGGTCAACAGCAGCCCCAGCAGTGCCCCGGCGATCCCCAGCGGCACCGTCAGCATGATCACCAACGGATTGACGAAACTTTCAAACTGCGCCGCCAGCACCAGGAAAGCCACCACCAGGGCCAGCCCAAACACCAGGAAGGTGTCCGCCTGGTTCTTCTTCAGATCCTTAGATTCACCGGCGTAGTCGATGGTGACGTAGGGGGGCAGCATCGCCCGGGCGGTTTGCTCCAGCGTCATCAGCGCCTCCCCCAGGGTGTGCCCTTCCGCCGCCTGGCCGGTGATGGTCACCGCCTTGGTGCGCTGGAAGCGGCGCAGCACCCGGGCACTGCCCACCTCCTCGAAGCGGGCCAGGGCCGCCATGCTGATCCGATCGCCATCGGCGGTGGTCAGGTAGATGGCGGAGAGATCCGACGCGTCGTTGAAGCGATCCAGGGCGCCGCGCAGGTAGACATCGTACTCCTCCCCGCGGTCAACGTAGGTGGTCCGGCTGATCCCCCCGAGCACCGCTTCCAGGGTGTGGGCGATCTCCCGTGGGCTGATCCCCGCCCGCGCTGCGGCGTCCAGGTCCGTGTGCACCAGCAGCTCCGGGCTGTCCTCGGAGTAGTTGGTGTCCAGATCCGCAAACTGGGGCTTGTCCTGCACCGCAGCGATGATCTTGTGGGCCCAGCTGTCCAGCTCACTGTAATCCGCTCCCCCCAGCACAAACTGGATAGGATCCCCGGAGCCACCGCCAAAGCCGGGGCCAAAGAGGAACAGGCGCACATCGGAGAAGCCGGTCATCTCCCGCCGCAACTGCGCCAGCAGCTGTTCGGAGTGCTCCGCCCGCTGGGCCCAATCCTTAAGCAGCAGGACGAAAAAGCCGGTGGAGTCGGAGCGGCCAAAGGCGGGCGTAGAGAAGTTGAGCGCCTGCAGCGGCCCCTCCTCGCTCATCAACGGCAGCAGCTTGGCCTCGATCGCCTCCATGTTGTTCACCATGCGGTCATAGGCGGTGCCCTCCTGCCCCTTGACGTAGATAAAGAGCACCCCGCGATCCTCCTTGGGGGCCATCTCCGTCTGGATCTTCGGAAAGGTCAGCGCGGCGGCGATGATCGCCAGCAGGATGATCACCGGGCCGCTCCAGGCATAGCGCAACACCCGGGAGAGGGCGCGCCGGTAACGCGACTCCAGGGCGGAAAACTGACGGTTCACCCAGAGGTTGAAGCGGCCGGGCTGAACATTGGCCTTGAGCAGGAAGGAGCCCATCACCGGGGTCAGGGTCAGGGCCACCAGGGAGGAGAAGATCACCGCCACCGAGAGGGTGACGGCAAACTCGGTAAAGAACTTGCCGACCATGCCGCCGGCAAAGGCGATGGGCAGGAAGATCATCACCAGCACCGCGGTGGTGGCCACCACCGCGAACCCTACTTCGCGGGTACCTTGATAGGCCGCCACCAGGGGTGATTCGCCCCGCTCCAGGTGCTTGAAGATGTTCTCCACCACCACGATGGCATCATCCACCACCAGGCCGATGGCGAGGATCAGGGCCATCAGGGTAAGCAGGTTAAGAGAGAACCCGGAGAACTGGGCCACCATGAAGGCGGCGATAAGCGACACCGGCACCGTCACTGCGGGGATCAGGGTTGCCCGGGCCTGGCCGAGGAAGACGTAGAGGATCAACACTACCAGACCGGCCGTCACGAACAGGGTCTGGTACACCTCGTTAATGGAGCGGTCGATAAAGACGGTGTTATCGAACGCCACCTCCAGCTCCATGCCAGCGGGCAGCGTCGGCTGCAGCGAGGAGACCAGATCACGGACCCCCTTTGCCACCGCCACGGGGTTGGCATCGGACTGGGCATTGATGGCAAAGCCCAGGGCATTGAGGCCATTACTCTTGAACGAGGAGGTCTCCGCCTTAGCGCCGTCATAGATGCGGGCCACATCCGCCAGGTAGACCGGACGACCCTGGGGGTCGTAACGGACCACGATACGATCGAAATCCACCACTTGGCCCATGGGGCGCTCCAGGCGGACCGACATCACCTGGTCCCGGTTGCGGATCTGGCCGGCGGGCAGCTCAATATTCTGGTTATTGAGGGCGCTCTCCACCATCGCCACGGTGATCCCCTGCCCGGCCATGGCGATGGGATCCAGTTCCAGGTAGATCACCCGCTCCAGGTCCCCGTAAAGGTGTACCTGGCTGACGCCATTGACCAGGGAAAGGCGATCCAGCAGCACCCGCTCGGCGTAGTCGGTCAGCTCGACCCGGTCCATCTCTGAGCTGCGCAGGGAGAGTCGCACCACCGCATCACCGTCGATGTTCGCCTTCACCACCACCGGCTCCTCCGCATCCTCCGGCAGCCTCCCCTGAACCCGGGCCACCGCATCGCGAACATCGGATAGCCCCTCCATCACGTTCCACTCCAGCTCGAACTTAACCGTGATACGGGCGTTGCCGGTGAAGCTTTGAGACTCGATCTCATCGATACCGGAGATCCCGGAAAGCTGGTCCTCGATCACCTTGGTGATCTGGGTCTCCATCACCGTGGGGGAGGCGCCGGGATAGGCAACGGAGATGGAGACAATGGGCAGGTCCACATCCGGCAACTCACGCACCGGCAACTGAGTGAAGGAAACCAGGCCAAAAAGGGTCAGCAGCAGGGAGAGCACCAGCGCCATGGCCGGGCGCTTCACCGACAGATCCGACAGTAGCATCAGCGGGCAGCCTCACCCTGACGGCCACCGGATTGACTGGCGCTGACGCCCACCTCGGTCACCGGGCGGCCATCCTTGACGCTGACCAGCCCCTTCACCACGATGCGGTCCCCCACGGAAAGGCCGGACTCCACCGCCAGCATGCTGCCCTGGCGGATCCCCGGCTCAATTTGTGTCCGCTGCGCCACCCCGGCTTGGTCCACCCGGTAAACAAAGCGATCCGAGCCGGCGTACTCCATCGCCTGAACCGGGATCACCGGGCGGGGCGTCGCAGGCAAAGCCAGGTCGATGCGGGTCAACATCCCCGGCTTGAGCAGTCCCGCCCCGTTGGCAAACTCGAATCGGGCCGCCACCGTCATGTCACCGGGGTTGACCCGACTGTCCAGCGCGATCAGGGTGCCGTCGAACTGCCGGTTGGGATAGGTATCGATCTGGGCCTGAACCTGCTGGCCCGATTGCAAGGCCGTCAGGTAGCGCTGGGGCACCGCCAGATCGAGTCGAAGCCGCTCAAGTTCATCCAGCGTCATCAGGGACTCACCACTGGTAAGATGGGCCCCGGGGGCATGGCTGACCAGACCGATGACACCGGCGAACGGAGCCACCAGGGTGCGTTTCTCCAGCTCCGCCTCGGCGCCGAGCAGGCGCGCCTCTGCCATCGCCACCTCGGCCTCCTGCGCCGCCAGTTCGGAGGCGGAGATCGCCCCCTTGTCCGACAGACGCTGACGCTCCTGCAGTTGGCGCCTGGCTTCCTGAAGGTAGGCCCGCGTCTCGTCTCGTTGCGCCCGTTGCTGCTTATCGTCCAATCGTGCAAGGAGCTGGCCTTCGCTGACGCGATCACCGCTGTCCACCATCAGGCGGACCAGGCGGCCAGAGACCTCCGGCGCAATGGTGACCGTCTGCCAGGCCTCCAGATTGGAAACCAGCGCGAGACGCTCCGGCAGCACCACCCCGTCAACCACTCCTGTCTCCACCTCTACCGCCGACGCACCGGTACGCTTCGGATCACTCTCGGCGTGATCCAACAACGGGTAGGACAGCGCCGCTGCAACGATCAGCGCCAGGCAAAGCAGCAGGGTATTTTTTGACATGGGTGGGCCTCTGAATTTAAGAGGCGACATCCTATCCCAAGATGGCACCGTTGTAGGCAAAAATGTGTCCACTGGAAGCACACTGATACAGCATTGAACAGGGCACCAACGGGCCAGCAACAAACGGTTAACCTTTGCCGCATCCAAGGACGTATCTTTGCCCTTCCGGGCCGGCAAAGTATGAAAAAAGGGCGGCCCGAGGGCCGCCCTTTTTTAGCATGGTGAGGAGGGTTACAACTCGCTCATCTCCTTGCCCATCGCCTGCTCGACGATCTGGTAGATCTCGGTGACCTGCTCCGTAGAGAGGGGTTCGGCATCGCTGTCCATCAGGGTGATGGCGGTTCGCTCGCCCATCTCAAAAAGGCGCACCTGGTAGCTGCCCTCCTCCAGGTCGAGGCGCTCGCTGTCACTCCAGAGTGAAGACCAGAAACCACCGCTGGAATCGTATTCGACATAGTAGGTCGCCAGGGTCTTATCCAGGTCCCGGACCTCGAAACCGAGGGCCGGCAACACTTTGCCCATGCGGGTCCAGATCTCGTCGAACCCACCATCGGCGATAAAGGCAGCATTGTCCTCGGGATCCAGCCCCAGCTCGGTATTGAAACCACGCCCGTTGGCGATCTGGTCAGCAGCCTCACGGGCCTGACGATCTTCCGCCATGTAGGCGATGGCGCTGTTGAGCATGTCGATGGCATAGCGACGACGATCCGCATCGGTCAGGACGATATCTTCATCCACGCCATCCAGACGCTCTTCGTGATCCAGCAGGGTGATCTCGATGGAGCCGGTGCGGCCATGATCCTTGACCACAGTATCGAAGCGGTAGCGCTGACGAAGCTGGTACTCCTTGTCGCGCCACCAGGAGCGCTCTACCACTTCGGTCTGCTCGATCCAGTCGGTGGTGATCACGCCGCCGTTGGCGTCAGCGACACCGATGCCACGCTGCCCCAGGAACCCCAGCAGGGTCTGCTGGATCTCGTCGGCCAGGGCCACATCATCATCGTTGCTCTCGATCAGGATGGTAACGGTATCCGTTCCGTCCTGGATCCGGGTTCCCGGGGCCAGCGGCAGCACCTGAAGGGGCGGACGCACGTCCAGTCGTGGACCGACCAACTCAGGATCCGCCTGGTCACCCAGCGCCGGGATATCAAATTCTCTGCTGGTTCGAGGGGTTTCCAATCCCGCCGGTACCACCAGGGGGTTACCCGAGTTCTGTTCCAGGTAATCAAAACCGCCGCCAGCCTGGCGACGTTCAAGCGGGGTGCTACATCCCGCTAACGCCAGCACCGCCAGTGCCACTACACTCCGTTTCATCTACTTCCCTCAAACAGGCTGCGTCGCCTCAATGGCGGCGCGCACAATCGTTTTACTGTGTTCCGACGGCTCGGTCAGTGGCAGGCGGAAATGGGTTTCCCGGGTGATCCCCAGTTCCTCCATCGCCCACTTCACCGGGATCGGATTGGCTTCCACGAACAGCGCCGAATAGAGCGGCAACAACTGCGCATCCAGGCGTCGCGCAGTGGCGATATCACCGGCCAGCGCAGCGCTGCACAGCGCCTTAAACTCCGCGGGCCGGACGTTGTTTGTGACCGAGATGACACCATCCCCACCGGCCAGCATGAACGCCATGGCGGTCGGATCGTCACCGGAGAGAAGAAGAAACTCTTCGCCACAGGCCTGACGCAGGGGCGTCACCCGGGAGAGATCGCCGGTGGCGTCCTTGAGACCGACGATGTTGTCCACCTTGCTCAGTTCCGCCACCGTCTCGTTGCTGATATCGCAAACGGTACGGCCCGGCACGTTGTAGAGCAGCTGGGGCTTATCGGTCGCCGCGGCAATCGCCTTGAAGTGGGCGACCAGGCCGTTCTGGCTGGGTTTGTTGTAGTAGGGGGCCACGGTCAACATGCCGTCAACGCCAAGCGCATCCATCGCCCGCGTGAGCTCGATCGCCTCGGCGGTGGAGTTGGCGCCACTGCCGGCGATCACCGGGATACGACCGGCCACCGCCTTGACCACGGCCCCCACGGCGGCGATATGTTCCGGGACCCCCAGGGTCGCGGACTCGCCAGTGGTACCCACAGCAACAATGCCGTCGGTGCCCTGTTCAATATGAAACTCCACCAGGTCGGCCAGGGTCGAAAAATCGATCTGACCGTCCTGGTGCATCGGCGTTACCAACGCCACAATACTTCCGCGAAACATGATGAATTCCTTACCTACTGAGGAAGCTATGGTAATGGCGGGGATGGGGGATGACAAGGAGGCAAACATCCCCGCCGCCCTGTGCTAGCATAGCGGCCGAACCGGGAAGCATTTCGCGCCGACCAGAGCGCGGCTACAGACCCAAGAACCAATGCAAAAGAGAGCGCTATGAAACAGTTTTTGGCGGTCACCGCCATGGGCACTGACCGTCCGGGTATTGTCAATGAACTGGCCAAGCTGACCGCCACCTGCGACTGTGACATTATCGACAGTCGCGTTGCCATCTTCGGTGAGGAGTTTTCCCTCATCATGCTGGTGGGCGGGGATTACGCCGCCGTGGCTCGGCTGGAGAACGAGCTGCCGGAAGCCGCCGCCGCCCTGGAGTTGATGACCATCTGCAAACGCACCAGTGCGCACCATGCCCCGGATGTGACCGCAAGACTGGTGATCGAGTTTGAAGGCGAAGACAAGCGCGGCACCATGCGCCAGATCACCCAGTTTATCGCAGACCAGGGACTGGACCTGGCGGGCTTCAGCTCCCACGCCCATAAGGGCGAGGGCAACAGCGGGTTGCAGCAGGTGGAGGTGAGGATCAACGCCACCGCCGAGGTAGACCTGGATCAGCTTGAGCATCAGCTTCAGGCCCTGGCCCAAACCATGTCACTGCGCTGCACCATCCGACGAATGGAAAATCAGTAACTTAAGGAGAATCTATGAACACCCTGCAACCAGGCGCCAAAGCGCCGGACTTTGCCCTGCAGAACCAGAATGGCGAGACCGTACGCCTGTCCGATTTTGCCGGCCAGCGGGTGCTGGTTTACTTCTACCCCAAGGCGATGACCCCAGGCTGTACCGTCCAGGCTCAGAACCTGCGCGACAGCCAGGAGGCCCTAAAGGAGAAGGGGGTGGTGGTACTCGGGATCAGTCCAGATCCGGTCAAGCGCCTGGCCAAGTTTGCCGAGCGAGACGCGCTTAACTTTGACCTGCTCAGCGATGAAGACCATGCGGTCGCCGATGCTTTCGGCGTCTGGGGACTGAAGAAGTTCATGGGCCGCGAGTATGACGGCATCCATCGCCTCAGTTTCCTTATCGGTCCGGATGGCACCGTCGAACACTTCATCAACAAGTTCAAGACCAAGGATCATCACCAGGTGGTCCTCGACCTGCTTTGATGCTGTGACCCGGCCCGCCTTTTGCATCCCTGGCGCTTGGCGGGCTTTACGCCGTGTTTCTGCCCCGTTATAACTGCAATCCATTGATCCAAAAACCGGAGTTTGACCGTGAAGTCCCCCGCTGTCCTGACCCTTGCTGCTTTAGCCCTCACCGCCTGCCATCCCCACGAGCATGACCACCCGACCTCCGAGGGGGCCCACTCCCACGTTCAGGAGGAGGCCAGCTCCAGACAGTCGTCCGCTGAACACAGTGCGCAGGGGGATCATCATCACCGCCATGGAGAGGCACACGAGCCCACGGTGCATCAACATGGGGATATGCACCAGCATGGCGCCCACCAGCACGGTGTCGGCACCCTGACCCTGATGCAGCAGGATAACGAAGTGCAATTGAGCCTGGAGATCGATACTGATGCGCTTTGGGGGTTTGAGCGTGCGCCGGCCAACGACGAGGAGCGGGAGCAGATCCGCCGGGTGCTGAAGCAGCTGAGCGCCGGCCACCGCTTCTTTAGCCTGAGCGATGATGCGCAGTGTGAACCAAGCCAGGTGGAGATCCAGCCGCCGGCGGGGCTGGAGCCGGACGCCGATGGCGATGCCGCATCCGACCATATGAGCCTTGCTGCACACTGGCGCTGGGACTGTGCCGATGCAGGATTGCTGCACAGCCTGGATCTGACCCTGTTCGACCACTACCCCAGCATCCATCAACTGCACCTGCAACGACTGACACAAAGCGGCAGTGGCGGCGCCCAGCTTGATGCCTCACAACCCGGTATCCAGTGGTGAGGGTGTAACCATGTCACTGCTCACCCTTCGCCAGCTCAGCTATCGCTGGCCCGGCAGCGAACGCACCCTCTCAGTACCGGCACTGACCCTGGCCGCCGGCGAGCGCGCGATGCTTAGAGGCAGCTCTGGCAGCGGCAAGTCCACCCTACTTAACCTTATCAGCGGCGTGCTCAAACCGGACTCGGGCAGCCTCACCCTGGCCGGTGAAGCACTGACCACCCTAAGCGCCGGCAAGCGTGACCGGCTGCGGGCGGAAACCATGGGGATCGTGTTCCAACAGTTCAACCTGCTCCCCTACCTCAGCGTGCGACAAAACATCCTGCTGCCACTCAAGTTTGCCCCCGGACGACGGGCCAAGGTGGTGGAGCCCGAAATCGAGGTACGAAGGCTGCTGGATGCCATGGAGCTGGACGCCGGGATCCTGGATCGGCCGGTGACCGCCCTCTCCGTCGGCCAGCAGCAGCGGGTGGCGGTGGCCCGGGCACTGATCGGCGCCCCGGCCCTGATCCTGGCGGATGAACCCACCTCGGCGCTGGATCCCAGCGCCCGGGATCACTTCATGGATCTGCTGGCCAAGCAGTGTCACCAAACCGGATCGGCCCTGCTGCTGGTCAGCCATGACCCGGCCCTGGCCCGGGTGGTGGAGCGCCAGTACCAACTGCAGCTTCACGATAGCGGCTCGGAGGTGCTGCCATGCTGAACCTGATGCTACAGAGCATGCGCAACCGTCTCACCAGCGTCTGCCTGACGCTGACGGTGATCGCCCTGGCAGTGGCGCTCTTTATCGGCGTGGAGCTGGTTCGCACCCAGGCCAAACAAAGCTTCGCCAACACCCTCTCCGGTACCGACCTGGTGGTGGGCGCGCGCAGCGGTAATCTCAACCTGCTGCTCTACTCGGTGTTCCGCCTGGGCAATGCTACCAACAACATCGGCTACGACACCTATCAACGCCTGGCCCAGACCCGGGGCATCGACTGGACCATTCCCCTGGCGCTGGGGGATTCGCACCGTGGTTACCGGGTGATCGGCACCAACCTGGACTACTTCCGCCACTACCAGTTCGGCCAGCGCCAGTCGCTGCATTTCGCCCAGGGCGACCCGTTCGATGACCTGTTCGAGGTGGTGCTGGGGGCCGAAGTGGCCCGCACCCTGGGCTACCAGCTGGGAGATGCCCTGACCCTCTCCCACGGCGCCGGTGGATCAACCAGCTTCGTCCATCACGATGAGATGCCCTTCACCGTGGTGGGGATCCTCTCGCCCACGGGCACCCCGGTGGATCGCAGCCTGCACGTTTCCCTCGAGGCGATCGAGGCGATCCACGCAGGCTGGCAAGGAGGCGCCAGGGTTCACGGCGTCAACGCCGACGAAATCAACCAGTATGACCTGACCCCCAAGACCATTACCGCCTTCCTGGTCGGCCTGAAAAGCAAGTTTCAGCTGCTTAATGTCCAGCGGGCGATCAATACCGAGCGCAGTGAGCCCCTCTCGGCGGTGCTGCCGGGCATGGCGCTGGCGGAGCTTTGGGCCCTGTTGGGACAGGCGGAGAAAGCCCTGGCGATCGTTTCCGCCTTCGTGGTAGCGGTGGGCCTCACCGGCATGCTGACCACCCTGCTGGCCAGCCTCGGTGAACGGCGCCGGGAGATGGCGATCCTGAGGGCGATGGGGGCAGGACCTCGACACGTCTTCATGTTGCTCTGGGCGGAGGCGGCGCTGCTGGCACTGTTCGGGACCCTGCTCGGCTACCTGCTCGCCCAGGGCGTGATCCTGGCCTTGGCCCCCCTGGCGCTGGCACAATACGGTCTCGTGCTGACGCCATCGCTGCCCACCGGCACCGTGGCCTGGATGATGCTTGGTGTCCAATTGACCGGATCCCTGGCGGGCGTTTTGCCTGCCTGGCGCGCCTATCGCCACACCCTGGCCGATGGCCTGACCCAACGACTGTAAAGGAATTAAGATGAAGTGGTTTTACGCCCTGCTGACCGCCGCCCTGCTGCTACCCTCCGTGGCGATGGCGGAGATCAAGGTCCTCCAATGGGAGGATCTCCGTCCCGCCGATGAACAGCAAGCCCTGCCCAACGTCAACCCCCACGGGGGCGATCCCTTCGCCGACGAAAGCGGCCCTGCCAGTTGGGTTCAACCCCAGGGGCAGGTGGTGGCGGAGCTCGACGGGCAGACCATCAAGCTGCCGGGTTTTATCGTGCCCCTGGAGGGGGATGAAACCCACGTGACCGAGTTTCTGCTGGTGCCCTACTTCGGAGCCTGTGTGCATGTGCCCCCGCCGCCCACCAACCAGCTCATCTACGTCAAGTACGAGCAGGGGTTGCCCATCGACATCATCTGGGATGCTGTCTGGGTGACCGGCAAGCTGAGCACCAACAGCTACGCCATCGAGGAGTTCTCCGCCGGTTACTCCATGGAAGCGACCCTGGCCAACCCCTACGACGAGGGGTAACACCTCGCCACCTTGGTGAGCGTCACCACTCGCTAAAGCGGGCCCAGGTATCCACACCTGGGCCCGCCTTGCTCTATACACCTTGCCTCTGCTTTTCCCTCTGAAACGCTCGGCCCCTACCCTTCCTCGACAGGGCTGATGCTAACCAGGTTCCCTTTTGTGTCAGCCTTGGGCTTTGCTTCCGCTCTTAGGAACTAGGAACTAATCCCTAAAAGCTTTGCGACTCACTGCACCCAGTTGCCTTCCCGAAAAGTAAGATGCAGTGCAATTCGGAACCGTTATTTAGCGAACTGCTTTACCTCCGTCCCCAAAGCGCCGAACGCGAGCCCTCCTGTTCCCGCAGTGCCAACGCTTGACGCTGCAACGCAACGCCCTCACGGCCCTGACCGGGCCTCTTCCATTGAGCTCACTTCCTTTGCAGCACCACCACAAAACGCCCACCCGGATTGGTGCCATTTTTCAGCACAAATAACCATGTTCAACTATAACTTCCAACAGTCTCGCTAAGCCCCCCCCCTCGTAGCGACGCAATCTTTCTGACTGTATTTTTGTTGTAAGGAGTCATGCATGTCGACGTTCAGTCCTCTCCCTCCTGCCCTTGCACGTACCTTCCCCGTGTTGATCATCGCCGATACCGAGGAGAACACCGCCATCGAGCGCAGTGCTAAGGCAATCAAGGATGCTTTGGAGGAAAACGATATCCACCTGGTGGTGTGCCGCACTCTGAATGATGGCGAAATCGCCATCAGCTCGGAGCCCGCCTACAGCTGCGTCGTGATCGGCTGGGGACTATGCCAGGGGGATCAGGACCGCGCCCTGGCGCTGATCGCGCTGATCCAGGATCGCTGTGAAGGGTTACCCGTACTGCTCTCCGCCTCGAAAAACAGCGGTGGCGCTCGTATCCCCCTCGCCTTCGCCGAGCGGATCGACGGGGCAATCTGGCTGCCGGAAGACAGCCCCAAGTTCATTGCCGGTCGCATACAGGCCGCCGCCAAACGTTACCTGGACAGCATACTGCCCCCCTTTTTCGGGGCCATGGTGAACTTCGCCGACACCCATGAGTACTCCTGGCACACCCCGGGCCACACCGGTGGCACCGCCTTTATGAAGACCGCCGTCGGACGCACCTTCCTCAACTTCTACGGCGAACAGATGCTTCGCTCCGACCTGTCGGTATCCGTGGGCGAGTTGGGTTCTCTCAATGACCACTCCGGCCCCGTCGCAGAAGCGGAAGCCCATGCCGCCCGGGTGTTCGGTGCCGACTACACCTTCTTCTCCGTCGGCGGAAGCTCCGCAAGTAACGAGATTATCCTGCACTCCGCCGTCACCGATAACGACGCCGTAATGGTGGATCGCAACTGCCACAAGTCCCTTAACTACGCGCTCAACATGTCCGGGGCGATGCCGGTCTACCTGATCCCCCGGCGCAACGCCCGAGGCGTGATCGGCCCGGTACCCGCCTCTGAGCTGACCCCAAAGATGATCAAGCAGAAGATCGCCGACAGCCCGCTGGTGGAGAAGAGCGCCAAACCTGTCCTGGCCGTGCTCACCAACTCCACCTACGACGGCCTCTGCTACAACGTGGAAACCACCACCCGGCTGCTCAGTGATTCCGTACCCCGGATCCACTACGACGAAGCCTGGTATGCCTACGCCCGCTTCAATCCGATCTATGAGGGGCGCTACGGCATGCACCAGGGGGAGCGCCACCCCGATGACGCCACCATCACGGTCACCCACTCCACTCACAAGCTTCTGGCAGCCCTCTCCCAGGCATCCATGATCCATATCCGCTCCGGCAAAGTGCCCGTCAAACCGGCGCTGTTTAACGAAGCCTTCATGATGCACACCTCCACCTCGCCGCAGTACAGCATCATCGCCTCCACCGACGTCTCCGCCAAGATGATGGCCGACTCCGGCGGCTACCTCACCGATGAGAGCATCCAGGAAGCGGTCACCTTCCGCCAGAGCATGGCGCGACTGAAGCAGGAGGTGCTGGCGCGCAACAGCGAAGACTGGTGGTTCGATGTCTGGCAGCCGGACCATGTTCACGGCCAGCCGTTTCATGCTGTGGAGCCGGAGACGCTGACCAAGGACAGCAGCGCCTGGGTGCTCAAGCCCGGCGATAAGTGGCACGGTTTCGGCGATCTCGGTGACGATTACTGCATGCTGGACCCCATCAAGGTGACCGTGCTGTCACCGGGTATGGACCAGGATGGCAATCTCGAGTCCAGCGGGATCCCCGGTCCCTTGATCTCCTCCTTCCTCTCCAGCCGGGGCATCGTGGTGGAGAAGACAGAACCCTACTCCTTCCTGCTGCTCTTCTCCGTCGGTACCACCAAGGGCAAGTGGGGCTCTTTGGTCGCCGGGCTGATGGAGTTCAAGCATCTTTACGACACCAACCATCCGCTCTCTGACGTGATGCCGGATCTGGTCGCCAGCCATCCCAAACGCTATCAGTCGCTGGGGTTGAAAGACCTGGCCGATGAGATGCATCAGGCGATGATTGACACCGGCATGCTGACCCACATGGATGCCGCGTTCACCAAGCTCCCCACCATCGTTCACAACCCCAGGGAGACCTACGCAGAACTGGTGCGGGGCAACATTGAAGAGATCCCGGTCTCCAAGATGGCTGGCCGCGTCGTGGCGGTTCAGGTGGTGCCCTACCCGCCCGGGATCCCGCTGATGATGCCCGGTGAGAAGGTCACCAAGGAGAGCCAGGCAATCGTCGATTACCTGCTGGCGCTTCAGGCGTTCGACACCCGGTTCCCCGGGTTCGAGCACGACACCCACGGGGTGGAGATCGAGACCGACGCCAAGGGCAGGCCGGAGTACGTTGTCTACTGTTTGAAGGCGAAATAGCGCACCGCGTCCCTTCTACCCAGATTGGATCACGAGGAGAAACCATGAACACAGATCCCAAGTCTATCCCTCGCCTGACGGCGCTGGCATCCATTGTTGCCGTTCTGCTCTCTCCGGTGACGCTGGCAGAGGAGTCCAAACTGGATCCGGACGCGGCCGCGGAGTATCTCAGTCACCATATCGTGGATCCCAACCCCATCCACACGCCTTCCGAGCGCAAGGAGGAGGACTCCGGTGGCGCGCTCTCTATCTGGAAAAACGACGAGGGCAGCTTTTTCACCGGGACCCTGAAAGCAATAACCGGTTACTTCGGCCAGAACAACTCCTGGTATGGTCGCTCCGAGGAGAACCTCGGCGGCCGCTCCTCCGGTTGGTGGGAGTGGGTGGTACATCCGGGACTGGAAACCAAGTTCGTCTTTAACGGCGGCAGCGAATTTTATGGTCGACTCAGTGGCGTCGGCGCCACCTCCTCGGGCCTGGACGCGGGCGGTTCCAACCTGGATTCCGACAACACAGGGTCCGATATGCGGGTCGAGGATGCCTACATCGGTTGGCGCTCCGGCTCACTGTTTGCCGACATCGATGAGAACTTCCTCGACATCTCCGTCGGCCGCCAGAGTTACGCCGCCGGCACCGGTTTCCTGTTTTACAGCCAATCAAGCAACGGTGGTGACCGTGGCGCCTACTGGATCGGTGAGCGCCATGCCGCCGACTTCAGCGCCCTGGTGCGCTTTACCGTCGGCGGTTTCCAGGGCGACCTCATCTACTTCGAGGCAGATGACAGTTCTGACGCCAGAAATGAGGTCTCGGGCATCACCCTGGATTACAACTTCAAACGGGGTGGATCCATCGGCGGCGGCTACTACAACCTCAGTGCCGACGATGCCCTGCGCGATGGTATGGACGTCTACGATATCCGCTTCGTCTTCAAGCCCTTTGAGGCGTTCAGTGATGTCGAGTATATGAACAGCTTCACCATCGAAGGTGAGTATGTTTACGAGGAAAACAGCAACCTGCTCGAAGCCAACGGCTGGTACCTCTCCGCCGGATACAGTTGGGACAATGCCGCCTGGACGCCCAGCCTAAGTTACCGCTACGCCGCGTTCGAGGGGGATGACCCCAACACTGAGATCGTCGAAGACTTCGACCCCCTCTATTACGGCTTCAACGACTGGGGCACCTGGTACCAGGGGGAGATCCTCGGGGAGTACGTGCTGGCTAACTCCAATCTTAACTCCCACATGGTCCGCCTCAACCTCGCCCCCACCGATACCCTGATGCTCAACCTGCTCTACTTCAACTTCATGGTGGATGAGCCACAAAGCTTCGGTGTGACCAACGACAACTTTGCCGACGAATTCAACCTCGCCATCGACTGGCTGACCAACGACAACCTCAGCTTCAGTGCGGTGTTTGCCTACACCAACCCCAACGAAGGGGCGAAGCAGTACACCGGCGGCGATGACGGCTGGTTCTACACCATGCTGTACGCACAGTTCGAATACTGAGAAACGAACCCCTCGGGAGCAGAAGATATGATCAAGACAGGTTATCAACCCATCAAGAGCAAAGTGCTGGTGATCGATGAAGGGCTGGCCAAGCTGGACAGCACCTTCGGAAGAAACACCCAGGCATTGGTGGAGGAACTCTCGGCCCGGGATGTGGTGGTGGTTACTGCACAGAGCTTCGATGACGGCATGGCTGTGATTGTCTCCGATGCCTCCATCCACGGCGTCCTGCTGAGCTGGGAGCTAAAAAGCGGCGAGGCAGAGGGGCTCCGTCCCGCCGAGCGTCTGCTGAACGAGCTCAACCAACGCCACCGAAATATCCCGGTGTTCCTGATGGCCACCAACAGCGAGCAGGCCCGCCACATCACCGAAGAGGTGATGTCCAAGGTGGAGGAGTTCGTCTGGATGCTGGAGGACACCGCCGACTTTATCGCCGGTCGACTGCTAGCCGCCGTGGCACGTTATCGCGCCCAGTTGCTGCCGCCCTTCTCCGCCGCCCTGGCCAAGTACTCGATGCTCAAGGAGCAGTCCTGGTCGGCCCCGGGCCACCAAGGGGGTATCGCCTTTACCAAGCTGCCGGTGGGCAGAGCCTTCTTCGACTTTTACGGGGAAAACCTGTTTCGCACCGACATGGGGATCGAGCGGGGCCAGCTAGGCTCTTTGCTGGATCACACCGGCCCGGTGGCTGAGAGTGAGGCTTACGCCGCCCGGGTGTTCGGTGCCCACCAGTCCTACAACGTCGTCGGCGGGACCTCGGAGTCCAACCGAACCATCATGCAGGCCTGCATGATCGATGGCGAGGTGGCGATCTGCGACCGAAACTGCCACAAGTCGATTGAGCAGGGACTGATGCTCACCGGCGCCCTGCCTGTCTACATGGTCCCCACGCGAAACCGCTACGGCATCATCGGCCCGGTCCCCGCCAGCGACATGAGTCCCGAGAGCATCAAGAAAAAGATCGCCAGCAGTCCCCTGACCAAAAACGTGAAAAACGCGGATCCCGTCTATGCGGTGCTGACCAGCTGCACCTACGACGGCCTCTGCTATAACGCGGTCATGGCGGAGTCTCTGCTCGGACAAAGCAGCCCCCGTGTCCACTTGGATGAAGCCTGGTATGGCTATGCGCGCTTCAACCCTGTGTACGCCGATCACTTCGCCATGCGTGGTGATCCCGCCGAGCACGATCCCAAGGGGCCAACGGTGTTTGCCACCCACTCCACCCACAAGCTGCTGACGGCGCTCTCCCAGGCCTCCTATATCCACATCCGCCATGGTCGTGACGCCATCCCCCACGACCAGTTCAACCAGTCCTACATGATGCACGCGACCACCTCACCGCTGTATGCCATCGTCGCTTCCAACGACATCGCCAGCGCCATGATGGACGGTGACGGCGGCACCATGCTAACCACTGACTCCATCAAGGAGGCGGTCAGCTTCCGCCAGGCGGTCGCGAAGATCTACAAGCGCCACCAGAGTGCCGGTGACTGGTTCTTCAAACCCTGGAATGCCGAGAAGGTCAAAGACCCCCGCTCGGGTCAGGTCTACGACTTTCAGGACGCACCGACCGACCTTCTCGTGAGCGAGCAGGACTGCTGGCGCCTGCACCCGGAGGATACCTGGCACGGTTTCGACGACCTGGAAACCAACTGGGTGATGCTAGACCCGATAAAGGTCAGCCTTTTAACACCGGGCATGGGCGACGATGGCACCCTTGAGGAGAACGGCGTCCCGGCGGAGCTCTTTACCGCCTACGCCGGCCGCTTCGGTATCGTACCGACCCGCACCACCGATTTTCAGGTGATGTTCCTGTTCAGCATGGGGACCACCAAGGGCAAGTGGGCCACCCTGATCAATGTGCTGCTCTCCTTCAAGCGCTTCTACGACAGCAATGCGCCACTGAGCCAAGTGCTGCCGGAGCTGGTTCAAAGCAACCCGGAGCGATACGGTCACCTGGGGCTTAAGGATCTTGGTGACGAGATGTTTGCCTTCCTCAAGAAGCACGATCCCGGAGCCGCGCTGAACGCCGCCTACTCCACCATTCCTGAGCCGACAATGACCCCGCGAGCCGCCTTCCAGCAGCTGGCCAAGGGCCGGGTCGAACTGGTGCCGGCACCCAAGCTCTATGGGCGCATCGCGGCGAACGCCGTGATGCCCTATCCCCCGGGGATCCCGATGATGATCTCCGGCGAAAAGTTTGCCAAAAGCGACAGCCCTCAGATCGACTATCTGATCAAGCTGAGCCTTTGGGATGAGCAGTTCCCGGGTTTTGAGCACGAAGTGGAAGGCGCCGAGATCGAAGATGGGGTCTACAGCGTGCTTTGTCTGAAGGCCTAACACAGTTAGCGAAACGGGTAAGGAGTCTTTAATGGCTAGTTCAAGCAAGAAAATGACCCTTATGGGCCTCACCACTCTGGTGGCGGTCAACATGATGGGCTCCGGGATTATCATGCTCCCCTCGAGCATGGCGCAACTGGGCGCGATCTCCCTGCTGTCCTGGATCGTCACCGCCATCGGTTCCATGGCGATCGCCTACGGATTCGCCCAGCTCGGGGTGCTATGTCCCCGCTCCGGCGGGATGTCAGCCTACTCGGAGGAGGCCCATGGCCGATCAAGCTTCTTCATGGCGTCCTTCCTCTACTACCTCTCCCTCGCGGTGGGTAACGTGGCGATTGCGATCTCCGCGGTCGGTTACATGACACCCTTTTTCCCCTGGCTTGGCACCGGCGCGGTGCCGCTGTTTGTGGGGGTGGTCTCGCTGATCTGGATTACCACAGTGGCCAACTTCGGGGGCCCGAATGTCACCGGTAAACTGGGCGCCATTACGGTATGGGGTGTGATCGTGCCGGTCGCCGGCCTCAGCATCATCGGCTGGTTCTGGTTCGATGCCGCCACCTTCGAAGCCGCCTGGAACCCCAACAACATGGCCATGAGTGACGCCATCGCTCAGAGTATTCCGCTGACCTTGTGGGCGTTTCTTGGCATGGAGTCCGCCGCACAGAACTCTGACGCGGTAGAAGATCCGCAGAAGAACGTGCCCCTGGCCTGCCTCTTCGGCACCCTCGGTGCGGCGGTGGTCTACATCCTCTCCACCACGGTGATCCAGGGTATCGTGCCCAATGCCGAACTGGCCAACTCCAGTGCCCCCTTCGCCTTCGTCTACGCCCAGATGTTCAACCCCACAGTGGGTAACATCATCCTGGTGCTGGCGGTGATGGCCTGTGTCGGTTCGCTGCTCGGCTGGCAGTTCACACTGAGCCAAACCTCGAAGTACACCGCCGATGACAACCTGTTCCCGAAGATCTTCTCCAAGGTCAATAAGGCGGGTGCGCCCATTGCCGGGATGATCATCGCTGGGGTTCTGCAAACCTTGATGGCGTTCAGCACCATGTCGCCAGATGCCTCGCAGCAGTTTGGCAAGCTGGTGGACCTGGCGGCCGTCACCAACATCGTGCCCTACATCACCGCGCTGTCAGCGCTGATGGTGGTCATGACCAAGGCCGAGGTGGAATCGGGGATCTACTCCCGTAACGTCATCGTGACCCTGGTTGCCATCATCTACAGCGCGTACGCCCTCTATGCTTCCGGCCTCGAAGCGGCCTTCGGTGGCATGATGGTGATGATGCTGTCCTACGTCCTCTATGGCTTCATCGCCCACCGCTTTGAAACTCAGGGTGCCCAACCGGGTGCTGCCGTCACCAACAAGGAATAACAGGAGCGAGTTATGACTGACAGGTTTATCTGCAAGTTGCCCAAATCACACTGGGGACGCTGGACCGCGGCCGCACTGCTGGCCCTGTTCACCCTTGGAACCGCCCAGGCGGACACGCTGAGTGACGCCGCCCGCACCGGCAAACTGACCCTCGGCTACGTCACCGACGAAGCCCCCTTTAGTGAGAAGACCAGCGCCGGTCAGCCCGAAGGCTACTCCATCGAGCTCTGCCAAAAGGTGGTCGATGCGGTCAAGGGGCGGTCTGGCTTGGGCCAGGTGACCGCCGAGTTTCGTCCCTTCTCCCTGCAACAGGGACTCCAGGCGGTAGCGGATGGTGAGCTGGACCTGCTTTGCGGGGCCTCCACCGATACCCTCTCCCGGCGTGAAGCGGTGAGCTTCTCGATTCCCATCTTCAACGGTGGGGTTGGGGCGCTGGTCAGCAAGAGTGCCGACCCAACGTTGATCCGCGTCCTCAACGGGGAGGTGGCCCATACCGGGCCCACCTGGCGGGCCAGCATCAACCGCGGCTTGGCGGACCATACCTACGCGGTTCACGCCGGCACGGTTACCCGTTCCTGGTTGCTAAACCAGATCAGCCAGCGTGGCGTCATCGTCGAGGTGGTCGAGGTCGACACCCATGCCGATGGGATCAAGTTGATCGCCGAGGGGAAGGCGGACGCTTACTTCGGCGACCGGGTCATCGTCGACAATCTGCTGCAAAAATCGCCTAATGGTGGCGATTTGATGCTTATTGACCGCTACTTCACCATTGAACCCATCGCCCTGGCCCTGCCCAGAAATGACGATGAGTTCCGTCTGGTGGTGGACACAGTGCTCAGCGAATTTTACCGCTCCGATGAGTTCGACAGCGTTTATGGGCGCTATTTTGGCCCACCGAGTGAGTCCTCCAAGTTCCTGTTCAAGCTCTACTCGAGGCAGAAATAGGGGGTTCGAAACAGGACGCAACGATGAAAACCGGCAGGTGACAGGCGATGACGACAGGATCGGACGACCAGAGTGCGGGGAAACGCTCACTGGGGGTGGGCATGTGCACTGCCCTGGTGATCGGCAACATGATTGGCTCCGGCTTTTTCATCGCCCCCGCCGCCCTGGCTCCTTACGGCACCGTTGCCATCATCGGCTGGGGGGTGATGGCGCTGGCGGCCGTCTGTCTGGGCCTGGTGTTCGCCCGGCTGGCACGGATCGCCCCGGTGACCGGTGGCCCCTACGCCTTTACTCGGCTGGGTTTTGGCCGCTTCGCCGGCTTTCTTGTTGCATGGGGTTACTGGGTCTCCATCTGGGCATCCCTGCCCGCCATGGCCGCCGGCCTGGTGGGCTACCTGGGGATCCTGATCCCTGCCCTCAAGGGTCAACTGGCCATCAATTTGGCCATTGGCCTCGGGGCGATCTGGCTGGTCGCCCTGATCAACATCCGTGGCGTCCGCGAAGCGGGGATCTTCCAGGCGGTCACCGTGTACACCAAACTGGTACCCTTTATTGCCATCAGCCTCTTTGGACTTTTCTGGGTAGATTGGGACACCTTCGCGGTCCTAAATCCCAGTGACCGGCCGATTCTCGGCGCCTTGGCGGCCACCGCTCCATTAACCATGTTTGCCTTTCTCGGGGTGGAGTCGGCGACGGTGCCCGCCGGGGACGTTAAGAACCCGGAGCGTACCATCCCCATCGCCACCGTCCTCGGTACCCTGATCTCCTCGACCATCTACATCCTTGGCACCACGGTGGTCATGGGCGTTATTCCCCGGGAGGTGCTGATGACCTCCTCCGCCCCCTTTGCGGATGCGGCTGCCGTGATGTGGGGGGGCTGGGCCTCAACGGTGATCGCGCTCGCCGCGGTGATCTCCTCCCTCGGCGCCCTCAACGGCTGGACCTTGATGTTGTCCCAGGTACCGATGGCCGCCGCGCAGCAGGGAGCCATGCCCGCACTGTTTGCCCGCACCTCCGCGCACGGGGTTCCGGTGCAGGGGATTCTCCTATCGGTCTCCCTCTCCAGCATACTGCTGCTGGTGGATGCCTCGGGCTCTCAGGCGATGGCGGTGTTTTATAACCTCATCGTCAACCTGTCCACCGATGCCGCCATGATCCCCTATGTCTTCTGTGCCTTGGTGGAGGGGGTGCTTTGGGTAAAACGGGATCCGCTGTCGAAAATATTAAATATCAAACCCTATATTCTCCTCGGCAGCGTCGCTTTTATCTTCTCCCTTGGTACTATCTATGGTGCAGGCCCGGAAGCGGGTATGTACTCACTGATTCTGCTGATGCTGGCCACCCCCGTATGGCTGCTGATCTGTCGGGTTCCGGAGGCCGATGACCCCTCCCCGCCGGAAGAGTGAGACAGCGCGTCCTCCCGCCTGACAAATACCCCGAGGTGCCCAATGAACGGCACCTCGGTACTCCTTTGGGTTACGTAATAAAAGTCCATTCATGAGCAACAACGATCAAGAGAAACAGCGGGCAGAGCGGTCCGTTCAGCGGATCACCACGTCTTTGGTCATGGTCTGCGTGGTGATCCTGGCCTGGTATCTGGCGATGGACCGCCTCACACCCACCACCGATAACGCCCGCATCCGCGCCTTTGTCCAGCCCATGAGCAGTGAAGTCTCGGGCCGTTTGAAGCAGCTGAAGGTTAAGGAGAACCAGGAGGTCCAGCGAGGCCAGCTGCTGGCACAGATCGATCCTGAGCGATACAAGCTGGCGGTGGCCCATGCAGAAGCGGAACTTGAGCTTGCCGGCCAGTCCGTCGGGGCCAACACCGCCAACATCGCCGCCGCCCAGGCGCAACTGGTGGAGGCCCAAACCAATCTGGAGCGGATCCGCGTGGATACCCGCCGCCTGACCACCCTCAGTGAGCAAGGCTATGTCTCTCAAACCGAGCTGGACAACGCCGTGGCACAGGAAGCCCAGGCAGAAGCCGCCGTCCGGGGAGCGACAGCCGCACTGGAGGTCGCCAAGCAAACCGCGGGGATCAGTGGTAACAATAACCCCCAGATCCAGCGCGCCCTCGCCGCCCTCTCTCAGGCCCAGCGAAACCTGGAGGATACCGAGATCCGCGCCCCGCGGGACGGCCTGATCAGCAACCTTCGTTACGATATCGGGGTGTTCAGTCCCGCCGGGCAACCGCTCTTTACCTTCATCTCCACCAAGGAGGTCTGGATTGAGAGCTACATGCGGGAAAACAACCTGACCCATATCCGCCCTGGCGATCCGGTGGAGCTGGTACTGGACTCGGCCCCGGGTCAGGTATTCCATGGCTCCGTCATTACCGTCAGCCGCGGCGTTACTTTCACCGGAGATAACGTCGGCTCTCTGCCCAGCCCCCCGGTGACCGTCGGCTGGCTGCGGGAACCCCAGCGCTTTCCCGTCCTGATCCGCATCGAAGATAAACGTGCCGAGCCCTACCTGAGAGAGGGCGGGCAGACCGACGTGGTGATCTACACCGAACCCGCGGGCTGGCTCATCACCCCACTGGCAAAATTCTGGATCCGGCTGATGAGCCTGTTCAGCTATGTCTATTAACGCCCAGCAGGCCAGGGGCATCAAGCGTTTTGCCCTGGGCCTGGCCATCTCCGCGCCGCTGGCCTGGATCATCGAGTGGCCCATGGCGTACCTGACGCCGGTGGTGGTCACCGTGCTGCTGGGCCCGCCGGGCTTCTCTCCACCGCTGGCGCTGTACCGGGCCTTCTGCATCAAGGCGGCGCAGTATATCGCCGTGAGCCTGGCACTGACATTATGGTTGCAGCCGGCCCCGGCGGTGTTGCTCATACTGCTTTGCCTGCTGCTGATACGGATCTACTTTCGCGCCGAATCCGGACAAAACTTCGCCGTGTCCGCCATCAGCCTGTTTGCGGTCCTCGCTATCCCCCTGATGGGGATCACCTCACAGCGGCTCGCTATCGACTTTGCCTTCGGCATGCTGGGATCGGTGCTGATGAGCAGCCTGATCTGCATCGCCCTGCACGGGTGGAAACCCACTCCCTTGCCCCAGGTGCTGCCCCCTGCACCGCCCATCGACCATGCCCAGGCGAAACACAACGCACTGCTGTATACCGGCATGATGCTGCCGCTGGTGCTCATTGCGTACCTGTTTGATCGAACCTCGGACCTACTGCTGCTGGTGATTGTAGCCCTCAACCTCCACAACCCCGGCCTGCAGCAGAGTCACAGTAACGGCACCCTGATGGTACTGGCCAACATCGCCGGTGGTGTCGCCGCCCTGTTGATGCATCAACTGCTGACCGCGGTCCACCATATCGCCTTCCTTCTCCCGGTGATGGCGCTGCTCGGGATCTGGGTGGGAAAAAAGCTGTACACCAGCCCCCATGCCCGATTCTATGCCTCCGCCACCACCTGCCTGCTGGTTCTGCTCGGTACCAGCCTGGGCAGCGCCGCTGGTAGCAACGACTTCAATGTCGAATCCAAGATGGTTTCCCGCGTGGCTCTGCTCACCCTGGCTACCCTTTACATGGTGTGGGGCGGTTGGCTGTTTTACCGTCTCGGCTGGCTCAAGCCCAAACCGTTAGCGGCCCAGGGCTCGGCCAGTGCCGCCTGACCCTGCCGGGTAAAAGCGCTCGCACCAGGCAAAAAAACACCGCCCCGAGAGGCGGTGTTTTTTGTCACTCACTCCGCGTCCAGCGGTAGCGTCGGCCCTGGCATTAGCGCTCCCAGTAAGCCTCCTCCAGGCTGTCTTCCCGCTCCGGCAATCCCCGGGAAAGGCGCGGACTGTACTGAGCCAGCACCTCGTAGCTGACCCGGTTGGCGTACTTGCACAGTTGGGCAAACGAGGAGTAGCAAAGGCCGCTGTAACGGTGCTTGCTGGAGTTGGGCAGGTTGAGCTTGTGATAGGCGTTGGCCGCCATGTCATGGAGCAGCGCCGCCAGGGCACCATCGCCGGCGCCATTGGTGTTGCTGATCTTTTCCGGCCCGCCCATGAAGGGGGCGATGTGGGAGAACACCTTCAGGGGCTGGTCGCACTCGGCCTTGCTGATGGGACGGGAGAACTCGTACCGGTTAAACTCGCCGATCGCCCCGGGCAGCAGCGGGTGAGCCGTCTCCCGCTTGAACTCGTCGTCGGTCCAGCCTGCGGTGTAGAGCCCCTTGGAGCCCGCGGTACAGAGAATAAGATCGCAAAGCTCCAGCGCCTTGTCGCAGGCCAACAGAGGATCACTCTCGCCGGTCAGCGCCTGCGCCTCCTCCTCGTTCATCGCCAGAACCGTCACATGATCGCGGATAAACGTCTGCCACCACTCGGGATCCTGCTCAATCAGGAAACGGGTCCCCAGGGTCAGTACCACCGGCACCTGGGCCTCATGGGCGTACCGGATCGCCGTCATCGCCGCTTCCGAGATGGGATCGTCGCCAGCCCGCATCAGGTAGGCGGTGAGCACCAGCGCCGACGCACTCTTCACCACGTTCTCGTCGATGTTGGCGGGGGTCAATTTGTCCATGCTGCCCTTGGAGATGGCAAAGGTACGCTCTCCACACTCGGTGATCAGGGTGAAACAGCGACCGATCGGCCCATCCACTGGCTGCAGGTAGTTGAGGTCCACCCGGCTGGAGGTATTGCAGAGGTAACGGTAGGCGTAGCTGCCGATCTGAATGTTGCGGCTCATCACTCCGAACATCACGGCGCGGTCATCCGCCAGGGTCGCGTAGTTGTGCAGGGTGTTGCCGATGGTGCCGCCGGCATGCTCTTCGTTGATAAGCCGGCCGTCGCAAAGCTCCTGGTAGAGGCGGTGAGCCGCCTCATCGTCGATCAACATCGAGTTCCCCTTCACCAGTTGGTGACGGGCGATAAACGCCTCATCCACATGGGCCTCAATGTCCACCAGGGTCTGGTCGATGCCGGTGACATGAACCCCTTTGGGTTGAATGATGGGGTTAAGCTCATTGGTGAGTGGATCGCGGGATTCCACAGGGAAATAGTGTTTGGACTTGCGTTGACCGGGAAATTTCATGCTGGGATCACTATCCGCATTATCTGCCTGTCCCTGCAGTTTAGTTGCCCCTCAACCTCTCCAGCGAGGGGGTAGAAGACGGCGGCGCCTCCTGGGTGGTGGCGGCGGATTCTACCACATCGGATCCCGCTTGCCAGCCTGCTCAGGGGGAAGATCCCGCTGGGGATTTTTTCGACTGGCACCCAGCCCCGTCAGGCTGTTAACTTTATGTTAACTCTGAGTCACTTGGTAGAAATTGGATGACGTTGCCCTTCCAGATCGAGACACTGTCAGAAAATGCCCTGATGCTGCGCTGGCCCCCGCGACAGGATCCTGACACTCAGCGGCAGATCCACGCCATCATCGGGGTGCTGGACGCCCTGCCCGGATTGCGGGATGCGGTCCCCACCTATCACTGCCTGGGGCTCTGGTTTGACCCAAACGGCCCCCAGCCGGAGATCGAAAACCTGAAACAGTTTCTCCATCAACATCGGAAAAAGTGGCGCAGCGCCCCGCCGGTAACGGGCCGCCACCGCACCTTGCCGGTGTGCTACGAGCTGGGGGAGGATCTCGATACCGTGGCCCAACTGAGTCAACTGAGTGTCGAAGCGGTGATCGCGCGGCACTGTGCGCCAACCTACTCGGTCTGCTTCCTTGGCTTCACCCCGGGGTTTGCCTACCTGTCGGGGCTGCCAGAGGCACTGCAACTGCCCCGCCGGGCGAGTCCGAGGGCAACAATCCCCGCCGGAAGCGTGGCCATTGGCGGCAGCCAGACCGGGATCTACCCCAGCCCCAGTCCCGGAGGCTGGCACCTGATCGGACGCACTCCTCAACCGCTTCTGGACCTGAATCAAGAGTCCGTCACCTGGCTGCTGCCCGGCGACACCCTCACCTTTGAACCTATCAGCACCGAGCAGTATCAGCAGCTGTGCCAGCAAAACGAGGCACACCCATGCTGGAAGTGATCAAACCGGGCCTGCAAACCACAGTGCAGGATCATGGCCGCAGTGGTCAGGCCCACCTGGGGTTTGCTCAGAGTGGTGCCGCGGACCTGCTCGCCGCCAGCGTCGCCAACCGCCTGCTGCTGCAGCCGGATGACACGCCGCTGCTGGAGTGCACCCTGGTGGGGCCGACGCTGACCTTCCACTGCGATACGGTGATCGCCCTGGTAGGCGCCCCCATGGCGCCGTTGCTTGACGGCCAGCCGTTGCAGCAGGGCCAACCCATCGCTGTATTCCGGGGACAGCGGCTGGATCTGGGCCGGGCACGCCGGGGCTGCCGCACCTACCTGGCGGTCAAGGGCGGCCTCCAGGTCCCGCCGGTGCTGGGCAGTTGCGCCACCCAGCTCAACGTGGGGATCGGCGGCTGGAAGGGACGCGCGCTGCAAGCAGGCGACCGGCTACCGATCCAGCGTCACCACCTGCCTCATCCCCAAGACAGCTTTACCCGGCTTGGGGGGATCACGCCGGAACCAGCACTGATCGCCGTCATACCCGGGCCCCACTATCGGGAGCACCAGCACCGGGCCCTGTTTCGACGACAGTGGCGACTGAGCGCCCACTCTGACCGCATGGGAGCCCGGCTGGAAGGGGAGCCCCTGCCCGAGGCCAAGGCGGAGATCCTCACCGAACCAGTCCAGCGGGGCACCATACAGCTCCCGCCCAGTGGCCAACCCATCGCCCTGATGGCAGACAGCCAGCCCACGGGAGGCTACCCCAAGATTGCCCAGATCGCGCGGGCGGACTGGTCGGTTCTGGCCCAGCTGGCACCGGGTCAGACCCTGCGCTTTATCCAATGCGACTGGGAGCAAGCCCGGATGATGCAGGCGGAACAGCGTGCCCGCCTGGCCCGGCTCTCCATCAGTGCCAAGCGCTTCTGGCGGGAAGGCTCATGAGAAGCCTGGATATTAACTGTGACCTTGGGGAGGGCGCCGGTCAGGATGATCGGCTGATGCCGCTGATCAGCTCCGCCAATATCGCCTGTGGCGGCCACGCCGGGGATCGGGCAAGCATGCTGACCACCCTGCTACTGGCGCGCAAGCATGGCGTTGCTATCGGTGCCCATCCGGGCTACGACGATCGCGAACAGTTTGGCCGGCGCCCGCTCTCCCTCTCGAAGCCCCAGCTCAAAGCCCTGATGCGGGAACAGATCCAGGCCCTGGCCTCATTGGCTCACCCTTTGGGCAGCAAGCTCCATCACGTCAAACTCCATGGGGCACTCTACAATCAGGCCAGTCATGACAGGGCGATGGCCAACGTGGTGGTGGAGACCCTTCAATCACTGGACCCGGGCCTGAAACTTTATGCCCTGGCCAACAGCCCGCTGCAATCGATGGCACAGCAGGCGGGTTTAACGGTGATCGCCGAGGGGTTTGCGGATCGACGCTATCGAAATGACGGTACCCTGGTGCCCCGCAGTGAGCCTAATGCCTCGATCTCCTCCCTGGCGGCGTGCCTTCGGCAGCTTCAGGAGATGGTCGAGCAACACCGGGTCACCAGTGTGGAGGGCGAGGCGGTGCCGCTGAGAATAGACACGCTCTGTGTGCATGGGGATGGCCCCCATGCCCTGCCTTTTGCCCGCGCCATCCGCCAGTGGATGGCGCAGCATCGGGTGACACTCTCGACACCCGGTGACGGCGCACTGTCTTAAGGGAGTGTGGCGACCGGCTCCGAGGCCCAGGTTGCAGCATGACGCTCCACCAGGTCCGCCATCATAGCGATATGATCATCGCGATCGTTCAGGCAGGGGATGAAGTGGTAGTTTTCACCGCCCGCCTCCATAAACGCCTGTTTCCCCTCGATCGCCAGTTCCTCCAGGGTCTCCAGGCAGTCCACCGAGAACGCCGGAGAGATCATGTCCACCGAGGTGACTCCCTCCTTGGGCAGCGCTTCGAGGGTTTCATCGGTGTAGGGCTGCAGCCAGGGCTCCTTTCCAAACCGGGACTGGAAACAGAGCGTCCACGCCTCCGCGTCAAGCTCCAGCTCCGCCGCCAGAGCTCGGGCTGTTGCTTCACAGTGGTCGCGGTAGAGATCCCCCTCGTCTACGTAGCGCTGAGGGACGCCGTGGAAGGAGACCAGTAAACGCTCTCCCCGACCCTGTTCGGCCCAGCTCTCTCGCACGCTCTGTGCCAGGGCCTTGATGTAGGCGGGATCGCGATGATAATCCCGGATCAGTCGGTACTCCGGCATCGAGCGTTTCTGCTTCAGGGTCGCCGCCAATGCATCCACCACGGCCCCTGTGGTGGAGCAGGAGTACTGGGGAAAGAGTGGCAGCACCACGATCCGCTCCACCCCCGCCTGTTCCAGCTTGTCCAACCCCTCCCGTAAGCCCGGCTTACAGTAAGTCATCCCCAGCTCCACCGGGACCGATTCCCCGCTGCGCTGGGCCAGGAGTTCCGCCAGGGCTTCCCGCTGACGGTGGCTGATCACCTTAAGCGGTGAGCCCCCCTCCTGCCAGATCGACTGGTAGGCCCGGGCGACCCGCTTGGGCCGGGTGTTGAGGATGATGCCGTGGAGGATCGGCATCCACTGCCAGCGGGGCAGGTCAACGACACGTTCATCCGCCAGGAACTGGCTGAGAAAACATTTAACGCAGCGGGGCGTTGGTTGGCAGGGGGTGCCAAGGTTAACCAGAAGGACTCCGTAACGTGGTTGCGTCATATCCATTAACTGCCTGTTGTAAATCGTTAAGTACGACGCAAGATTAACATTGGATCTTAAGCAGCGACAGGTTCGGCATCACGCAATTAACGATTGGCGCATTCGCCTGAAGCCCAGCCCGCTCGGGAACAGAATAAAAAGGTTCTTCGCGGATTTCCGGGCAGACGAATACATTCGTATTCAAAAGTTTGAAATAGCCGCTCTGTTGCCTTTAGCCATTCACGGCTCGAAGGCGAATGCCCCCACCCGCTTTTAGGCCGACTTAGAGGTGCCCGAGTGAAGCCCCGGTAAGGCAAGGGAGAGGATCAGGAAGGCCCGAAAGGCCAGCGGAGGAATGGGTGAAAGCCGAAGGCTTGAACGCGAAGGTAGGGAAGCCGAAGCAGGACTTTATCGCGCAGCATGGATAGCGCAGCGGTACAGCCAACTTTGGCCGATACCTTGACCGTGCGGGGCGAGAGCGAGGAATAGCACCGACCGGAGGCAACGGGGCCGTTCTTTACGAAAAGGAAAGGGGGCGAGTAGCCCCTTTGGTTGGCCGCTCCTGAGCATCCATGCGCTCGCGGCATTTGCGCATCCTGCACGGCACCACGTCAACGCGATAAATCAAGTTAGTGCAGAAACAGATATCTCTCACAAATGAAAATTTACCCCGCAGATAAGCGATAAACCACAAAAAAAGCCCCGCAACTGCGGGGCTCTTTCGACCTGGGGCGATTAACCGATCAGTTCAGCAATCTGTCCGGAGACGGCATCGACCGCCTGGGTCCCATCCAGCTTGTGGTACTGGTTGGCGCCCCGGGCCGCTTCTTCACTGTAGTAAGCGACCAACGGCTTGGTCTGCTCGTGGTAGACGCCCAGGCGTTTGCGCACGGTGGCCTCTTCGTCGTCGGCACGGATCACCAGCTCTTCACCGGTAAGATCGTCCTTGCCCTCCACCTTCGGCGGGTTGAAAACCACGTGGTAAACGCGGCCGGATCCCGGATGGACGCGACGGCCGCTCATACGCTTGACGATCTCCTCATCAGGCACGTCGATCTCGATCACGTGATCCACCTTGATGCCATTCTCCTTCATGGCATCCGCCTGAGGAATGGTGCGGGGGAAGCCGTCGAGCAGGAACCCATTCTTGCAGTCCTCCTGCGCAATACGCTCTTTTACCAGGCCAATGATGATCTCATCGGAGACCAGTTGACCGGCATCCATCACTTTCTTCGCTTCCAGGCCCAGGGGTGTCCCGGCCTTGATCGCGGCGCGCAGCATGTCACCGGTGGAGATCTGCGGGATTCCGTATTTCTCCATGATGAATTGGGCCTGGGTGCCCTTACCGGCACCGGGGGCGCCCAGCAAAATTATGCGCATGCGTCTTTCTCCCGACTTTATAAAAATTTAAATCTCACGGATCTTGGCATAGCCGACCCGCCAAGGGAAGGGCATCACCGCCACTCTTTGACTTCGAATGACGCAAAAAGGGCAGGAGACCACCGCGATGATCGCCCCCTGCCCCGCTTTTCCCCACCTAATAGAGCAGGCTGTAAAACTGTCGACGGTAGGCCGCCGCCGTGGGATCCGCAGGCCCGAGCGCCTTCACAATATCAAGGAAGGTTTTGCGGGCATCCCCATCGGCGGCATCCAGCTGGCGTTTCAGCAGCCCCATCAGAGCCTCAAGCGCCTCTTCGTTACGTCCCGCCTGGTGCAGCTGCACCGACAGTTCTACCACTAACTGGGGGTTGTCCGGCTGCTCGCTGATCTGCTGCTGCAGGGTACGGATCTCCGGGGTATCCGCCGCCTCCTTCAACAGCTCCAGCTGGGACACCAAACCTTGATAGCGCCCATCCTGGTCCGCCAGGCCCACCTGGCCCAGCAGGGTTTCGGCCTCATCGGCCCGCTTCAGACCCAGCAGACACTCGGTCAGCGCCAGCAAGGTGTCACCATTCTGCTCCTCTGCCAGGGCTTCGCGTAAAAGCGGCAAAGCGGTATCAAAATCGCCCTTGGCCAACAGGGGTTGGGCCTCTTGCAGCTTCAACTGCCAGCCCGCAGGCAGGTGTTTTTCCAGAACCTGGCGGATCATCGCCGGCTCCTGGGGACCCGCAAACCCATCCACAGGTTGCCCCTGGGAGAGGACCAGCACGGTGGGCAGTGCCTGGATCCGGAAGTACTGGGCCAGCTCCATCTCACTGTCGCAGTTCACGTTGGCCAGCAGGAACTGACCGGCACGGGCACGGGCCTCCGCGGTCAAGGTATCACTGACCCCCTGGCACTCAGGCACCTGGGTCGAGTGGAAATTCATCACCACCGGCATGCGCATGGAGGCATCCACCACCTGCTGCACATTTTGGGCGTTGACATTGATGATTGTTTCTTGCGCCTCGGGCGCCGCTTGCGTCGGTTGCATTCGCACTCTCTTGATAAAGGCCGCCCCGCATCGAGAGCGGGGCGACATCAAAGGGTTAGTGACTCAGTTCCAGCCAGAGGCTGTTCAGTTGGGCAACAAACTCGGACGGATCGTCCAGGCTGCCTCGCTCCGCCAGCATCGCCTGGGACAACAGCAGGCCAGCCCACTGCTTGAAGCGTTCCTCGTCCACCTCCTGTTCCAGTTTAGCGACCAGCGGATGGGTCAGGTTGAGTTCGAAGATCGGTTTCACCTCCGGCACCGGCTGGCCCGCTGCCTGCATCAACTTGATCATCTGGCTGGACATGTCCTGCTCATCGGTAACGATACAGGCTGGGGAGTCGGTCAGACGCTGGGAGACTTTGACCTCCTTGATCTTCTCGCCAAGGGCCTCTTTGACCCGATCCAGCAGCGGCTTGTGCTCCTCGGCCTGCTTCTCCTGCTCGGCTTTCTCCTCGTCGGAGAGGTCGTCCAGTCCCAGGTCACCCCGGGTCACCGAAACCAGAGCCTTGCCGTCGAACTCGGTCAGGTGAGACATCAGCCACTCGTCGATACGATCGGACATCAGGAGCACCTCGATCCCCTTCTTCTTCAGCAGTTCCAGGTGCGGGCTGTTCTTCGCCGCCGCGTAGCTGTCCGCCACGATGTAGTAGATCTTGTCCTGGCCCTCTTTCATCCGCTCAATGTAGGCCGGCAGAGAAACATTGGCGACGCTGGAGTCGTTGGCAGTGGAGGCGAAACGCAGCAGCTTGGCGATCGCCTCCTTATTGGCGAAGTCTTCCGCCGGCCCCTCTTTGAGCACGTTACCGAACTGGCTCCAGAACTGCTGGTACTTCGCGTCATCGTTGCGCCCCAGCTTGTCGAGCATACCCAGCACCCGCTTGGTCAGGGCGCCGCGCAGGGCCTGGGTCACCTTGTTGTCCTGCAGCAGTTCGCGGGAGACGTTGAGGGGAAGGTCATTGGAGTCCACCAGGCCTTTGACGAAGCGAAGGTACTGGGGCAGGAACTGCTCCGCCTCATCCATGATAAAGACGCGCTGCACATAGAGCTTCAGGCCATGCTTGTTGTCGCGGTTCCACATGTCGAAGGGAGCCTTGGCCGGGATGTAAAGCAGACTGGTGTACTCCTGTTTGCCCTCAACCTTGTTGTGGCTCCACAGCAGGGGATCTTCCCAGTCGTGGGCGACATGCTTGTAGAACTCCTTGTACTCGTCATCCGAGATCTCGGACTTGGAGAGGGTCCAGAGTGCGGTGGCCTTGTTGGCCGCCTGCCACTGGCCTTCGGTGGCGGGAATGGTCTCGCCCCCCTCCTCCCGCTCCGGGGTCCCCTCCTGCCACATCTCCACCGGGATGGAGATATGATCCGAGTACTTGGAGACGATCTGCTTCAGGCGCCACTCATCCAAAAACTCCTTCTCCTCCTCCCGCAAGTGGAGAATGATCTCGGTACCACGGCCGGTCTTTTCGATGGTGGCCACGGTGTAATCCCCTTCACCGCCGGAGGTCCACTCCACCCCGGCAGTGGTATCCACCCCCGCGGCACGGGAGCGCACCACCACCTTGTCAGCAACGATAAACGCCGAGTAGAAACCCACACCGAACTGGCCGATCAGTTGGGAGTCCTTGGCGGCGTCGCCGGACAGGTTGGCGAAGAAGTCGGCGGTACCGGACTTGGCAATGGTGCCCAGGTGCTCGATCGCCTCATCCCGGGTCATGCCGATGCCGTTATCGGCGATGGTCAGGGTACCCGCCTCCCGGTCCACCGACAGACGCACGCGCAGCTCTCCATCGCCCTCATACAGGGAGGGATCCGACAGCGCCTTGTAGCGCAGTTTGTCGGCGGCGTCGGCGGCGTTGGATACCAGTTCACGCAGGAAGATCTCTTTATTGGAGTAGAGAGAGTGGGTCACCAGTTTCAACAGTTGGGCGACTTCTGTTTGAAAACCGTGGGTCTCTTGCTGCACGGACATGCTTGTCTCCTGAAAATCGAACAAAAAAGTGTGTCCCCTCAGAGATGGGGACACACTTTTGGAATTCAAGAGCCTTTTTGTACCAAGGCGGCGGATTTTTGCCGCGATGGCAAGGGGCGTTCAGCCCTTCAACGGATCTGCCACAAGGTAGCGCCCTCCAGTACCTGGGGGGGCAGCGGCATCAGGGAGAGATCCTGCTGGCCAAGGGGGATGGTCACCGCCTGACAGGCGGCCACACCGGACTGGCAGAGCCGGTTTTGAGCCCGCTCTATCAGCCTGTCGAGGAAGGGCTGGCGCCCCCCCAGTTTGCCGCGGTGGAAGCGAAACGGCTGCCCCTGGCCGCGGAGGTAGTTGGCCATCGCCTCATTGACGAAGGCAGGAACGCCGTTGGCCCGAACCACCGCCTGGGGCACCTGGGTGTCGTTCAACTTGTCCGCCAGCAGGCGTCCCTGGACCAGTTCGAACAGCATCGGGGTCAGGGCCATCGCCTGGCGCAGGTGCTGGTTGATGCAGGAGAGCATCTGCTGCTGTTCGGCCCCGAAGTCCTCCTGTCCCGGCGCCCGATGAAGCGCCAGAAGGAAGTGGCCGTGCCCCCCGGACAAAACGGCGCCGGTGTGGTAGTGGCAATTCAGCCCCTGGTAGAGATCCGCCAGCGCACTGCGGGCGCGCAAACGCCGCATCCGGGCATCCAGGGTGATGACGTTGTTGCGTTGACGTCGAACCTGGCAGTACCAGGGGTCCTGCCTGCGCCGTTCCAGGTAGCTATGCACCAGCTCCGGCACCAGATCCCCACCGCAGGCAACAGGCAGGCTGCGCACCGGGATCCCGGCACTGCCGAGGTGGGCCAGCATCCCCCCCGCCGCCGACATCTGCTGGCGCAACTGCTCCAGCCACTCATACCACTGCCCCTCTACAGCGGCGTCGTAAGCGCCTTCGATCAACTGCCCGAGCCGTTCCTCGTTCATCATCACACTCCGTGTGTCAATGGATCTGGTTTGATTGGAAGGTGTTCAAATTATCGACAGCGCAAAGGGTAAGCAACGGATAACTCTGGGGAAGTTCTGTGGATAACTTGAGGAAGAGTGGATTATTTTATTTCTTTATAAATATCAGTCATTTATTCTGCCATTCCGCGAGGAGGCTTTCCGAGGATTAGGGGATCCCCGCAGCAAAAACGGGCAATAAAAAAGCGACCCACCCGGGTCGCCTTCACCGCTGAACGTGCCAGTTACAGCTTTTGCCGTCCGCTGAACGACAGGGCCAGCGTGGTGCCATCCACGTACTCCAGCTCTCCCCCCACGGGCACGCCGTGGGCGATGCGGCTGATGGCCACCTGGTGCTGACGCGCCATGTCGGCGATGTACTGCGCCGTGGCTTCGCCCTCGACCGTCGGATTGGTGGCCAGGATCACCTCCTGCCAGCTCCCATCGGCCAGCATCTGGTCCAGCCGATCCAGCCCGATCTCGTCAGGGCCTATCCCGTCCAGCGGGGAGAGGTGTCCCATCAGGACAAAGTATCGACCGTCAAACTGGCCGGCACTCTCTATCGCCAGCAGGTCCGCCGGGGACTCAACGACACAGAGCTGTCCACTTTGCGCCCGCTTGGGATTGGCGCAGATACGGCACTGCGTCTCCTCGGTGTAGGTACGGCAGGAGCCGCAGTGGCCCACGTCGCTCATGGCGGACTGCAGGGCGCTGCCCAGCTTGGCACCCCCGCTGCGATCCCGCTCCAGCAACTGAAAGGCCATCCGCTGAGCAGAGCGGGGCCCAACGCCGGGCAAGCACTGCAGCGACTGGATCAGTGCATCCACCAGGGGACTGAATTTCATTAGAACGGCAGCTTCATGCCCGGGGGCAGCTGCATTCCACCGGTGATCTCAGCCATCTTGGCTTTCTGATTCTCCTCCACCCGGCGGGCGGCATCGTTAATGGCCGCGGCGATGAGATCTTCCAGCATCTCTTTATCGTCTTCCATCAGGCTCTCATCGATCTCGACGCGACGAACGTTGTGGGCTCCGTTCATGGTGATCTTTACCATACCGGCACCGGACTCACCCACGGACTCCATCTGTGCGATCTCTTCCTGGGCCTTCTGCATGCGCTCTTGCATCTGCTGCGCCTGCTTCATCAGGTTACCCATTCCGCCTTTTCCAAACATAATTCGCTCTCTCTTTAAACTGCGCTTCGCGCTGATGGGGGCACATGTTACTAAAACCATGCCCCCGGACAAGGGGTTTATCGGGTGCTGACGCCCGATACCGCTGTGTCAGCAGGGGGGCCGTAGCTGACGGACTCCTCAATCAGCTGTGCTTCCAGCTCCTGCTGCATCCATTGACTCACCGGATCCGCCAGCAACGCCTCCCGGGCGGCCGCCTGCTTCTCCTTGTGGCGACGACGACGGATCTCCAGCGGCGTCTCGCGCCCGGGCTTATCGGCGATCTCAATCTCAAGCTGGATCTCGACTTGCCACAACTGCTCCAGCGCCCCCTTCAGCGGCGCCACCACGGAGTCATTATTGAGATGCCGCTGCGACGGGCGTAAAGAGAGCAGCACCCTGTCGCCGTCACGACTGAGGATCGAGTTCACCGCCAGCTGGCGAGGCCGGGCGCCTACCCCCAACTTCGACATCGCTCGGTACCACTGCATGTCGGTCTCTCTCTCGCTGCTGCCCGATTCTGCCCCTGGCACCGACGGTGCCATTGCCTTCTTCGGTTCTGGCAACCGAGCGACCGGTTGCGCCGTTGCGGGCGCCTCCGATTGCAGAAGACGAGGCTCAGGCGCAGGCTCTGGCTCAGGGCGTGGGACCAACTCAGACCGGGACTCCGATTCCGCACTCGTTGCCACTCCCCGCTCCAACGCCGGCGCCGGCGCCGGAGAAGCGTCACAGTGGACCTCGGAATCAAGCCGCCAGGGCGGCCTGTCCTCATCGGCTGTCGCCTCTGCAGGGGCAGGGTCTTGCCTCAAAGGGGGCTGGAGTGCACTGTCAGCCGATACCGCTTCCCGAGCGGTCGACTTCTTGGCCGCCCTAGCTTTGGGCTTTGGGTCCGGTTCAGGCGCCCCCTCCTCGGAAGCGAAGCGCTCTGCCAGGCGGGACTGGTCAGCCAATACCTGGTTGATGAGATCGCCGGTCGCCAGGGCTTCCGGGCTCAGGGTGTGCTGCTCAGCCGGGGCGGATCCCTGTGGCTCGGGGGCAACGGCCGCCTCCGGCCCTGAAGGTTCAATCCGCTCGTCGTTGAACACGCTGGCCATCTCTTGGGCTTCGGCGATCAACATCGCCTGCTCCGCCGCCATCGCCACCTCATCCGGCATCACCGCCTCCGGGGGAAGCGTCTGAGGTGCAGCCGGACGGGATTGGTGAGACTCGCCCGACGCCGGCGGCTGGTTCATCGCTTCTGCCTGCGCCAGGATCTGTGACTGCTCCTGACTCAGGGCGGCCTCGTCGACATCCGTGGGCTGGCCTGACTGATGTGGCGCTTCGGCGGGCTCCCCATCTGACACCGGCTTTTCCTGAGCCTGTTCGGCCGGCCCAGAGCTCGGCTGCGCCAAGGGGCGATGCTCGCTGACCGGCTCCGGCCGACTTGCGTTTGCCACGCCTGGACTTTCGGTATTGTCTGCAGAGGTCTGAGCAAGGTGCTGAGCGGACGGCTGGCGCGCCTGAACCGGCGGCAGCGGCGCAGCCGGGGCAAACGCCACCGCCCGCAATAGCGTCATCTCGAGGCCACTGCGCGGATCCGGGGCAACCGCAAGATCCTTTCGACCCTGGATCAGGATCTGGTACCACAGCTGGATCTGCTCACGGTCCCACTGCGCTGCCCATTGCCGCAGCTGTTCCGGCCCGGCGCCGCCCGGGCCCGACTCCTGGGGCAGGAGATCAAACTGGGCCAGGGCCACCTGGTGCAGCAGTGCCGACATCTGCCGCAGCAGGTCGTCATGATCGGGGGCAAAAGGCTCCACCTCATCCAGCACCGCCAACAGCTGCGCCGGGTCGGCCTGTCCCAGTGCCTGGATCAACTTGACCGCGTAACCACTGTCCAGCGTACCCAGCATCGCCTGAACCTGGTCCAGCTTTAACGCACCGGCACCATGGGCGATCGCCTGGTCAGTGAGGCTCATTCCATCCCGGACACTGCCATCGGCCCCCTGCGCCAGAAGATCCAGTGCCGGCGGGTCGTAAGGCACCCCCTCCGCATCCAGCACCCGGGCCAGGTGCGCCGCGATCCGTTTAGGCGGCACACTCTTGAGGTTGAACTGCAGGCAGCGGGAGAGCACGGTCACCGGAAGTTTCTGCGGATCCGTGGTCGCCAGCAGGAACTTCACATGCTCCGGTGGCTCCTCCAGGGTCTTCAGCAGAGCGTTGAAGCTGTGCCGGGAGAGCATGTGCACCTCATCGATCAGGTAGACCTTGAAGCGGCCACGCACCGGCTGGTACTGCACGTTGTCGAGGATCTCCCGGGTGTCGTCCACCTTGGTGCGGGAAGCCGCATCGATCTCCAGCAGGTCAACAAAACGTCCCTCAGCAATCTCGCGGCAGTTCTGGCACTGACCACAGGGGGTCGCCGTGATCCCGGTTTCACAGTTCAGTCCCTTGGCCAACAGCCTGGCGATGGAGGTTTTCCCCACGCCGCGGGTACCGGTAAACAGGTAGGCGTGGTGCAATCGTTCGGTTTGCAGCGCATGACTCAGCGCCTTGAGCACGTGCTCCTGACCGACCACCTGTTCAAAGGTGGCGGGCCGCCATTTTCGTGCCAGTACCTGGTAGGACATGGGACTCCTGAAAATAGGGGAAAAATCGTCTAGTCGCGGGATAGCAACAGAGTATCACAGGCCTTAAAACGCCAAAAGCCGGGCCCAAGGCCCGGCTCGTCAGCGGAGCGAGGGATCAGTCTCCCTCGAACTCACACAGAGCAAGCACATTGACCCCGAGCGCCTTGAGCCGCTGCTCTCCACCCAGATCAGGCAGGTTGATGACGAACGCCGCATCGGTCACTTCGCCGCCGAGATCGCGGATCAGGGTAACGGTCGCATCGATGGTGCCGCCGGTCGCCAGCAGGTCATCGACCACCAGGACCTTGTCACCGGACTCGATGGCATCGACGTGGATCTCCAGCGTGTCCATGCCGTACTCCAGTTCGTAGGACTGGGCATTGGTGGCACGGGGCAGCTTGCCCGGCTTGCGAACCGGTACGAAGCCCAATCCCAGGGCCAGGGCCAAGGGGGCCCCGAACAGGAAGCCGCGGGCTTCAGTACCCACCACCTTGGTAAAGCCGCGGCCACGGTAGTGCTCGGCCAGCAGTTCGATGGCCAATCGAAACGCCTCGCCGTTTTCCAGTAGCGACGTGACATCGCGGAACATGATCCCCTCTTTGGGGTAGTTGGGGACGGTCTTAATGCTGTCTTTGATCTGAGCCAGTGAAGCTTGATTCATGGTTTTTCTATTCCCGGGTGGCAGGTACCACATAAAAAAACCCAGTCGTCAGCACAACTGGGTTTAAACCTATTGCGGCCTAAGATTAATCGTCTGCCGTGGCAGATGCAATCTTCCGACTCCGGGCTGGCCCCCGACTATTGGGTCAGGATCTTGATCCAGGTTAGGGTCGCCGGGGCGGTTGGGATCAGCAGAACGGCCACAAGGCCCAGGAAATGGAGGATGTTGTAGGGTTCTTTGAATTGTTGATCGGCCATCGCGTTACACTCCCTTGGCAAAAAAGAGCCGCAATATTAGCGCGATCGACGTCACAAAAACAGCCCAAAGCAGCGAGGGAAATTTTCCCGCCCAGCCGCAGGAAAAACCCTCTTGCGTCACCCCTTTCGGTACCCCCGGACGATCCCCAAGGCAGCCATCTGCAGCAGAAGCTGCCCCCCGCCCTGTGCCACCTGCTCCGTGGGCAGATCCGGCAACGCCTCGCTCAAGGGGGTGATCAAGGCCTGTGCGTCCTGCCCCGGTGCCTCCGACAGCATCGTCAGCAAGCGTGCAGAGATCCCGTTGAGTTCCACGAAGCCGACCCGGTCATCGAGTTTACGGTACACCAGCAGATGGGTGGGGTCGGGATCCACCCGGGGGCACTCGGCGCCGAGGCGCTGAACCGGGTAATCGTACTGGCCAAGCCGGGTCGCCCGGTAAAGGGCCAGGGGCCCGGTTAACACCGCTTCGGGGGTGGCCAATGGCGGCTGGTCCTGCACCTCATCCAGAGTGTCGACGGCCAGCTCCAGATACTCATACTCCGCCAGGTCTAAAGCCCAGGGTGGCAAGGGTTCAAGCCCCTCCAAGTGCTGACCGAGGGCCAGGAAGCGGACAAACTCCCGGGCAATGTCGACAAACAGCGGCGATGCGCAGTCATGAAAGGCGAAGAAGCGTCGCTTGAGCCGATGCCACTGGGCTGGGTCGGTAAGACGACGTAACACCGGGAAGCCACTGTCCACAAAACCGCTGACATTGTTGAACATCAGTTCCCGGTAGACTCCCAGGCGCCGGGCCTCAATGCCCAACGGCGGTTCAGGGGTCGATTCGGTGCGGATCCGTGCCATGAAGTCCCGCTGGATATCACGAAAATCGACGCTCATGCGGATGCCCTCCCGGCCGCCACAGAGCGGTTCTGGTCAAAACGCCGCTGAATACTCACGATCTGATCCACTTCGGTCAACAATTGCGCCATCGGCGGCAGGTTGAAATCCCGCTCCAGCAGGGTCGGATGAACACCGTGCAGTTGATAGGCGGAATCCAACAGCGCCCAAACGGGGTCGATCACATCCGCGCCGTGGGTATCGATGATCAAATCCTCCGCTTCACGATGGTGTCCGGCGATATGCAGGTAACGGATCCTATGGGTGGGCAACGCCGCCATGAAGGCCACGGGGTCGTAACCGTGGTTGACGCTGTTGACATAGACATTGTTGACGTCCAGCAGCAATTCACAGTCTGCCTCGTCCAGCACGGCGTTGAGAAACTCAAGCTCCGTCATCTCGGCACCCGGGGCGGCGTAGTAGGAGACATTCTCCAGTACCAGTGGCCGCTCCAGGATCTCCTGAACCCGTTTCACCCGCTCCACCACATGGGCCACCGCCGCTTCGGTAAAGGGGATCGGCATCAGGTCATAGAGGTGGGCGTTGCCGGAGCAGTAGGAGAGGTGCTCCGAATAGATCTCGATGTCATGCGTGTCCAGAAACCCCTTTACCTGACAGACAAACCCCTCATCCAGGGGGGCCGGTGCACCGATGGAGAGCGAGAGGCCATGACACACGATGGGACAACGCTCGGCGATCTCACTAAATTGCCGCCGAAGCCGGGGACTGACTTTGAGCCAGTTTTCCGGTGCCACTTCCATAAACCCCACCGCGTCGGGGATCGCTCCCTCCGCCAACTCCGCCACCATCTCCCGACGAAGGCCAATGCCCGCACCCTGGATCATCCTCTGCTCCTGCCACTGCTTAAGCGTTGTTAGGTAAAAAGGGGCCAGCGTTGGCTGGCCCCGTTATCCGTTGGACGAGGGGGCTTACCGGGGCATCTCACCGCATTTGCCTTCGCCGCACTTACCCTCTTTCCCTTTACTCATCTCTTCACCGCATTTCCCTTCGCCGCATTTCCCTTCGCCGCACTTACCTTCCTTGCCCTTGGCCATCCCTTCACCGCACTTGCCTTCGCCACACTTGCCCTCCTTGCCCTTGGCCATCCCTTCGCCGCACTTGCCCTCCTTGCCCTTGGCCATCCCTTCGCCGCATTTGCCTTCGCCACACTTGCCTTCACCTGCCTTGTCACCCACCACCTGGGCAATCTCGTAGCCGGAAGCCAGCTCATTCATGGCGAAAGGGTTGGCCTGCGCCGCCGTGGCCAGGGAACCCCCAACCACCAAAGCGCCCAATGCCGCTGCTACCGAGGTTTTCTTTGCACTATTCATTGTCTTCATCCTTTCTCTCGCGTTAATCCAGTTTCATCCACGACGTCCGCCGCGACTCAAGCAAGAAGACCTCGTCTTCCCGCAACCTCTTTCACAATTTAACAACATTTATCGCAGGCGCCATGTTTTTGTCCACAGAGCGGCCACCAGCGCTGCCCTGGCGGCGCAAAACTGGTACACTCCCGCCCCCGATTTGACCAAAAGATGACCACCATGCGACTGATACTGGCGCCGATGGAGGGGGTGATGGATCCCCTGATGCGGCAACTGCTCAGCGAGCTCAACCCCTATGATCTCTGCGTCACCGAATTTGTGCGCGTGGTGGATGTGCTGCTGCCCAAAAAGGTGTTTTACCGGCTCTCACCGGAGCTGCGTAACGGCGGCAAGACCCTGAGCGGTACCCCGGTCCGGGTGCAGTTGCTCGGACAGACCCCACAGTGGCTGGCCGCCAACGCGGAGCGTGCCATCGAGTTGGGCTCTCCCGGTGTCGACATGAACTTTGGCTGCCCGGCCAAGACCGTGAACCGCTCAAAAGGGGGCGCGGTGCTGCTCCAGGAGCCGGAACAGATCTACCAGATCCTAAAGGCGATGCGCGAGGCGGTTCCCGCTGGCCAGATACTCAGTGCCAAGATCCGGCTGGGCTGGGATGATCCCACCCATGTGCATGAGATCGCCGATGCCGTGGCTCAGGCCGGCGCCGATGAGTTGGCGATCCACGCCCGTACCAAGAGCGACGGTTACAAGGCCTCCGCCATCAAGTGGGATCACATCAAGCCGGTCGTGGAGAAGCTGTCGATCCCGGTGATCGCCAACGGGGAGATCTTCAGCCACGCCGATGCCCTCGCCTGCCAGGCCGCGTCCGGTTGCCGGGATCTCATGGTGGGTCGCGGCTCGCTGCAGATCGCCAATTTCGGCCACGTGGTGAAACACAACGCCGCCCCCCTGAGCTGGGCCCAGATGCAACCTATCCTCTATCGCTACACCCAGATGGAGGTCAATGGCGACAAGGAGATCTACCTACCCAACCGCATCAAGCAGTGGTTTGGATACCTGCGCAAAGCCTACCCGGAAGCCTCGGAGCAGTTCGCCCGACTGCGCACCCTCAGGCGCAGCGCCGAGATCGTGGCCCTGTTCGAAGAGCACGCCACCGCGTCCTGAGCCAAGAACGCAAAACGGCCTCCGAAGAGGCCGTTTTGCTGTGATTTAGTCTGTGCCCTGGCGCCGAGCCGCTCAGCCTTGACTCAGCTGGCGTAGATAGTCACGCCAACTCGCTACAGACTCCGACAGGGACTCATCCTTTGCCGCCAGCTCCACCTCTGCCAGCGCCTGCTTGTGCTCGTCGAGCGCGAGGTGAGCCTGGGCCAGTTGCAGGTGGATCGCCCCCGGTTGCGCCACCTCGCGAGCCTTAAGCGCCCGGGTGAGCGCCGCTTTGGCCTCGGTAAAGGCCTCTCGCTGCATCATCAGGTTCGCTGCACTCAGGTAATCCCGACTCAGGTTTCCGGCCTCAGCGGCCTTGAGAAAATAGCGGATCGCCCGCTCACTCTCCCGCGCCTGGTAGAAGGCACTGGCGATGCGACGGTAGAGATCCGTATCCCCCTTAAGCAGCTTGTTGTCCAGAGCATACTCCTGGACCCGCGCCGCACTGTAGGGAAGCTCCCGCTGCAACATCAGCTGGCTCAACAAACGCAGTTCGGCACCGGCATCGAGCAGCTCGCTGCGAAAGGCGATGTCGAGAATGTAGAGTCCCTTATCATTTTCCCCCGCCAACAGGTGCAGCTGGGCCAGTTGCACCCAGAGTTTCGGGTTATCGGGAAAATGGGCCAGCAGCTTCTCCAGCTGCCCTGCCGCCAAGGAGAACTGCTCCTGTTGGTAGTAAGCCCCCATTTTCAGCAGGTAGAGGTTACGATCCGGCGCCCCTTTGACCTCCAGGGCGAGATCCGCGTAGCGCAGCACCTCGACCGGCGCTTCCAGCGCCTGACTGGCCGCCGCCATACGCAGGTAGACCTGCTCGTCGGCCCGGCAGGTGAACTCCAGCCAGGCCTGGTAGGCCGACAACGCCTCTGAGTAACGCTCCAGCTGCATCGACAGGTCGCCCTTCAGGCGCAGCAGCTGGCCATGATCCGAGTGGTTGAGACGATCAGAGCGCAGCGCCCGGTCGGCGTACTCCAGCGCCAGGGCCTGCTGATCCGGCTGGGCGGCCGCCAGGTTGGCGACGAAACGGTCCACATAGGCCCGATCGAATGCCGCGGTCGGCGTCAGGTCGAGCAGCTGCTTCAGCGCCGCTTCACCCTGCTCCTGCTCATAGAGTTCAAACGCTTTTTGGATACTGCGCGCCACCGGCGGCGACGCCGCACGCCCCTCCCGTGACTGTGCCACGCACTGGGCCGATGAGGGCTCCGCCCCCCGGGCCTGGTGGGGGACCAGGACGGTGGACAGGATGGCGGTCAACGTCAAAGAGAACAGCCTGCTTTTCATCATCATGGGACCTTCTTTGGCTATTGGGTCAGCTCAAAATCCAGCCGGATCTGCTGATCGGGCTGACGGACCGGCTTGCCATCCTCGACCTTGGGCCGGTATTTCCAACGACTCAGCGCGTTCATCGCTTCGCGGTCAAACACCCGTCGTGGCTGCCCCTCCAACACACGGATGTCGGTGACGCCGCCCGCCTCGTCGATGGTGAAGGACATCACCACGTACCCCTCAATGCGCCGCCTGGAGGCATCCGCCGGGTAACGCGGCTCGACACGTTGAATGGGCATCGCCTCACCGTTGCCGGCCAGGCCGCCGATGGGGGTACCCGGTGCGGTCAGATCGGTCACGATCCCGCCGGCGACGGTCGCTGTCGGAAGCTCCAGAGCCAGCGATTCGGTACTGGCGGCGCTTTCCACCGCAAGCTCCATCGGCGGCAATGCCGGCGGCTCACTTTGCAACTGCGGGGCCGGCGGCAACACCCGGGTACGGCGCTGGGCATCGCTGTCCTGACGATCCATGGTGACCTGGATCGGCGGCAGCTCTGCCCGGCCCTGGGCCTGACGGTCACCGCCCTCAACCAGGGAGGCCATGAAGACAAAAAGCAGCAGGGTGATGCTCAGCCCTAGTGCGGTGGCGATCAGCGCGCGTCCCATCATTTGGGCTCCGCAGAGACCGAGATGGCATCGATGCCAGCGGCTTTAACCTGGTCCATCACCTTCACCACCAGGCCATGTTTGGTGTCCTGGTCCGCCTGGATCATCACCTGGGCTTCCGGCGATTCCGCCAGCATCCGCTCCACGTTGGCGCGAACCCGTTGGATATCCACCTCCCGGTTCTCCATGAAGATGAGACCACTGTCCGTCAACGCGATAAAGATATTGGCGGAAGGCTGGGCCGTTGACTGGGCCGCCTGGGGCCGGTTCACCTCGATCCCCGCCTCCTTGACAAAGGAGGTGGTGACGATGAAAAAGATGAGCAGGATGAAGACGATGTCCAGCATCGGCGTCATGTCGACCTGGGCTTCATCGTTCAGAGTTGCGGTCTTTCTGCGTGCCATGGTGTCTTACTCAGTCGAAAGGCAGGTGGTCGTTGAGGCGCTGACCGGCGACCTTGATCTTCGCCGTCAGCCGGGCGCTGAAAAACACCCCGGAAAGGGCCGCCACCATGCCGCACATGGTGGGGATGGTGGCCATGGAGATCCCCGATGCCATCATCCGGGGATTGCCGGTGCCATGGGCAGCCATCACCTCGAACACGGTGATCATCCCGGTGACCGTCCCCAAGAGTCCCAGCATGGGGCAGATCGCCACCAGGGCGCCGATCAGCCCCATGCGGGCATTGAGCTCGACCCGGGCCTGGGACAGCAGGGTTTCCCGCACCCGGCGGGCGGTCCAGGAGCGGCGCTCCGGCCGGGCCTGCCACTGGGCCACCATGCGCGCCTGGAGCCGGGGAAACTCAGTGCGCAGGAACAGGAAGCGCTCCAGCATCAGGATCCAGGTCAGCGCCAACGCCGCAGCCACCAACCAGAGCACATCCCCTCCGGTGGCCATGAAATCCCTGACCGACTCATGCAGCCCCATCAGGCCATCCATCATCAGCGGGTCTCCCGCTCCGCGTGGCCGGCGATCAGTCCGGTGGACTGGGCGTCGATCACCTCAAGCACCGCCTTGGCCCGGCTGGCCACCAGCGCATGCATCAGCAGCAGCGGCAGGGCGGCGATCAGCCCCATCACCGTGGTCACCAGGGCCATGGAGATCCCGCCAGCCATGATCTTGGGATCCCCGGTTCCGAACAGGGTGATGTTCTGGAAGGTGGCGATCATTCCGGTCACGGTTCCCAGCAAGCCCAGCATGGGGGCAATGGCCGCCAACACCTTGATCAGGCTGATCCCCATCTCGATGCGCGGCGTCTCCTTGAGGATCGCCTCGTCCACCTTGAGCTCCAGGGTGTCACTGTCGAGGTGACGGTTCGCCTGGTACACCGCGATGATGCGGCCCAAAGCGTTGTCTCCGGGCTCCGACAGGTTCTGCTGCTGTTTGGCGATCTTGCCGCTTTCGCGGATAAGCACCCCCATCCGCCAGAGGGCCAGCACCAGGCCGATGACCAGCAGTATCGCAATGATTTTGCCCACCACGCCGCCGTTGGCGAAGTGCTCCGCCAGCGTCGCCTTTTGGGTGTACATCTCCAGCAATGAACCGCGGGAGGGATCGATGTAGAGATCCACCCACTCGCCCGGCTTACCGTTGGCATAGTCCTTCAGGGTCGCCACCTTGTACCCCTCCGGCTGCCGTGGCAGCTCCAGCAGGGTACCGGTCTCGGCGGAGTAGCCCAGATACTCGCCGTTGGCCATTAGATTGAAGGGACCCACTCGGGTCACGCGCTGAGGTGCACTCTGGCCCAGGTGGTTGGTCACTGGGGTCTCGAACTGGGCAATTTTGGCGGACTCTGTCATCTCGGTCTGCAGCGCCAGCCACAGCGCTTCGAGCTGGTCCAGAGTCGGCAGGGTTTTGGCCTCGGCCAGGGCCGCCATCGCCCGGTCACGATCCGGGTACTGGGCACTGATCAGGGACAGATCCAAGCTCGCAGCCAGATCGCCGGATGCCTGACGGACCACGCCAAACATCTCACCGAGGTTGCCGGTGGCGTTGGCCAAATCCTTCTCCAGTTCATTGAGCTCACGCTCGCCCTGCAAAAATTCCTCTGCCAGACGATCCCCACGAGCTTGCTCTTCGGCAAAGGCGCGGTCCGCCTCGGCTTTGAGTGCCTTGCGGTCGGCGTTCACGGCAGTAAAGTTGGCTTCGCGCTGGGCATTGATCTTCGCTTCGCTGCCCTGGGCCGCTTTGACATTGTCCAGCAGCTGGTCGAGGGTCAGTTCGGTTTCGGCGTGCAGCGGCAGTGCCGCCACCATGGCCAGAAGGCCGGTCAGGAGTATCCGTTTCATTGTGCCACCTCCGGGATCACCTTGACGGGCAGTTTGATAAGGTCCGGTGCAGCCTGGTTACGAGCGACGGCGATCGCCTCTGACAGGGCGCGCATCTTGCCACTTTCCAGCGGCCGCCACGCCCGGGCATCGTTATCCCAGATCCAGCCCCGACTCTGATCCAGGGACTGCGCCATGAAGGCGACCCGGCCGGCGTAGAAGTAATCCACCACCAGCGCTTCACCATCCATCGTCAGAGTGCCTTCATAGGCGCCGATGCGGTTGCCGTATTCGTTCTCGATCTGGTACGCCTCCAACACCAAGCGGTATTTCTCCGACGTAGAGGTGTTGGCCTCGGTCATCACCTGCTGCAGACGCTGTACCCGTGCGGCACGCTCATCGGCCAGGAAAGGCACATCGATCCGCACAAAGGCATCCAGGGTATCGATCATCTTGTACATCAGCGGCACCACTCCCTGGGCGGTGGTCTGGATCCCGTCAATCTGGGACTGCAGGGAGCGCGCCTCGCGCTTCTGATCCGCCACCAGGGCGGCCACATGATCGTTGTAGGCCCGCAGGGTTTCGGTCTCCTTCACCCGGCGGCGATAATCATTGAGCAACGCCTGGTTCTGGTCGTCCAGGGTATTGATATTGGCTTGGGAGTCCGCCGCGGCTTCGTGGATAGCGCTGTCCGCTTGGCGCAGCGTCCCGACGGCGTCAGCTGCCACGACATGACCACTCAGGCAGAGCGTCATTGCCACAGCAAGGGCAGGGAACAGATTTACTTTCATAGTGGTTACAGCCCAGTTGGATGATCGGCGAATCAGGGGGCCCCTGAATGAGAAACATTGAACGATACTCAGGTTGTGCCGAATTCTCCGACAGCCCCGGAGCGAAGTCGAGTTGAGCGCTTCACAGTGTGAAGCGCCATCAATCTCATCGGTGGATTTGCTGTAACGGTCACAAATTTGGCAGTTCTCTGCCCAACTGAATGCCCAATACAGCAAGGCAGGTTCCTGGATGCAAGGGTAAGCGTGCCGCCCTGTGCGCGGATGTTGGTAACGCCGCAGGGAAAAGGGATTAATGCGGGAACGCCCGTCTCTCGGACTAATCTAAGAGGTTTAGTCCGGGGTGCCCTTGAGGGGGCTGGTGGGCTCAGGCTCGGACGCCGCGCCAAACTGACCGGCGGGTTTCAGATGAAGCGCCAGCAGGGCAACCACCATCAGACTCACCACCACCATCTCGCCACCATCCTCCAGGAGGACGAAGAGCACCTGCCAAATGGGGACGTCGTAAAACGCCGAGTGCAGCATATCCCCGATCCCCCCGCAAAAAACCAGCAAAACCAGAAGCCCCCAAAGTGGCAGCACCTGCCGCTGGCTGCCGGAAGCGGAGCGCTTATGGGTCCAGTAGAGCAGAGCGACGAGCGCCGCTCCCACCACCGACAGATAGAGAAACTCCCCCCAGGCATCGGCCCCGATCCCGGCCCACTTCTCCCAGGTCACCGGCTGGGCTAGCCACTCCCCGGCCTGCTCGTGCAGTTGGAGGCTGTCATCGAGCAGCAGGTAGAGCCACAACAGCAACCAGCCGATGAACACCGGCTGACGAACCCTGAGCCAGAGTATGGCCAGCAGCAGAATGATCCAGAGCTCCTTGAGATACTGATAGATTTCTGCATAGCCGCCATCTTTCTGGATGGAGAACAAGGGATTAGTGAGATAATTCAGTTTCAGCAGCAGGTTCAGCGCGAAAAAGGCCAGGTCCGCGCTGACCAGTAAAAGCAGGAAGAGCCAGAGGATTTTGGGAAGGTTGCCCATCAATGGACGCTCCAATCTATGCCGCCGGTAAAGATCACCCTGCAGGAGCCCCCTGCCTCACCGCTCTCGTCCATGAGCACAGCCTTGAATAATCTTGATATTTTAGGGAATTAGGACGTTTAGAAAGCTCCATTTTACTCAATCGGGGGAACCCGATTGTGACCGGTTTGCGGCCCGAGCCTCCTCGTAGAGGCGCAGCAAGATGAGACTCCCGGCGAGGATCTTGCTGAACAGTCCGCCAAACAGCAGGGTGGCGGTGCAAAGAAAGTAGATCCAGGGGCGAAGACGCCGCCCCCGGATCAACGCGATCGCCAAAAACGCGCCCGCCCCCAGCCAGAGCAGATTCAATAGCAGCAGCACCGTGGTTGCCGCCCACACCTCAGGGGCACCGATGGGCGCATCCAGGTAGCCAGCCAACACCCCATGCAAGGTTGGCCAGCGCAGCATACTCAGCAACAGGGAAACCACGCAAAGCGCCAGCGTGAGCCACCCCAGGCCCTGGCGAAAGCGCACCAGGGATCGTGACGGTTCGGTGGCGTTATGCCGGGCGGTTGAGGCAGAAGCCGTCGACGAATCTGCCGGATGATCGCTGTCAGGATCACGGTTACGGGGTTCGTGGGTTTCAGGCATGGGATCTCCCTTGAGGACAGCGAAATAGCGCAGCGAAGTGTATGACCGGCAAGATAGAGACACAACCATCGAGATGGCGCGCGCTTGGGCTTTTTCCTGCTCCAGTTCAACTGGTTTACACTCAAACCATGAGCCTTCCCATTGACCCATGCAGGAGAGCAGTATGAACAGTCAATTCATCATCAGCGTCATCGGGCCGGACCTGCCCGGGATCCTCAAACAGCTGACCGAGGTCACCCATGATCGGGGAGGTCGCTGGATCAACAGTAAAATCTGTAACATGGATGGTCGCTTCATGGCACTGATCAAGATCGACGTCCCCAAGGAGGGGCAAAACGCACTGCAAAGTGCCCTGCAACAGCTGAACGATGTGGAGGTCACCATCCACCCGCTGAGCCCCCCTCCGAAACACGATGCGGTGAGTGCCGCCTTTCGGATCGACGCCGATGACCGGCCCGGTCTTATCAACGACATCAGCCAACTGATGGCCAGCCACAGCATCAACATCGATCAGCTGGAAAGCCATCGACTCGGGGTTTCCGATACCGGCCAGAGCCTCTTTACCGCCAAGCTTCAGGTCACCCTGCCGGCGGAGTTGGATCCTGCCAGCCTGGCCCGGGAGTTGGAGGGACTGCACGAGCATATCGTGGTCCATCCCATTCCCGCTCTGTAAGGCGCTCTTAAGGAAAAATTCGGGAACAAAAAAGGCGCTGCTCCTGCAGCGCCTTTTTTCTCATCGCTTCCCTTACAGGAGGCTCTGAATGCCGTATTGCGGCTCCAGCATGCCCACGGCGAGCATCGCCACCAGGCAGATCACCAGTACCGAGGCCGGGATCACCAGACGATCCATTTTCGACAGCTTCTTGGGACGCTCTTTGTCACCGATCAAGCCGTTGTTATCCAGCAGCATGGTCAGGGCCCACGCCAGCACCGGGTTGGTCACAGCGGCGGCGAAGACGCAGATACCCGCAGACTGGGAATCCTTGCTGTCCTTGATCATCTGCATGCCCGCTTCCAGCAACGGCAGGAATACCCCTACCAACAGCGCAACGCGCATCACCGGAGGCCATACCGCAGCGTCCATCGGGAAGCCCAGGTAGGCCACGATGATGCACAGGGTGCCCAGCAGGATACCGCCGGCCGGGATGGGGCGCTTGGCGATGGCGGCCGGGATCATGTAGGTACCCCAGGAGGAGGTGATGTTACAGCCACCCACCGCGGTGCCTACCATCTGGCGGATGGAGCAGGTGGTCATGGTGTCATCTACATCCATCAGCACGCGATCGGTGCCCTTGGGGTAGTTCAGCTCCTGGAAGATGCGGTGGCCAAGGAAGTCCGGAGACCACATCGCCACCGCCAGGATGGCAAACGGCAGTGAGGCGATGAAGTGGCTCATGTTCGGCAGACCCAGCATCCAGCCGTGGTCGGTGCTGCCCCACCAGTAGACCGGATTCAGGTTCGGCAGGCCGGTTTGGGTTTCAAAGGTCAGGTCAAAGCCGGCGCCCAGGGCCAGGGCGATCAGCAGGCCGGTCAGGGCACAGGCGGGGATCGCCAGCCAGCGCTTGCCGACTTTGGCCAGGTAGGCGTAGAGGACAACGGTGACCGCCAGGACGATCAGGCCCACGTGGCCCATCTCGATCCCTTTCGACCAGGCCTGGATATCCCCGATCTGGCTCATGGCACCGGTGAAGCCGAGGAACACCAACAGGCCCCCGGCGACCCCTTCACTGGTGAGGTTCACCAGTTTGGAGCCCCCTTTGAAGTAGGAGAGCAGCAAGCCGAAGATACCCAGCAGGATCGCCAGCGCCAGCGGGTGCGCACCGGCCAGGGCGATGGCGCCGATCAGCGGGATCATCGGACCGTGGTTACCAGCCAGGTTGGCTCTGGGGTTCAGGAAGCCGGAAGCCAGGATACAGAACAGCAGGGCCGGGATCAGCATCTCAACCCGGGCCACCTCGATGGCGAACGCCTTGCCCAGTTCGATATGGTCCCAGCGGGCGCTGAGGCCCTGGGCCCAGGCCATCCCCACGGCGGAGTACATGGCGATAATCCCGATGGTCCCCGCCAACGCAGGCACCAGGTCTTCCCACTCGAAGCGGAAATCGCGCCCGGGCAGGTTCAGGCCCCAACGGCGCGGTTTCATAATTTGCAGTTCGTGGTCCAGGTAATCACTCCGGGACTCGAACTCGCTGGCTGGCCGATGCAGCTCGCGATAGCTTTTTTCTTGGTTTTCCGACATCGGGATAACCACTCCACGTTGATTCAATGCTTGATTGGATTCATACCGTACTACCCGAAGGCCAAAAAAACGGCACGACGACAGTCAGTATAGTTGTGGCGCGTATTTTGGCGGCTTGGCCATTGTTTGCTGTGATCCGGATCCAATGTCTGACCAATTAACCAAAAAAGCGCTTGGGAACAATCGTAGATAAATGCCTGAGCAGCAGGGAGATGGCTATCTGCTTGCAGGGAGCAGAGAGTCACGGCGCCGCTCCTGGTGGCAACCCAGCCGGGTAAGTCGCGCGGCCGATAAGCAAACGCAGAGAACGAAAAAGCCCACCTCAGTGGGTGGGCTTAATGGTGGACTCAGTGACAGGCTTACCAGCCAGTGAGATCCCGCAGCGCCTTACCGATGTCCGCCAGGGAGCGCACGGTACGAACACCAGCGTCTTCCAGGGCTTCAAACTTGTCGGCAGCGGTGCCTTTACCGCCGGCGATGATGGCGCCGGCATGGCCCATCCGCTTGCCCGGAGGCGCAGTGACACCGGCGATGTAGGAAACCACCGGCTTGGTCACGTTGGCCTTGATGTAAGCTGCCGCTTCCTCTTCGGCGGTACCGCCGATCTCACCGATCATCACGATCGCCTCGGTCTGAGGGTCGTTCTGGAACATCTCCAGGATGTCGATGAAGTTGGAACCCGGGATCGGGTCGCCACCGATGCCCACACAGGTGGACTGGCCGAAACCTTCGTCGGTGGTCTGCTTGACCGCCTCGTAGGTCAGGGTGCCGGAGCGGGAAACGATACCCACTTTGCCCGGCTTGTGGATGTGGCCGGGCATGATGCCGATCTTGCACTCACCCGGGGTGATCACACCGGGGCAGTTGGGGCCGATCATGCGAACACCGGCCTGGTCCAGCTTGACCTTGACGTCCAGCATGTCCAGGGTCGGGATCCCCTCGGTGATGGTCACGATCAGCTCGATGCCCGCATCGATCGCTTCCAGGATGGCGTCCTTACAGAACGGGGCCGGAACGTAGATCACGGAAGCGGTGGCACCGGTGACTTCAACCGCTTCACGCACGGTGTTGAACACCGGCAGGCCCAGGTGGGTGGTGCCCCCTTTGCCCGGAGAAACGCCGCCAACCATCTGCGTGCCGTACTCCAGCGCCTGCTCAGAGTGGAAGGTGCCCTGTCCGCCGGTAAAGCCCTGGCAGATCACCTTGGTGTCTTTATTGATCAAAACGCTCATTACTGGGCCTCCGCTGCTGCTACCACTTGTTGCGCCGCATCCGTCAGGCTGTTGGCTGCAATGATGTTGAGGCCGGAATCGGCCAGCTTCTTGGCACCCAGTTCGGCGTTGTTACCTTCCAGGCGAACCACGACGGGGACTTTCACGCCCACCTCTTCCACCGCGCCGATGATGCCGTCGGCGATCAGATCGCAGCGAACGATGCCGCCGAAGATGTTGACCAGGACCGCTTTCACATTGCTGTCGGAGAGGATGATCTTGAACGCTTCGGTCACGCGCTCCTTGGTCGCACCGCCGCCCACATCGAGGAAGTTGGCCGGGTTGCCACCGTGCAGGTTAACGATGTCCATGGTACCCATGGCCAGGCCAGCGCCGTTGACCATGCAGCCGATGTTGCCATCCAGGGCAACATAGTTCAGCTCCCACTGGGCGGCGTGCGCTTCACGCTCATCTTCCTGGGAGGGATCGTGCATTTCGCGCACGGTCTTCTGACGGTAGAGGGCGTTGGAATCGATGTTGATCTTGCCATCCAGGCAGTGCAGGTTGCCCTGCTCAGTGATCACCAGAGGGTTGATCTCCAGCAGTGCGAAATCCAGGTCCAGGAACATCTGGCCCAGACCTAGGAAGATCTTGGTGAACTGCTTGATCTGGTCGCCCTTGAGGCCCAGCTTGAACGCCAGTTCACGGCCCTGGTAAGCCTGGGGGCCCACCAGCGGATCGATGGCGGCCTTGTGGATCAGTTCCGGAGTCTCCTCCGCCACTTTTTCGATCTCAACACCACCCTCGGTGGAGGCCATGAACACCACGCGCTGAGTGCCGCGATCTACTACGGCGCCCAGGTAGAGCTCTTTCGCGATGTCGGTGCAGGACTCCACCAGGATCTTGGCCACCGGCTGACCGTTGGCGTCTGTCTGGTAGGTCACCAGGTTTTTGCCCAGCCAGTTCTGCGCGAACTCGCGGATCTCATCCTTGGAGGAGGCCAGTTTTACACCGCCTGCCTTGCCGCGGCCACCAGCGTGGACCTGGCACTTCACTACCCACTTGTCACCGCCGATCTTACTGGCCGCCTCGGCAGCCTCCTGAGGGGTGTCGCACGCATAACCTTCAGAGACGGGCAGGCCGTACTCAGCGAAGATCTGCTTTGCCTGATACTCATGCAGATTCATACTTTTATATCCGTATTACTTCTTATAACTTCCAAAGCCCGAAGGCAGGGGACTCGAGATTGGGGAGGCACTGCCTCCCCGGCAAAAACCTTAGATGTCCAACAGCAGGCGGGTCGGATCTTCCAGCAACTCTTTGATGGTCACCAGGAAGCCCACGGACTCGCGGCCATCGACGATGCGATGGTCATAGGAGAGCGCCAGGTACATCATCGGCTGGATCTCAACCTGGCCGTTGACCGCCATTGGACGCTCCTTAATGGCGTGCATCCCCAGGATGGCGCTCTGAGGCGGGTTGATGATTGGGGTGGACATCAGGGAACCGAAGACACCGCCATTGGTGATGGTGAAGTTCCCTCCGGAGAGCTCCTCGACGGTCAGCTTGCCCTGCTGGCCCTTGATCGCCAGCTCCTTGATCCCTTTTTCGATCTCGGCCACGGACAGCTTATCGGCATCCCGCAGCACCGGGGTCACCAGACCGCGAGGGGTCGATACGGCGATGCTGACATCGAAGTAGTTGTGGTACACCACATCGTCGCCATCGATGGAGGCGTTCACCTCCGGGTAACGCTTGAGGGCTTCCACCACGGCCTTAACATAGAAGGACATGAAGCCCAGGCGGATGCCGTGGCGCTCTTCGAAGATGTCCTTGTACTGCTTACGCAGGGTCATGATGGGGGCCATGTTCACCTCATTGAAGGTGGTCAGCATGGCGGTGGAGTTCTTGGCTTCCAGCAGACGCTCCGCAATGCGCTTACGCAAACGGGTCATAGGTACCCGCTTCTCGGTGCGATCGCCCAGCTCAGGTGCCGGCGCTTTGGCTTCGGCCGGCTTGCTGGCCGGGGCATCGCCCTTGGCCTTAACGAAGGCTTCCACATCTTCCTTAGTGATACGGCCGCCAACGCCGGTGCCAGCGATTTTGCTCACGTCGACGTTGTGCTCTGCCACCAGACGGCGCACCGAGGGGCTCAGGGCATCGTTGCCCTCCTCGGCACTGGGGGCCTCCGGCGTAGCCGCCGGCTTGTCGACCTCCTGGCCCGCCTTGGCACCGGCGATGAAGCTGGCGATCACCTGCTCCGCCAGGACGGTGTCCCCTTCGTTATTGAGGATCTCGCCCAGTTGGCCATCCTCCGGTGCGGGCACTTCCAGCACCACCTTGTCGGTTTCAATGTCCACCAGGACCTGGTCGCGGCTGACGGCTTCACCGGGCTGAACGTGCCAGGTGGCGATGGTGGCATCGGCGACGGACTCTGGCAGCACGGGAACTTTGATTTCGATGCTCATGGCTATCAATCCTTGTTCAATTCTTACTTCAAATTCAGCGCGTCGTTAACCAGCGCCTGTTGTTGTTTGGTATGCACCGAGACGTAACCCACCGCAGGAGCAGCGGAGGCTTCACGGCCGGCGTAGCTGAGCTGACCGCGAGGCGGCAGCGCTTGCCAGAAGTGGTGCTGGCTGCAGTACCAGGCACCCTGGTTCTGCGGTTCCTCCTGACACCAGACGAAGTCCGTCACGTGCTGGTAATCTGCCAGCACTTTCGCCATCTCGTCGGCTGGGAAGGGGTAGAGTTGCTCGATACGGATCAGGGCCACGTTGGTGAGCTCTTCCCGGCGGCGCTTCTCCAACAGGTCGAAATAGACCTTGCCAGAGCAGAACACAACGCGATCTACCTGGGTCGGGTCCAGCTCATCCACTTCCCCAATCACGTTCTGGAAGGTGCCGTTGGCCAACTCCTCCAGGCCGCTCACGGCCAGCGGATGACGCAGCAGGGATTTGGGGCTCATCACCACCAGAGGGCGGCGCATGGGGCGCAGCGTCTGACGGCGGATCATGTGGTACACCTGGGCCGGGGTTGTCGGCACGCACACCTGCATGTTGTGGTTGGCGCACAGCTGCAGGAATCGCTCAAGGCGAGCGGAGCTGTGTTCCGGCCCCTGCCCTTCATAGCCGTGTGGCAGAAGCATGGTCAAGCCGCACAGACGGCCCCACTTCTGCTCGCCGGAGCTGAGGAACTGATCGATCACCACCTGGGCACCGTTGGCAAAGTCACCAAACTGCGCTTCCCACAGGGTCAAGCCGGCGGGTTCGGCGGTGGCGTAACCATACTCAAAGGCCAACACCGCCGCTTCAGACAGCACCGAGTCGTAGATCTCGATCGGGGCCTGCTGCTCCGACAGGTGACGCAGGGGCATGTAGGTGGTGGCATTTTCCTGGTTATGCAGCACCGCATGGCGGTGGAAGAAGGTGCCGCGGCCGGAGTCCTGACCGGTCAGACGAACCCGGTAACCATCATCGAGCAGGGTGGCGTACGCCAGGATTTCCGCCATGCCCCAATCCAGTGCCTTCTCGCCCGCGACCATGGCTTCGCGGTCCTTGTAGATCTTGTTAACCCGGGAGTGAAGCTTATGCTCTTCTGGGAAGTCGGTCAGTGCCTGGCCCAGAGCCTGAAGCTTCTCCAGCGGCACTTGGCTGTCGTAAGCGGCGGTCCAGTCGTGGTCCAAGAAGGGGGTCCAGTCGACGGAGTGCTCCGTCATCACCCGCCACTCAGGCACCACACAATCGCCCCGCTCAAGCAGGTCCCGGTAGGTGTTGATCTGCTCCGTGACCTCCTCGGCGCTCATCACCTTCTGCTCGATCAGGCGCTCAGCGTAGATCTTACGCGGTGTCGGATGCTTCTTGATCTTCTTGTACATCAACGGCTGAGTCGCGCTTGGCTCATCCGCTTCGTTGTGGCCGTGACGGCGGTAGCAGATAAGGTCGATGAACACGTCGCGGCCGAACTCGTAACGGTAGTCCACCGCCAACTGGGCCACGAAGGCCACCGCTTCCGGATCGTCTGCGTTCACATGGAATACTGGCGCCTGAACCATCTTGGCGATGTCGGTACAGTATTCAGTTGAGCGGGTATCCGCCGGGTTGGAGGTGGTGAAACCAACCTGGTTATTGATTACCACCCGAATGGCGCCACCCACCTGAAAACCACGGGTCTGCGACATGTTGAGGGTTTCCTGAACCACCCCCTGCCCGGCGATGGCGGAGTCGCCGTGGATGGTGATGGGCATCACCAGCTTACCGGTCTCACACTTACGCCGGTCCATGCGGGCCCGAACGGAGCCGATCACCACGGGGGCTACGATCTCAAGGTGGGAGGGGTTGAAAGCCAGTGCCAGGTGGACATTGCCGCCGGGGGTGGCAAAGTCGGAGGAGAACCCCTGGTGGTACTTCACGTCACCACTGCCGAGGGCTTCGTCGTGCTTGCCGGCGAACTCGTCGAACAGGTCGCCGGGCTTCTTGCCGAGGATATTAACCAGCATGTTGAGACGACCACGGTGTGCCATCCCCACAACCACCTCTTTGGCTCCCTGGTCTCCGGCGCGATAGATCAACTCACGCATCATCGGCACCATGGCATCGCCCCCCTCGAGGGAGAAACGCTTGGCACCGGGGAACTTGGCACCCAGGTATTTTTCGAGGCCCTCGGCGGCGTTGAGGCCGCTCAACAGGCGTTGTTTTTCTTCTGAGGTGTAGTTCGCCTTGCCCAGAACCGACTCAAGGCGCTGCTGGATCCAACGCTTCTCCCGGGTGCTGGTGATGTGCATGTACTCGGCGCCGATATGACCGCAATAGGTCTGCTGCAGGCTGCTGACCAGCTCCTTGAGGGTCAAGGTTTCACCGCCGTAGGCATAGGAGCCAGTATTGAACTGCCGTCCCATGTCATCGCTGGTCAGACCGTGATGACCCGGATCCAGCTCCGGCACCGGTGGCCGCTGCCACAACCCCAAGGGATCAAGCGCCGCGGCCTGGTGGCCGCGGAACCGGTAGGCGTTGATCAACTGCAACACCCGAACCTGTTTCTCGGACAGCTCCGGATCCGCAGTGGTCTTCTTGGAACGGTTGCTGTCCAGAGCCACTTCACGGAAATAGTCGCGGATCCGGCCATGGGCTACGTCGGTGACCGTCCCGTTGCTCGGCAGCTCGGCGAAGATCGCCTGCCACTCTTCGGCGACGGAAGAGGGGTCATCCAGGTAGGCCTCGTACAACTCTTCGATATAGGCAGCGTTGGCTCCCGCAAAGTGGGAGCTTTCCTGCCAGGCCTTAAGAGAATCCCGTTGCATTCTTGTTCCTTTCGCTGTGCTCGCCCGGTGATAGAGTCACTACGGGCAATATATAGAAAAGCCACGCCTTGGGGTGTCAAAGCGTGGCCTCCCTGATCAGTCCTTCACCGCATCAAGCTCGGCGAGATCACACCGCTCGGTTGAGCAGCATGGACTTGATATGGCCGATCGCCTTGGTCGGGTTCAACCCTTTCGGGCAGACATTGACACAGTTCATGATCCCGTGGCAACGGAATACACTGAAGGCATCGTCCAGTTCGCCCAATCTTTCATCAGTTGCGGTGTCGCGGCTGTCCACCAGGAAGCGGTAGGCGTGCAGCAGACCAGCGGGACCAACAAACTTGTCCGGGTTCCACCAGAACGACGGACAGGAGGTCGAGCAGCAGGCGCACAGGATGCACTCGTAGAGGCCATCCAGTTTGGCGCGCTCCTCCGGCGACTGCAGATGCTCCCGGGCCGGGGTCTTGCCGTCGTTGATGAGATAAGGCTTGATCTTCTCGTACTGGGTGTAGAACTGGGTCAAGTCCACCACCAGATCCCGCACCACCGGCATACCGGGCAGCGGACGGATAGCCAGCTTCTTGCCCTTGAAGGTGGAGATCGGCGTGATGCAGGCCAAACCGTTCTTGCCGTTCATGTTGACGCCATCGGAGCCACACACCCCTTCGCGGCAGGAGCGGCGGAACGAAAGGCCGGGGTCCTGCTCTTTGAGGAGCAGCAACACATCCAGCACCATCATGTCGGAACCGTCAGGCAGGTCCAGCTGGTAATCCTGCATGGTCGGGCGGGCATCGGTTTCCGGGTTGTAGCGGTAGACAGAAACGTCCAATTTCATCCTCTGTCCCCTCCTTAGTAGGTACGCACTTTGGGTGGGAAAGCGTCGCGCAGTTTCGGCGTCATATTGACGTCGCGCTTGCTCATCTCACCGGTCAGCGGGTTGTAGAGGCTGTGGCACAGCCAGTTCTCATCATCCCGCTCGGTAAAGTCTTCACGGGAGTGGGCGCCACGGCTCTCGGTGCGGAAATTGGCCGCCTTGGCGGTGGCGATGGCGGTTTCCATCAGGTTGTCCAGTTCGAGGCACTCGATACGCTGGGTATTGAACGCCTTGGAGGTGTCGGACAATTTGGCATCCTTGAGGCGGTCAGCGATCTGCTGCAGCTGCTCCAGGCCTTCGGCCATCGCGTCGCCCTGACGGAACACGGAGAAGTTGAGCTGCATGCACTGCTGCAGATCCTTGCGGATCTGAACCGGATCTTCACCGCTGCCGTTTTTGCTGGACTCCCAACGATTGAAACGGCTGAGGCTGGCGTCGAGATCAGACTCGGAGGCGTCACGGCCGGCGCCTTGGGCATCCAGGGTCTCGCCCAGGTGCATACCCGCGGCTCGACCAAACACCACCAGGTCCAGCAGCGAGTTGCCGCCGAGACGGTTGGCGCCATGGACGGAAACGCAGGCAATTTCACCCACCGCCAGCAGGCCTTGGATCGGCTGCTCGTCGGCCCCGATCACCTGACCATTCACGTTGGTAGGAATGCCACCCATCATGTAGTGGCAGGTGGGGATCACCGGGATCGGCTCCTTCACCGGATCGACGTGGGCAAAGGTGCGGGACAGTTCACAGATCCCCGGCAGGCGGGACTCCAACACCTCTTTGCCGAGGTGATCCAACTTCAGCTTGGCATGAGGACCCCAGGGGCCATCACAACCGCGCCCTTCACGGATCTCGGTCATGATGGAGCGGGCAACCACATCGCGGCCTGCCAGGTCCTTGGCGTTAGGGGCATAACGCTCCATGAAGCGCTCGCCATCCTTGTTCAGCAGGTAGCCGCCTTCGCCGCGGCACCCTTCGGTGACCAGTACCCCGGCACCGGCGATCCCGGTGGGGTGGAACTGCCACATCTCCATATCCTGCACCGGCACACCGGCGCGCAGCGCCATGCCGACACCGTCACCAGTGTTGATGTGGGCGTTGGTGGTGGATGCGTAGATACGACCGGCGCCGCCGGTGGCCAGTACCGTGGCCTTAGCCTTGAAGTAGACGATCTCACCGGTTTCGATGTCGATGGCGGTTGCTCCGACCACGGCACCGTCCTGGTTTTTCACCAGGTCCAGGGCATACCACTCGGAGTACACCTCTGTCTTATTCTTAACGTTCTGCTGGTAGAGGCAGTGCAACAGGGCATGGCCGGTACGGTCCGCCGCAGCGGCCGTGCGGGCAGCCTGCTCACCACCAAAGTTCTTGGACTGGCCACCGAAGGGGCGCTGGTACACCTTGCCGTCCTCGAAGCGGGAGAAGGGAAGGCCCATGTTCTCCATCTCGATGATCGCTTCCGGACCGGTCTTGCACATGTACTCGATGGCGTCCTGGTCCCCGATGTAATCGGAGCCCTTGACGGTGTCGTACATGTGCCACTCCCAGTTGTCCTCGTGAGCATTACCCAGAGCCACGGTGATGCCGCCCTGAGCGGATACGGTGTGAGAGCGGGTCGGGAAGACTTTGGACAGCAGAGCGCAGGATTTGCCCTCTTTGGAGATTTGCAGGGCTGCACGCATGCCGGCGCCGCCGGCACCGATCACGATGGCATCAAACTCTTTTACTGAAATACTCACTTACACACCCCACAGGATCACAACGCCGGCAAACAGGTAGGCCAGCAGAACCAGGTTGACAGCAAACTGCAGGAAGGCGCGCAGGCCCACCGGCTTGATGTAGTCGGTCAGCACCTGCCAAAGACCGATCCAGCCGTGGATCAGCAGCGCCAGCAGGGCCAGCAGGGTAAACACCTTCATCGCCACGCCGGCGAAGAGGTTCTGCCAAACCGAGAAGGTCAGTTCAGGGGTCAATACCAGGTAACCGACCAGGAAGATCAGGTAGCTGGCCAGAACCAGAGCGCTGGCGCGCAACAGAACGAAATCGTGGACGCCGCTGCGTCCGAGGGTTGCCGCATTTCTTACCATAACCAGATCCCCGCCAGAACAGACAAGATCAGGGCAGCCGCAAACACCACCCGGGCAGAGTTATTGCCACTTTCCATGGAACCCTCGAACAAGCCCAGGTCCATCAGCAGGTGGCGAATGCCACCACAAAGGTGGTACGCAAGGGCCGTCAGGATCGCCCAAATCACCACCTTGGCAGGCAGAGCATTGAACAGTTCAGCAACGGATTGGAAGCCGGAGGCGGACTCCAGCGAAGTGGCCAGCAGCCACAGAAGGACAGCGATAGCGCCGAACATCACCACACCGGAAACCCGGTGCAAAATGGACGCAATGGCCGTCGCGGGGAATTGGATCTGCTGTAGATCCAGGTAGACAGGTCTTTGCTTATTCACGTTCTGCTCACTCAGCTCCATTGAGCAAATAATTATCATTTTCCCTCGGGGCGAGCATTCTGGTTTCCTGAAACATCAGACATCCAGACCGCCTCTTCAGGGGCCCCTCCAGACTCACTTAAATGCAGAAAATGTTGCTTTCAAGTTGCGTCCTGCTCGAACCGGCCGCCATCGAAATCCTCTGCTGGCGTGCCGCTCCCGGTAAGGTCGCGGCCAGTATACACTGGCAAAAAACAAATACAAACATCACAGTTTTTGGCTTTATGAGAGACGTAAATACCTTTCAAATATGTTAATTAGACACAAGTCAACAAAAGAAGATGAAAATAACGATTGCTTGGGTTGAGTTAAGCGAATTGCCTTTTGTGACACCGCTCACTTAGAATGCGCAGGCAACGAATGGATAACGATAAAAAGTAAGGAGAACCAGCTTATGGCTAACCCTGTTGCCAAGCTACAGCTCCCCGGTCAGGAGACCATTGAGCTTCCCATCAAATCCGGCTCTGCCGGACATGACGTCATCGACATCAGTTCCCTGGGGAAGCATGGCCACTTCACCTTTGATCCTGGCTTCCTGGCGACCGCTTCCTGCGAGTCTGAGATCACCTTTATTGATGGTGAGAAAGGGATCCTGCTCCACCGCGGCTACCCCATTGACCAGCTGGCAACCCAGTCCAACTACCTGGAAGTGTGTTTCCTGCTGCTCAAGGGCCATCTCCCGGACGCCAAAGAGATGCAGACGTTCAAGAATGTGGTGACCCACCACACCATGGTTCACGAGCAATTGGCCAACTTCTATCGCGGCTTCCGACGGGATGCGCACCCGATGGCGATCCTTTGCGGCGTGGTCGGAGCCTTGTCGGCCTTCTACCATGACTCAACCGACGTGAACGACGAGCGTCACCGTGAAGTGGCTGCGATCCGCCTGATCTCCAAGATGCCGACCCTGGCTGCGATGGCGTACAAGTACAACCTGGGCCAGCCCTTCGTGTACCCGCGTAACGAGCTCTCCTTTGCGGGCAACTTCCTCAACATGATGTTCTCCGTACCCTGCGAAGAGTACGTGGTGAACCCCATCGTTGAGCGCGCCATGGACCGCATCTTCATCCTGCACGCGGATCACGAACAGAACGCCTCCACCTCCACCGTTCGTTTGGCCGGTTCCTCCGGTGCCAACCCCTTCGCCTGTATCTCTGCGGGTGTTGCCTCCCTCTGGGGTCCGGCACACGGTGGCGCGAACGAAGCCTGTCTCAACATGCTGGAGGAGATCGGCAGCGTCGATCGTATCCCCGAGTTCGTGGCCCGTGCCAAGGACAAGAACGATCCCTTCCGCCTGATGGGCTTTGGCCACCGGGTTTACAAGAACTTCGATCCCCGAGCCACCGTGATGCGCGAAACCTGTCACGAAGTGCTGGCGGAGCTGAACATTCAAGACCCGCTGCTGGACGTGGCGATGGAGCTGGAGCGCATTGCGCTGTCCGACGAGTACTTCATCGAGAAGAAGCTCTACCCCAACGTGGATTTCTACTCCGGCATCATCATGAAGGCGATCGGGATCCCCACCTCCATGTTCACTGTGATCTTCGCCCTCTCCCGCACCGTCGGCTGGGTATCACACTGGCAGGAGATGCTGAGCCAGCCGGGCCACAAGATCGGCCGTCCGCGCCAGCTCTACACCGGCGCCCCGCAGCGGGATTACATCCCCGGCAACCAGCGCTGATAATCGGCGTACAAAGAAACAAGCCAACCTAAGGGTTGGCTTTTTTGTTGCTCCCAGACACCGCACCGAATCGCTGCAACGGCCTATGTCCGGACACCCGCTCCCGACGCAATTACCCCCTTTAGTGAAATCCCCCACCCATGAGGCAAAAGCACTAACATTTTCTCAACAACTGCAGTCTTAACCCATACCAAATCATACTAATCCCTTGTAATTAAAAGTTTATTTTATTTGGCACGGATTTCGCTTTTCGAAGGCATCTGCCGATATCAATTCTGGAAAACGTTATGGATTTGCACCGTGGGTTAATCATCACCCTCCTAATCACCCCGCTTCTGGCCTGTGGGCAGCAGAGCAATGCCGCCGATGAGGCGAAGGCCGCCCCGCTGGTGCCGGTAGAAACCGGCGCCGTCAGTCGGGAGAGCGTTTCCCATTACTACCGCACCACCGCACTGCTCGAGGCCCCGGAGGAGGCCAAAGTGGTCGCGCGCATCGATGGGATCATCGAGACCCTGGCGGTTGAAGAGGGAGATCGCGTTCAAGCCGGACAACTCCTCGCCACACTGGATCCCCGTCACCACCGGCTCCACCTCAACAAGGCCCAGGCAGAGCTTGACGTGATCGATCAGGAGCTGAACCGGCTCGCCGCCATTGCCAACCGCCAGCTGGTCAGCGAAGAGACCATCGCCAAACTCCAGTACCGCCGGGAGGCGGCCCTGGCGCAGCGGGATCTGGCCCAGTTGCAGTGGCAGTACAGCCAGATCACCGCCCCCATCGACGGCGTGATCGCCAAACGTCACGCCAAGGTCGGCAACATGGCAAAGGTCCAGGAGGTGTTGTTCGAGGTGGTCCAACAACACCCTTTGCATGCGGTGGTACACCTTCCGGAGCAGGAACTCGGTCGGGTACGGCTCCAGCAGGAGGCACGGCTGAGCCTCCAGGGCGTAGACGGGCCGGTACCGGCCCAGGTGCTGAGGATTGCGCCGACGGTGGATCCGGACACCGGCACCGCCAAGATAACCTTGCTGGTCAACAACGAAGCGCGTCACCTCAAGGCCGGCATGTTCAGCAACGTCCAGCTGCGTTTCGATACCCATGAGAATGCCCTGGTACTGCCGCGCATCGCCCTGATCCGACAGGACCTGGGGCACGCTGTCTTCGTCATCAAAGAGGGAATGGCCGAGCGCCGTGAGGTCACCCTCGGCTACAGCGAGGGAGAGCAAGTCGAAGTCGTCGCGGGACTCACCGAGGGCGACCAGGTGGTGGTCCGTGGGCACCACCAGCTCCATGACGGCACCGAAGTCACGGTGATTGATCCCCTGCAACTCGCTGCCGGACGCTAAGGACCCACCATGAGCCTGATCAACACCGCCATCCGGCGCCCCGTCACCGTGTGGATGGGGATCTTCACCCTGCTGCTATTCGGCATGGTCGGCTTTGCCCGCCTCGGCCTCACCCTGCTGCCGGAGATGAGCTACCCCACCCTCACCATCCGCACCCTCTACCCCGGTGCCGCGCCCATGGAGGTGGAGCAGCTGGTCTCCAAGCCGATCGAGGAGTCGGTGGGGATCGTCAAGGGGTTGCGCCGCATGACCTCCACCTCCCGGGCAGGACTCTCGGATCTGCAACTGGAGTTTGACTGGGGCACCCAGATGGACCTGGCGGCATTGGAGGTCCGGGAGAAGCTGGATGCCATCCTGCTGCCGCTGGACGTGGAGAAACCGTTGATCCTGCGTTTTAATCCCAACCTGGATCCCATCCTGCGCCTGGGTGTCCCGCTGCCCGCTGGGAAGGAGAAAGACCTGATTGCCCTGCGCAGCTGGGCCGATGAGACGCTCAAGCGCCAACTGGAGTCGGTGCCCGGGGTGGCCTCGGTACGCCCCTCCGGCGGACTGGTACGGGAGGTGCAGATCCTGGTGGACCTGCCGATGCTGGCCCAACTCGATCTGACGCCCCAGCAGCTGGTGGAGCGTATCGGCGCGGAAAACCTTAACCTCTCCGCCGGTAAGTTGACCCAGGGCAGTCGGGAGCTGCTGGTCCGCACCCTGAACCAGTTTCAGAGCCTCGATGAGCTGGCCAACATCGTTGTCTACCGGGACGGCCAGCGCCAGATCCGCCTCCGGGAGATCGCCCAAGTGGTGGATGGCTTCGCCGAGCGCAGTGACATCGCCCGGGTCGATGGGGAGGAGGCGGTGGAGATCGCCATCTACAAAGAGGGGGATGCCAACGCCGTCACCGTGGCACAGGCGGTGCGGGAGCGACTGGCACAACTGGGCGAGCGCAGCGACAGCCGCCCCATCACTCTGCTCTACGACCAATCCCGTTTTATCGAGCGCGCCATCGATGAGGTGATTCAGGCCGCCCTCATCGGCGCCGTGCTGGCGATGGGGGTGATTTTTCTTTTCCTGCGCCAGCTTCGGCCCACCCTGATCATCTCGCTCTCAATCCCCATCTCGGTCATCGCCACCTTCAACCTGATGTACTTTGCCGACATCAGCCTCAACCTGATGTCCCTGGGGGGGATCGCCCTGGCGGTGGGACTGCTGGTGGACAACGCCATCGTGGTACTGGAAAACATCGACAGGCATCGCCAAGCGGGTCTGGCCAGTGAAAAAGCCGCCGCACAGGGGACCCGGGAAGTAGCCGGTGCCATCACCGCCGCCACACTGACGACGCTGGCGGTGTTCCTGCCGCTGCTGTTCGTCGACGGGATCGCCGGCGCCCTGTTCGCGGATCAGGCCCTCACCGTCACCTTTGCCCTGCTGGCCTCACTGGTGGTGGCCCTCACCGCCATCCCCATGCTGGCAGGCCGACCCGGCCTGCATTTTGCCAACCCGGATCCCAACACGCCGGACAGCAACGCCAAGCCGGTCCGACGCAGGGGCTGGCGCCGGCACGCCACCACGGTGTTTGCCCTGCCCTTCCTGCTACTGTTCCAGTGGTTGCCCGGCGCCCTGCTCACCCTCGGCTACTTCCTGGCGAAGGGTGTGGGCGTTATCGCCCGCTGGCTCTTTGCCCCCATCGACTGGGCCTTCAATCGCGGCTACCGGGCGCTGGCGCGGTTCTACCCGGCGCTGCTGACCCGGGCGCTGCGCCACCGCCTGCTCACCCTGGGTATTGCCGTTGGGATCACCGCGGCAGCCGCCTACCAGCTGCCACGCCTTGGCATGGAGTTGATCCCCCCCATGGCGCAGGGTGAGTTTTACCTGGAACTGCAACTGCCCCCGGGCACCAACGTCAGCCGCACCGATGCGGTACTGACTCAGCTGGCCCAGGCGGTACTCGACCACCCGGGCGTGGCCCATGCCTACTCCCAGGCCGGCAGCGCGGCGCTGATGGCTTCCAGCAGTCAGCGCAGCGGCGAAAACTGGGGTCGTTTGCAAGTGGTGTTGAGTGCGCCAGAGCAGCAGGATGCGGTGATGAACGGGCTGCGCGACGCCGCAGGGCGGATCCCGGATCTCACCTACGAGCTGAAGCAGCCGCAACTGCTCACCTTTAAGCAGCCGATCACCCTGGAGCTGGCCGGCTACGATCTTGGACAACTGCGCCGTACCAGTGACCTTATGGTCGAACGGCTATCGGCGGATCCCCGTTTTCGCGACATCAGCAACAGTCTGAGGGATGGCCAACCGGAGCTGGCGATCCACTTTGACCATCCGCGCCTGGCGGCCCTGGGGCTCACCGCCCCCGACGTGGCGTCACGGATCGCCACTTTAGTGGGAGGGACCCTGGCTTCCCGCTACACCCTGGAGGATCGCAAGATCGACATCCGCGTGCGGGCCGACGAGTCTGCCCGGGATCAGATCGACGACATCGCCGCCCTGACCGTCAACCCGGAGAGTCCTCGTCCCATCGCCCTCGATGCGGTGGCCCGGATTGAGCAAAGCATTGGTCCCGCCACCATCACCCGGATCGACCAGGAGCGAGTAGCCCAGATCAGCGCAGACCTGGCGTATGGCAGTCTCAGCGAGGGGGTAGCCGCGGCGCAGCGGATATTGAGCCAACAGCCGCTGCCGCCGGGGTTGCGGCTGGATTTCGGTGGCCAAAGCGAGGAGATGGAGGCGTCTAGCCACTCCCTGAAGATCGCTTTGGCCTTGGCAATATTCCTGGTGTACATGGTGATGGCCAGCCAGTTCGAATCCCTGCTTCAACCCCTGCTGATCCTGGCGGCGGTGCCGATGGCGCTGGCGGGCAGCGTGCTGGGGCTGGCTCTGGCCGGGATGCCCCTGTCGGTGCTGGTGTTCATCGGTTTTATCCTGCTGTGCGGCATCGTGGTCAACAACGCCATCGTTCTGGTGGACTGCATCAATCAGGGGCGGCGCCAAGGCCAGGAGAAGCTGGAGGCGATCGAGCAGGCCGCCGCCCAACGACTTCGCCCCATCCTGATGACCACCCTGACTACCGTCCTCGGCCTGTTGCCGATGCTGCTGGGCCTGGGGGAGGGCTCGGAGCTGCGCGCGCCCATGGCGGTCACGGTGATCGCCGGGTTGAGCCTGGCGACCCTGCTCACCCTGGTGGTGATCCCAGTACTTTACGCTCAATTTGACGCCAGCCAGCCGGAGGTGCGCCATGATGCAGCATGATAATAACGCCGCGCCAAGCGGTGGTTCCCTAACCCGGCTGGCACTGGGCCGCCCGGTCACCGTCACCATGGCCTTCCTCGCCCTGGGACTGCTGGGACTGGTGGCGGCACGACTTCTGCCCCTGGAGATGTGGCCCGGCCTGGAGATCCCGCAGATCACCGTACAGGTCCCCTACGAAGGGGGCTCGCCCCGGGAGGTTGAGCGGGAGATCACCGAGGTATTGGAGGGTTCCCTGGCCACCTTGAGCGGGATCAAGCGGATGCGCTCCGGCTCCAGCCAGACCGAGTCCTGGATCCGGCTGGATTTTGACTGGGACGAGGCGATCGCCAGCAAGGTGGTCGAAGTTCGGGAGCGGGTCGACGCAGTGCGACACCTGCTGCCTGAGGATGTGGAGCGGGTGCTGATCTGGCAGTTTTCCACCGAGGATATGCCGATCCTCACCCTGCGTCTCTCCTCCGCCCGGGATCTCTCCGGTGCCTGGGACCTGCTGGACCAGCAACTGAAACGACCGCTGGAGCGCCTGCCCGGTGTCTCCCGGGTGGCGCTGTACGGGGTGGAACCCCAGGAGATCCAGATCCGCCTGATACCGGAGCGACTGATGGCCCACGACATTGACCCGAACTGGCTGGGGGACAGGTTGAAGCAGCAGAACTTTGTCCTCAGCGGGGGCACCCTGCGCCAGGGCGAACAACTGTGGCAGATCACCCAGAAAGGGGAGTATCGCTCCGTTGAGGCGATCCGCGCCCTGACGGTCAAACCCGGGCTCACCCTGGGGGATCTGGCCCAGATCCAGTACCAGCGCCCGGAGATCACCGAGGGAAGACTGCTGGATCGCCGCTACGCCGTGGGGCTGGATATCTTCAAGGAATCCGGTGCCAACCTGGTGGAGGTGGCCGACAGGGTGTTGGCGGTCGTGGATCAGGTCCGGGGCCAGCGGCAGTTCGACGGAATCGATCTCTACGTGATGGACGATCAGGCTGACGGGGTAAAGGCGTCCCTCAAGGACCTGGCGCTGGCCGGGGCGATCGGCGCCCTGCTCTCCTTTGCCGTGCTCTGGCTTTTTATTCGTAACCCGCTGACCACCCTGCTGATCGTCATCTCGGTACCGCTCTCCATCACCCTGACCCTGGGGGTGATGTACCTGTTGGGCTACAGCCTCAACATCCTGTCGATGATGGGGCTGTTGTTGGCGGTTGGCATGCTGATCGACAACGCCGTGGTGGTCTCAGAGAGCGTGCTGCAACAGGACAGCCGGGATCGTCGCCGGGCCGTGATCCTGGGGGTCGACCGGGTGGTACTGGCGGTGATGGCGGGCACCTTGACCACCGCCATCGTGTTCCTCCCCAACATCTTCGGCGTCAAGGTCCAGTTGACCATCTTCCTGGAGCATGTGGCCATCGCCATCTGCCTCTCCCTGCTGGCCAGCCTGCTGATCGCCCGTACCCTGCTGCCCCTGCTGCTCTATCACTTCGGACAACTGGGCCAGACCGCCGCTCCCCCGGAAGCAGCCCGCTACCGGCGTCTGCTGGGCTGGTGCCTGGACCGGCCGGTCCGCACGGGGGCGATGGCACTGCTGCTGCTTGGCTCCACGGCCTACCCCTTGTCGCAAATAAGTCAGGGCGACGATGATGAGGGCGATCCTCGGCGGCTCTACATCAACTACCAGGTGGAGGGGCGTCACAGTCTCAGGGTGACCGAGGGGATGCTGAACACCATGGAGGATTACCTCTACGCCAACCAGGCGCGCTTCGGCATCGAGTCGGTCTACAGCTACTTCTCACCGAACGACTTGCAATCAACGCTGATCCTCACCGATCCCCTGCCGATGCCGATGCCGGAGCTGAAAAAGGTGATCGCCGAGGGTTTCCCCAAACTGCCCTATGCCCGGCCGGTTTTTGGCTGGCAGGGAAATGACGACCGCGGCCTGCGCCTCTACCTGCACGGCCGCTCCACCGAGCGTCTGATGACGTTGGCGGACGACCTTCTGCCCCTGCTCGGTGAAGTGGAGGGTCTCAGCGATCTGCGTACCGAGATCAGCCGCAGCGAATCGGAGCTGGTGGTGCGTTTCGACCGGGATAAGCTGGCGCGGCTGGGACTGAGTCTGAGCGCTGCCTCCCGAACCGTCGCCACCGCACTGCGGGGGGAGAACCTGCGCTCCTTCCGCCATGATCCCAGTGGCGAGATCGCCATCCGCCTGCAGTGGCAACCGCAATGGCGACAGGCGCTGGAGCGCCTTGAGCAGTTACCCCTGGCGCGGATCCGCGGCCAGGTTGTGACCCTGCAGCAGGTGGCCACCCTGGCGGAGCAACCGCGGCTGGATGAGATCCGCCATGAGAACCGGCAAACCGCCCTGGCGATCGGCGGCAATATCGACAGTGACGTCGACTACAACCGCCTGCGCGATGCGATCCGCGCCCGGCTGGATGCATTACGCCTTCCCGAGGGCTACCACTACAGCTTTGGCGGCGGCTTCCAGTACCAGGATGAGAGCCAGGCCCTGATGGTCACCAATATGCTCCTGGCGGTGGCGATGATCTACATCGTGATGGCGGCGCTGTTCGAATCCTTGCTGCTGCCCACCGCGGTGATCAGCGCCATCCTGTTCTCCCTCACCGGCGTGTTCTGGGCCCTGCTGCTCACCGGCCAGAACCTCAGCGTCATGGCGATGATCGGGATCCTGGTGCTGATGGGGGTGGTGGTGAACAACGGCATCGTGCTGGTAGACCAGATAAACCAGCATGAGCCGGCGCCACAACGGATGCGTCAGGCGATCATCGACGCCGCCGTCAGCCGCTGGCGACCGGTGTTGATGACCGTCGCTACCACCATCCTGGGCCTGCTGCCACTGGCCCTGTGGGAGACCCGACTGGCCGGGGGGGGGCCGAGTTACTCGCCCATGGCGATCGCCATCATCGGCGGACTGGCGTTTTCCACCCTGACCAGTCTGCTGCTGGTGCCCTACCTTTACCTGATGCTCAGTCGTCTGCGCAGCCGGGTCTCGGCAGGAATAGGTCGAACCCTGGCCCGCTGTCGCCGCTGGCGACCCGCCTGGTTATAGCCGATTACAGCTAACCGGGGGCGATCATCGCCCCCGGCTTCCATCTGTCGGGCATTGCCATTACATTAACCCCACACCCAACCTGAAGGGATGGATCCCATGAACTCACACCTGATGGCGATACTGATGCTGCTGACGCCGCTCAGTGCCGTTGCCGCACCAGATTCTGACCGTTTTGCCAACACCCAGATCGACGCCACGCCGCTTCGAGCCGGGCTCTACATGCTGACCGGCAGTGGCGGTAATATCGGGGTCAGTACCGGCCCGGATGGGGTTTTGCTGGTGGACGATCAGTTCGCCCCCCTGGCGGAAAAGATCCAGGCTAAGCTCAATACCCTGGTCGATGGCGAGGGTACGCCGAAGCTGTTGATCAATACTCACTACCACGGTGACCACACCGGCGGCAACGCGATCTTTGGTCAACACGCCACCCTGATGTCCCATCACAACGTCCGGCAACAGATGCATCGCCAGGATCCAGACAACCTGGCGGCGCTGCCGGTGCTTACCTTCGGTGAGGGCGTGGATCTGCACTTCAACGGCCTGACAGTGGAGGTACGTCACCTGGGAGTTGGCCATACGGACGGCGACGCCGTGGTCTGGTTCAAGGAGGCCAATGTACTGCACACCGGCGACCTGTTCTTCCACGACCGTTTCCCCTATATCGACCAGGATCACGGCGGCACCGTCCGGGGCTACCTCGCCCGGGTTGAGACCCTGCTGACGTGGACCAACGACCAGACCCAGATCATCCCGGGCCATGGTGACCTGGCCACCCGGGACGACCTGATCCGCTTCGCCGAGATGATCCGAACCTCTCTGAGCTGGGCCGAGGCCCTGGCGGGCCAGCCCAAAGCCCAGTGGCAGCAGCAGGGATTGCCGACGGAGCTAAAGTCCTGGAGCTGGGCCTTTATCGACGAAGGGCGCTGGATAGACACCCTGTGGCGGGAGATGCAGTAAAATGGAAATGGCGATGCAACTGGGTCTCTTTCTTCTCTGTGCGCTCTTGCTAAGCCTGCTGCCGGTTTATGGCGGTGCCCGGCTTTTGGGCATCGGTAACCCAAGCTGGTGGGCGGCGCTGGCGGCCGTGGTCGCCGCCCTGGCGCTGCAGGATCTTGCCCTGCGCTTTCTCGAGGATCAAAGCCTGGCCTGGCTGGTGAGTCTGCTGGCCGGTGCCATCGCCTTCAGTCTGATGCTGGACTGCCCCTACTGGAAGGCACTGCCACTGTGTATCGTGGTGATGTCGATCCAGTGGGGGGCAACGGAGCTTCTGCTGGAGGGGGTTCCCGCCCATGTGGAGCTCAGCCGCCTGGTGGGGGAAACGCAAAAGGAGCTTTGGCCCCAGTACCACGAGTAGCCTCCCCTCGCCAAACGGGCCCGCCAACGCGGGCCCGCGCTATTTTCACGCCTCTGAGGGGCGGACCTCAAAGCGTCGACGCCGCGCTCGGCGCAACGCCTTTTTACTCTTGACCAGAGGCTGCAGCATGGCGCGCACCCCATCGGCCAGGTGCAATCCCAGGCGCTCGCCCGCCCCCAGCGCCTCGGGACAGTTGGCCCGGACCAATCGAGAGAGGTTGTACTGGGTCACCAGGGTCGCCACGACCCAAAGCGGACTGAAGCGGCAGCGGCGCAGCGTGGTGCGCTCGAAGTCCGCCATCCCCACTTCGCCATCGGTACTGACCACAAAATCCCGGATCGGTAACGAGTGGCGTGCCACCCCCTGGGCCAGCATACTCGCGACCCGCTGACGCACGAGCGCAACTTGCTGGGGGTTGAGGCTCTTAGCCATGGCACCGGGCAGTCGGCTCATGGTGATGGCGAAGTTCGACGAGTCTGCGTTGATCAGCTGCGGAAACCCCGCCACGCCCCGCAGGCGCTCGAGGGCACGCACTTCGCGGGGGAATCCGTTACGTTGCGCCTTGCTGCCGGTATAGGTTTTGGTAACGGAATGGGGGCCGATGCTCACATGCATCTTGCCGGTTTGATAAATGCCATCGATAACTTGCTTCATACGCCACCTCGCTGCTGATTGGGGCGCGAAACGTAACACGACTTTGAGCCACTCGCGGATGCGGCTGGCGGACTTTGGGATCCCAGGTACTTAAAACGGGCACCTTTCGGGCGCCCGTTTATCAAAGGTTCAGCTTCGAACGCTAGCGCGGTTCCAGCACACTCCGCACCCGGGCCAGATCCTCCGGTGTATCCACCCCCGCCTGGGGCGCTTCCAGCGCCTGGGCCACGTGGATCTTCTCACCCTGGTAGAGTACCCGAAGCTGCTCCAGGCACTCGATGGTCTCCAACGGGCTGACCGGCCAGGTGACATAGCGACGGATGAAGCCAGCCCGGTAGGCGTAGATCCCGATATGGCGCAGGGCGCCGGGGCTGACGGTGAGTTGCGCAGCAAAACCGTCCCTGTCCCAGGGAATGGGGGCACGGGAGAAGTAGAGCGCGTGGCCCTCTTTATCACACACCACCTTGACCGCGTTGGGGTTGTGCATCTCCTCGGGTTGCTCGATCGCCACCCCCAGGGTCGCCATCTGGGCCGAGCTCGATGCCAGGTTGTCCGCCACCTGGCGAATGATCCGCTCCGGGATCAGTGGCTCATCCCCCTGTACGTTGACGACGATGGTGTCATCGCTCAAGGCCAGGGTATCCACCACTTCAGCCAGCCGTTCGGTACCACTTTGGTGATCCGGGGAGGTCATCAACACTTCGCATCGGCCGGTGAGCGCATCCACCACCCGCTGATCATCGGTTGCTACCACCACACGGGTCGCTCCACAGGCCTTGGCCCGCTCCGCCACATGCTGGATCATCGGCTTCCCGGCGATCTCCGCCAGCGGCTTGCCCGGCAGGCGCGTGGACGCGTAACGCGCCGGGATCACCACCACGAAAGACATCAGTCTTGACTCTCCAGGGGGGTGGCACGATCCTCCAGCAATACCGGGATCCCCTCGGTAATGGGATACACCAGGCGATCCGCCTTGCAGATCAGGCGCTGGCCGTCATGGTCATACTCCAGCTTGCCCTTGCACACCGGGCAGGCGATGATCTCCAGCAGTTTCTTGTCAAACGCCATCGAGCTTTTCCTTCAGTTTTGCCAAAAATTGGCGGTCAAAATCTGGCCCCAAACTAGCAGTTACCGGTAGGTAATACCAGTTATCACGGGCAAAGGCGCGGCACTTAACCGCATCTTTTTCGGTCATTAATAACGCTTCTTTAGCGGGCGTTAGCGCGGCCAAAGAGGCCGGCTCATAAGCCTGGTGATCGGCAAAGCCGATGCAGCGCTTGGGATCAATGCCCATCGCCTTCAGAGTGGCAAAAAAGCGGGGCGGATGTCCTATCCCGGCCATCGCCACACAGGGCTCACTGGGCTTGGCTTCACCCCGGCCATCGACCGCTTGCCACTGGCCCGGCTCCAGGGTCATCGGCCACTCACCAGGCCCGGCTGGGCCGCCGTTGCAGAGCCGAAAATCGCACTCTTGCAGTCGCCGCACCGACTCCCGCAAGGGCCCCATCGGCAGCCGGTGACCGTTGCCGAAACGACGCTCGCCGTCAATCACCGCGACCTCCATCAAGCGACCAAGTCGGTAATGCTGCATCCCGTCGTCGCTGACGATGATGTCAACCTCGCCGGTCTCGATAAGGCTTTGCGCCACTGCCACCCGGTCCGGCCCCACCGCCACCGGCACACCGCTGCGCTGGTACATCAACAGCGGCTCATCGCCGCACTCGGCGGCAACGGTCGTCGGAGTCAGGAGCAGCGGGTAGTGTGCAGCCACACCGCCGTAACCACGGCTGATGATCCCGGGGCGGTAACCCTGTCGCTGAAGCAGCGCCACCAGCGCCAACACCGTGGGGGTCTTGCCGTTACCGCCCACGGTGATATTGCCCACCACGATCACGGGAACAGCCAGGGTGTGCTGCTGCAGCCAGCCCCGGCGATAGGCCAGCCGGCGCACGGCGGACACTGCGATGAAGATCCCCGCAAGTGGCGCCAGCGCCCATAGCAGCGGGTGCCCCTGCTGCCACGCCCGCTCCAGCCATTCTCGCAGGGCCATCAACTCTCCCCGAACTGCATCTGGTGCAGCTGACGGTAGGCACCGTTTTTGGCCAGCAACGCCTGGTGGCTGCCACGCTCGACGATACGCCCCTGGTCCATCACCACGATCTCATCCGCCGACTCGATGGTGGAGAGGCGGTGGGCGATCACCAGGGAGGTGCGGCCCCGCTGCAGAGTCTCCAACGCATCCTGGATCACCCGCTCCGACTCCGTATCCAGGGCCGAGGTGGCCTCATCAAGGATCAATACCGGCGCATCCCGCAGGATCGCTCGGGCGATGGCAATACGCTGACGCTGACCACCGGAGAGCATCACTCCATCCTCCCCCACCAGGGTTTCCAGTCCATCCGGCAGGCGGCTGGCAAACTCCATCACGTGGGCGGCCTTGGCAGCGGCCTCGATCTGCTCCCGGGAAACCCGGTCCCGACAGGCGTAGGCGATGTTGTTGGCGATGGTGTCGTTGAAGAGCACCACCTGCTGGGACACCGTGGCGATCTGGGCCCGCAGGCTGGACAGGGTCAACTGGGTAATATCCTTGCCATCCAGGCGGATGGTGCCGCTGTCCAGCTCGTAAAAACGCGGCAGCAACGTGGAGAGGGTGGTTTTACCGGAGCCGGAACGCCCCACCAGGGCCACGGTTTTACCGGCAGGAATGGTCAGGTCAATCCCCTTGATCACCGGAGCCAGGGTGTTGGGGTAGCTGAATACCACCTGCTCCAGGGCCAGGTCCCCCCGGGCATGCTCGATCACCTCGGTGCCCTTATCCTCGGCTTCCGCTTCATCCAGCACATCGAAGACGCTGGTGGCGGCGGCGATGCCGCGCTGAAACTCCGCATTGACCCGCGTCAGGCTCTTAACCGGTGACATCAGGCCCATCATGGAGCCGATGATCACCACAAAGGAACCCGGAGTCAGGTTTTGCAATACGCTCTCGAAACTGGCGACAAAGAGGACGGTTGCCAGGGCAAAGGAGCCGAGGATCTGGATAGAGGGTTGACTGATCGCCTGGGCAGCGGCCAGCTTCATGTTCTGTTGCCGGGTGCGATTGTTGACCTCGGCGAAACGGGCCGCCTCCAGCTGCTGACCACCGAAGGCCAACACGTTCTTATGCCCCTTGAGGGTCTGCTCGGCGGCACTGGTGACGCCGCCCATGGCGGCCTGGATGTTTCTCGACACCTTGCGAAAACGCCGGCTGACCAGGGCGATCACCCAGGCGATCACGGGGCCGACCAGGAAGAAGATGGCGGACAGCTGCCAGCTCTCGTTAAACATGATGAACAGCAGCGCCAGCACCGTGAACCCATCGCGCACCATGGAGACCAGGGCGCTGGAGGAGGCGCGGGAGACCTGTTCGGTGTCGTAGGTCACTTTGGAGATGAGATCGCCGCTGGAGCGAGTATCGAAGTAACTCACCGGCAGCCGCAGGTACTTCTCAAACACCGACTGGCGCATGGCGCGGATCACATGCTGGCTGACCCAGGCCATGCAGTAGGTGGAGACAAAGTTACCCAGTCCACGGATGATAAACAGTCCCACTATCAGTACCGGTGCCCAACGCAGTGCGGAGGCGTTGCCCTCGGCCAAGCCGGTGTCGATCAGGGGCTTCACCAGGTAGATCATGGCGGCATCGACGCCGCCGTACACTGCCATCGCCAGGATCGCCAGTACGAACGCCCCCTTGTAGGGACGAACATAGGGCCAGAGTCGCTTGAATGTGGGCCACACCTGGCCGGGATGTTTATCGCTCATATCTGCCGATAGTCATTGTTTCAGGAGGGCCATTCTACTCGGGCCGAGACGGGGAAACCAATGCCGGGCGCGCAAAAGCCACCGGGATGGCACTAACGACTCGCCAATTGTCGGTTATACCACCAGGGCGCCATCTGCTGACGATAGCTGCGAAACCGCGTTGGGGCCTCCTCATCGAAACGAAACTCCAATTGCCCCAGTCGCCCCGTATGCAAGGTCCGGCTGCCCAGGGCCCGATAGCGCTGCTCCACCTCAGGATGGGGGAAGCCCCAACGGTTGACCCGTCCCGCCGCATAGACCACCCAGTTCGGTTGCATCGCGTCCACAAACTCGGCGCTGCTGGAGGTGCTGGAGCCATGATGAGGAGCGAGCAACAGCTCGAACGGCCCCTTGACCCCCTGGGCCAGCAGATGGGCCTCGCCGCCGCGTTCAATATCGCCGGGCAGCAGCACCCGGCGCTGGCCATCGGAGAGCACCAGCACACAGGAGCCATCATTACCGGCCCTCTCATACTGGTACCAATGAAGATCCAGCCCCCGCCAGTGTGAGGGCCCCTGCAGGCAGGGACGCCCGCCAAACCCGACCTGCCCCCCCACCGGTATGGTTTCGCGCAGAGCGTCGACGCCCCCGCGATGATCCTGATCCCCATGGCTGACCACCAACCACTCCAGCGCCTCGACCCCCCGCTCACGAAGCAGCGGCAGGATCGCGCTCTGGGCATAACTGAACCCACTGGCAAAACCGGCACCGGTATCATAGAGCAGCGCCCCCTCTTGGCGTTGAACCAGGACCGCCAGCCCCTGACCGACATCGATCACATCGATACGCCACTCCGGCTCGGGCCGCTGGAGCAGCAGAGCAAACGGCAGCACAAGGATGGCCGCCTGCCAGCCCCAACCGCGCCAGGGACGCAGCCAAACCAAGGCAGCCGCCATCAACAACATCACCCCGGGTAACAGGATAGCTTGCGGGATCCCACCGGCCCCCCAGGGCAGCGCCGCCGCCCAGTGGGCCACCAATTCCAAAGGCCAGAGCGCCCAATCCGCCAGCAGCAAGACCTCCTGCGGCGCCCCGAGCAGGTAGCTCCCGGCAGCCAACAGGCAGAGCGGCAGTAACAACACGGAGAAAAGGGGCAGCAGCAGGAGGTTGGCCCAGAGGCCATGCAGTGTCGCTTCGCCAAACCAGGCCCCCTGCAGGAAGAAGAGGCCCAGGGTGATCACCCCCTGCAGCAGAAAGAGGCTGAGCAGGCGCTGAGTGAGGCGTTGGCCACCAAAGCCGACGCCCAGCCAGTGAAACAGCAGGATCAGCCCCACCGCACCAAACGAGAGCCAGTAGCCCGGGGCCATGGCGGCCAGCGGCTGGAACAGCAGCACCAGGGCCGCCACCCGCAGCAACACCTCCCAGGGTCGGGCGTTACGGTTGAGCCACAACAGCAGCATCCCCAGTAGCACCATCAGCAGGGCACGCTGGGTGGGCAGAGCGAAGCCGGCAAGAAGCGCGTAGCCCAATGCCGCCAGGCCAGCGGCCCACCAGACCAGCACCCGCCCACGGCCGCGGGGGTCCGGCCAGATCCTCGGCATCAGCGCATAACCCAAAGCCAGCACCAGGCCAGCCACGATGGAGAGATGCAACCCGGACACCGCCATCAGATGGATAAGCCCGGAGCGACGCAGTTGCTGCCAACGTTCCTGACTTATCCCTCGCTTGTCCGCCAACATCAAGGCACGGATAAGATCCCCTCGGGGCAGGGCTTCAACCCCCGCCTCCAACCGGGCCATCAGCGCCCGGCGCCAGTGGCCCGGATCCGTCAACAGTTCGCCCTCTCGCACGTAGCCGATGGCGGTGATCCCCTGGGCCAGACGATGGCGACGACCGTTGTGTCCCCCCAGATTACCGCTGCCATCGGGATCTTTGAGTTTAACCAGGAGACGGTAGCGCTCTCCCAGGGACAGAGTTGGGCCGTTGTACCAACTCAGCTCCAGTTGTCTAGGCTCATGCCAAGGGAAGGATTTCTTAGGGAACCTCTCGACCCGAAAATGGGTTCGTTGGTATAGTGCGTCGCCGACTGGCGCCGACGTCACTCTCGCGATCACCTCGTGATACCCCGCCGCCAGGGCCCGATCCGGGCTGGTCAGCCAATGGGCATACCCCTGGCCCCAACACAAGCCCAGCCCGATACCGATCAGAAAGGGGATCCGCCCCCAGACGGCAGCGGCCAGGGTGAGGATCATCAACACGGAGATGGGCAGCAGGAGCGGCCAAACTACACTTAGTGTCAGTGCCGCCACCCATCCCAGTAAAAGTCCATTGACCATCTGGGTTTAGGATTTCATCGCCAAAAGATGCCAAGAAGAACGTTTAAACGGATCATGCCCGACCCTGAGCGGATCCGTCAGCATAAATACCTTAGATTACTCGGCCCTTGGATGCAGAAGGCTAGCCTCTGGCATCTGAACCGTCGTTCCGCCAGCGGTGCATTGGCCCTGGGGGTATTCAGCGCCTGGATGCCGATCCCGTTCCAGATGGTGCTGGCGGCGATCCTGGCGATCATCGCCGGCGTTAACATGCCGTTGGCGATCATCGCGGTGTGGATCTCCAACCCCCTGACCATGCCCTTCATGTTCTACCTGGCCTACCTGCTCGGCACCTGGGTGATGGACTGGGAGCGCGGTGCCTTCGAGTTTCAACTCAGTTTCCAGTGGTTGGCCGACAGCCTGCACTCCTTCGGCCCCCCCTTCCTACTCGGATGTGCCCTGCTGGGCCTGATCTGCGCGGCCCTGACCTACCTGGTGATCGACAGCCTCTGGCGTTACTCGATCCTGTTTAACTGGCGCCGCCGCCGGAACGCCCGAACCCGCCCCCTGCCCTGACGCCAAGAACGCCCCGTTAACGCTCACCCTGGGCCTGCGTAAATGAAGCACAGACCGCAAGATAGGCGAAAACCCGGCAGCGTATCGTAAAAAAGAGTGGAAGGGGCCCCGGCGATGGGGCCGCATGCTCAGGTGCGGTAGAGCACCTTGATGATGTGGTAACCAAACTTGGTTTTAACCGGACCAATAGGGCTCAGGATGGGGCCGGTGAAGACCGCTTTATCAAAGGGCCCCACCATGTCGCCACGACGAAACTCCCCCAGGCTGCCACCCTTCTTGCCCGACGGACAGGTGGAGTGCTTCTTCGCCAGGGTCTGAAAGTTTGCGCCCTTCTCCAGTTGCTTAAGCAACTCCTGGGCCTTGGCCTCATGCTTTACCAGGATATGAAGGGCCGCTGCGGTTTTCGCCATGATGAACTCCAGTGAGAGATGAGGGGGCCGGATCCTAACAGACTCGCCGCCGGCGCCCTAGCATCAGTGTATCGCAGCACCGAAGCCGCTGGCAGCCTCAGGAGAAGCCCATGGCTTCTCCTACAGGAACGGTCGCACTCCCAACCGCTCTCCCTGCCACTTCCCTTTTCACTGCCCCCAATCAATGGGGAGCATCGATGGCGGTGTGGGGATCCCGCGCCAGGTAATCACTCTGCAGCATGTACATGCGGATGGCGTCACGGTAGTAACCATTGGTGAAAAACTCCTGCACAAGGCGGCCCTCCTCGACGAAGCCGAAGTCTTCATAGAGCTTGAGCGCCTTGGTATTGTCCACCGCGACTACCAGGTAGAGCTTATGAATGTTGAGCACCTTAAAGGCGTAGTTCACCGCCTGGCTCATCACCTCACGGGCGTACCCCTTCCCCTGGTGGATCGGATCGATGATGATCTGGAACTCCGCACGACGATGGATGTGGGTGATCTCCACCAGTTCCACCAGCCCCACTGCCTCACCATCCATATTCTCCGCGATGAAGCGTCGCTCCGACTGGTCATGGATATGCTTATCGTACAGCTCCTCAAGTTCAACGAATGCCTCGTAGGGCTCTTCGAACCAGTAAGCCATCACCTGACGATCGTTATTCAGGTGATGGACAAAGCTCAGGTCATCCCGCTCCAGCGCCCGCAGGCGGATGCGGGTTAAGATGGTGGAGGCTTGGTTCCGATCCGACGCGCTTTTCATAACAGACTCTCACTCCTTGTTCGTTACGACCCGACCACACGAGTACCGGGTCCTGCCGCTGCAACGCCTACAGAAGCTCGGCGGGTTGCAACCGGCTGGCTTTCCACGCTGGATACCAGGTGGCAATAAGGGTCACCCCAAACGCCAGCAGGGAAACCGTGGCCACGTCCCGCATCATCAGCTCCGACGGCAAAAAGTCGATAAAGTAAACCTCACCCGACAGAAAGTGCATGTCGAAGCGTGACTCGATAGCCGCCATGATACCGGACAGCCGCGTCGCCAGCAGGGCCCCGATAGAGGCTCCCAGGACGCAGCCGAGGGCCCCGGTGAGGGCACCCTGGACCATGAAACCGGTGAGGATCCCACCCCGGCTCATCCCCATGGTTCTCAGGATGGCGATCTCCGCCTCCTTGTCCCGTACCGACATCACCAGGGAACAGATGATGTTAAAGCTAGCCACCGCTACCACCAGCACCAGCACCAGGTAGGTCAGCATCCGTATCAGCTGAATATCCTGGTATAGATGGCCCTGGGTCCGAGTCCAGTCGGTCAGTTGCAGGTACTGGCTTTGCCGGAATCCCACCTTGCGCACCAGCTCCGGTGCCTGGAAGAGATCCGTCAGGGTCATGCGGACGCCACTGGCACCGCCAGGGGCCAAGCCGGTCATGGATGCCGCAAATGCCTGGTTGATAAAAGCCGCGGTGCGATCAATTTCGCCCCCGAGGTCGAACAGGCCGGTGACGGTAAAGATCTGGGTTCGGGGTGCACTGAGCGGTCCGGCAGCGGCGCCGGGCAGCAGCAGCGATACACGGTCCCCCACCTCGACCTCCAGCTGCCGGGCCAGGGCCTCACCCAGCACCAGGTGGTTGGCGTTTTCCCCCAAGCTAGACCAGGCCTCGGCAGACATGAACTGCGCCGCCGAGGAGACCCGCTGCTCCCACTCTGGGTCGATCCCCCTAAGCATCACGGGCTTCATCACCTCGCCGCGCTGCAACAGCCCCTCCACCTGAACGAAGGGCGCTGCCGCCCGCACCCCAGGCTCGGACTCGGCATCCGCCACCAGTGCAGGCCAATCCTGCAACGCCCCCTCCATCGCCAGCAACTCAGCGTGGGGTACCACCGCCAAGAGGCGATCTTTCAGCTCCCGTTCAAAGCCATTCATCGCCGACAGCACCAGGATCAGCACCGCCACCCCGAGGGTGATCCCCACCACCGAGGAGAGCGAGATAAAGGAGACAAACCCGTTGCCGGCCCGGCTGCGCAGGAAGCGCCAGCCGATCTGAAACGGCAGCCACCTAACCATGGGTAACCGCCTCACTGGACACCAGGTGGCCCTCTCGCATCTCCAACTGCCTATCCAGCCGCGCCGCCAACTGGCGATCATGGGTCACCACCACGAAAGCGGTGCCCCGCTCTGCCGCCAGCTCTCTCAACAGCTGGTACACCGACTCGGCGCTGTGCTCATCCAGGTTACCCGTGGGCTCATCCGCCAGCACCAGTGCCGGATGGTTGGCCAGGGCCCGGGCGATCGCCACCCGCTGGCGCTCCCCGCCGGAGAGCTCCCCGGGACGGTGGCTGAGACGGTGACTCAGCCCCACCCGTTGCAGCAGTGCCGTCGCCCGCTGCTCCGCATCCCGACGTGAGGCCCCACCGATCCTCAGCGGCATCGCTACGTTCTCCAACGCAGTAAACTCGGGCAACAGATGGTGAAACTGGTAGATAAAACCCAGCTGTTCATTGCGCAGTCGGTTGCGTTGCCGCTCACTGAGTCGGCTGAGATCCTGGCCCCTGAACAGGACTCGTCCCTCGCTGGGGCTGTCCAGGGTTCCCAGCAAGTGCAGCAGGGTACTTTTCCCAGAGCCGGAACTGCCCACCACCGCCACCAGCTCGCCGGGCGCCACCTCCAGGTTCAACTGGGCCAGAACCCGGGTTTCCTGCTTACCATCGCGGTACACCTTGCCGAGGTCCTGACATTGCAACAGGGGCTTATTCATAACGCAGAACCTCCGCGGGGTTGACCTGAGACGCCCGCCAGGCGGGATAGAGTGTGGCTAAAAAGCTGAGGAACAGGGCACCGAGCACCACCGTCAGTACCTGCAGCGGATCGATGATCACCGGTAACGGCTGGCCCGGGGGCAGCAGCCAGATCCCCAATCCCTGCAGCAGGGGCTGAAGGTGGTTAGCGAGCACGAGCCCCAGGGTCAAGCCCAGCGCAGTGCCAAGCAGGGCGCTGCTCATTCCCTGGACACAAAACACCCCGGTGATGGCGCCCCGGCTGATCCCCTGGGTTTTCAGAATCGCCACATCCGGCGTTTTGTCCGTGACCATCATCACCAGTGCCGAGACGATATTGAACGCCGCCACGGCGATGATCAGGCCAAGCAGCAGCGCCATCATTCGCTTCTCCATCTTCACCGCCGAAAACAGTTGGCCGTAATCGCTGCGCCAGTCGGCGATCTCCGGTGGCTCACTCAGCCCCTGCCACTGGGCATTGAGTCGCTCCCCTACTTCAGGGGCTCGAAAAGCATCCTCAAGATAGAGGCGCCAATTTGGCGGTGTACGCAGCAGGCGGCGGGCATCGTCGATATGGATGAGGGCCAGTGAGCTGTCGATCTGGGCGCCCATCTCGAACAGCCCCGTCACGGTGAAGGTACGCTGGGCGGGGATCCGCCCCATCGGGGTATAACGGGCCCCCTTGGCGGCCATGACACGCACCTGGTCTCCGGGGAAGATCCCAAGCTGGCGGGCAAGCTGGCTGCCAAGCAGGATCCGGTACGCCCCCCCTTCCAGGGAGTCGTAACGTCCCTGGAGCATATGGCTGGCGATGGGGGAGTAGTCCCGTTCGGCGCCGGGCTCGATCCCCAGGAGCTGAACGCCCCCCATCTGCCCTCCCCGCATCACCAGGGCTTCGCTGGTGAGCAGGGGAACGGTGGCGAGGATCTCCGGCATCCTGGCCAGGTCCGCTTCGAGGCGCGCCTGGTCGGCCTGGCCGGGGGTGATCACCAGCTGGGGCACCGCCCCGAGGATCTGTCCCTTGAGTCGCCCCTCAAGGCCGTTCATCACCGAGCTCACCAGGATCAGGGCCGCCACCCCGATGGTGATCCCCAGCACGGAGAAGAGGGTAATAAACGAAACAAAGCGCGTATCCTTGCGGGCACGCCAGTACCGTAAACCGATAAGAAGCGGCACCGGAGTGGTCATAGAGGTGGCTTGGCGAAAGTCATAAGTTCACGGATAATAATTAAAAATCAATGCCACACACAAGGACAATCCCCGATGAAACGCCAACCTGTCCTCGCACCATGGGCCGCCATCGGATCGAACTTGGGTGGGCAGAGCGGACTCCAACCTGTAGCCTTAACTCTCACCGCCGGACAACACCCGGCCTGAATACGGATCGTCCATGAGTCGTTTTTCCCCCTTAACTCCCCCGGCGCTCGGACCGGGGGACAAACAGCGTTTGACCGGCCTGGCCGGCGCCGCCCGCAGCCTCTGTGCCGACGCCCTGATCCGTCGGGACGCGGGTCTGACCGTGCTGCTCACCGAAGACACCCCCACCGCTTTGCACCTCGAGCAGGAGCTGCGTTACCTCAGCCGGGAAGACTACCCTGTGTTGCTGTTCCCCGACCGGGAAACCCTGCCCTACGACAGCTTCTCTCCCCACCAGGACATCGTCTCCCAACGGCTTCAGGCACTGGCGGCGCTGCCCACGCTCAAGCAGGGCGTGCTGATCCTACCGGTGCCCACCGCCCTGACCCGGCTCTGTCCCGTGGACTTTGTCGCCGGTAACGTGCTCAGCTTCCGTCGGGGCCAGACCCTGGATATCAACGCCCTGCGCCAGCAGCTCGCCGGTGCGGGTTATCACCACGTGGAGCAGGTCTACGAGCATGGCGAGTTCGCCGTGCGAGGGGCCATCGTCGACCTCTTCCCCATGGGGGCAGAGCAGCCGTTCCGGCTGGATCTGTTCGACGACGAGTTGGAGTCGATACGCCCCTTCGACGTCGACAGCCAGCGCTCCGAGGGGGAACTGACCGAGATCGCCCTGCTTCCTGCCCGGGAGTTTCCCACCGACGAGGTGGGGATCGAAGCGTTCCGGTTTAATTACCGCCAGCAATTTGAGCGGATCAGCAATGAACCGGAGTCCCTCTACCAGCAGGTCAGTAAGGGGATCCTGCCCGGTGGCGTGGAAGCTTACCTGCCGCTGTTTTTCGAGCATACGGCAACGGTTTTCGATTACCTGCCCAAGCAAGTTCAGCTGCTCAGTGTCGGGGATATCCCCGGGGGCTGCCAGCACTACCTGGGGGATGCCCAGAGCCGATACGACAACCAGCGGGTGGACCCGCTGCGGCCTCTGCTGCCGCCAGAGCAGCTGTTCCTGAGGGAGGAGGAGCTGTTTGCGGCCATCAAACCCCATGGCCGCATCGCCCTGGAGCAGGAGAGCGGCGCCATCACCAAGGCACCTCAGGCAAAAGCGGAAGCCATTACCGAGATCGAAGTTAACCATCAGCTGAAACGCCCCCTAGCTCCGCTGCTCAAGGGGATGCCACAGTGGCCTCGGGTCCTGTTCAGCGTCGAGTCGGAGGGGCGCCGGGAGGCGCTGCTGGAACTGCTGCGCAGCGCGGACCTGAAGCCGGTGACGTTCGAACACTGGCGCGATTTTGCCGCCGACGACGCGCCCCTGGGCCTGATTGTCAGCCCCCTGGCCCGCTCCGTGTGGCTGTCTGAAGAGAAGCTGGCGCTGATCACCGAGCAGGAACTGCTCGGTAGCCGGGTGCGCCAGCAGCGACGCAGTCGCAGCCGCAGAGGGGTCAGCTCGGATACCCTGATCCGCAACCTGGCGGAGCTCAAGGTGGGACAACCCGTGGTGCACCTCAAGCATGGCGTCGGCCGATACCTGGGGCTGGAAACCCTGGATGCCGGCGGCATGGTGTCAGAGTTTTTGAAGCTGGAGTACGCCACCGGGTCCAAACTCTATGTGCCGGTGAGCGCCCTGCACCTGATCAGCCGTTACAGCGGGGGCGATGACACCAACGCCCCGCTCAACAAACTGGGCTCCGAAGCCTGGGAGAAAACCCGCCGCAAGGCCGCAGAGAAGGTACGGGACGTAGCGGCAGAGCTGCTGGAGATCTACGCCCAGCGCGAGGCCAAGCCCGGACACCGCTTCGCCCTGGACAAAGCGGAGTATGCCCGTTTTACCGCCGGCTTCCCCTTCGAGGAAACGGCGGACCAGGCCAATGCCATCCAAGCGGTACTCAGCGACATGCGCGCCCCCAATGCGATGGACCGTCTGGTGTGCGGCGATGTGGGCTTCGGTAAAACCGAGGTGGCGATGCGGGCGGCCTTCGTTGCGGTCCATGCAGGCAAGCAGGTCGCGGTGTTGGTACCCACTACGCTGCTGGCCCAGCAGCACTACGAAAACTTTCTCGACCGCTTCGCAGACTGGCCGGTGCGGATCGAGGTGATGTCCCGCTTCAAGACCGCCAGCGAACAGAAGAAAGCGATGGCGGCCCTGGCGGAGGGCAAGATCGACATCATCATCGGCACCCACAAGCTGCTGCAGAGTGACATCCGCTTTACCGATCTGGGGCTGCTGGTGGTGGACGAGGAGCACCGGTTCGGTGTGCGTCAGAAGGAGAAGGTCAAGGCACTGAGGGCGGAGGTAGACATTCTGACCCTCACCGCCACCCCGATCCCCAGAACCCTCAACATGGCGATGTCCGGCATGCGGGATCTCTCCATCATCGCCACCCCGCCCAAGCGCCGCCTGTCGGTCAAAACTTTTGTCCGGCCCCAGGACCCTGCCCTGGTGCGCGAGGCTTTGATGCGGGAGATCCTCCGGGGTGGCCAGGTCTACTACCTGCACAACAGCGTCGAAACCATAGACAAGTGCGCCGAAGATCTGGCCGCACTGGTGCCGGAAGCCCGGGTCGTGGTGGCCCACGGCCAGATGCGGGAGCGGGAACTGGAGCGGGTGATGAGCGATTTTCACCATGGCCGGTTCAACCTGCTGGTGTGCACCACCATCATCGAGACCGGCATCGATATCCCCAGCGCCAACACCATCCTGATCGAGCGGGCCGACAAATTCGGCCTGGCCCAGTTACACCAACTGCGGGGCCGGGTAGGCCGCTCCCACCACCAGGCCTATGCCTACCTGTTGACCCCCAAAGAGGGCAAACTGACTAAGGATGCGCAAAAACGGCTCGAAGCCATTGAGCAGCTTGAAGATCTTGGGGCAGGCTTTATGCTGGCGACCCAGGATCTGGAGATCCGCGGTGCCGGTGAGCTGTTGGGGGATGAGCAGAGCGGCCACATCGCCAAGATCGGTTTTACCCTCTACATGGAGATGCTGGAGCAGACCGTCGAAGCACTCAAGGCGGGACAGCAGCCCTCCATGGACCAGTTGCTGTCGGAGCAGACAGAGCTGGAGCTACGGATCCCGGCACTGCTGCCGGAAGACTACATTCCCCACGTCAATACCCGACTGTCGATCTACAAGCAGATCGCTTCCTGTCGCAACGAGCAGGCCTTAGTGGAGGCCAAGATTGAGCTGATCGACCGTTTTGGCCGGTTGCCCGCTGCCACCGAGAACCTGCTGGCCCTGGCCAAGCTGAAACTCAGAGCCAGCCAGCTGGGGATCCGTCGCATCGAGGCCAGCGCCAAAGGCGGCAGCTTCGATTTCAGCGAACAGACTCCAGTCCAGGCCACCACCCTGATCGCCCTGCTGCAATCCCAGGCCGGTAAGCTTAGAATGGACGGACCGACCAAATTGCGATTCCAACAACCGATGGAGGATGCCGCCGAGCGCATCGCCGCGGTCAACCATTGGCTGGATCTGGTGTCCGCCGATCTTCACCAAGAGGTTCATCACTCGTGAAAACCCTGTTACTCCCCGTGCTGCTGCTCTGCCTCGCTCTGCCCGCAGCCGCCAATGCCGCCACCTGGTTCGAGGTCGAGGTTCTGGCATTCAGCCGCGATGACCAAAGCTCGGAGCGCTGGCCGGATGACACCGTCCCGCTGTCAGCCCGGCGTGGCATCGATCTGCTGAGCCCCCTGTGGCTGCCGGATACAGCCGCCATCTACCAGGCAGCGAACGGTTGCAACTCCACCCAATGGCTGCAAGATCCCGAAGGGTGCCGCCAGAAGGAGCAAGCGAACCAGCCGCCGCTGCCGACCCAGTTGCCACTGGTGGCCGCCGCCAAAACTTTGGGCAATCCGGCCAAGGGAGAAGCTTACCTGCTACCGGAATCGATGCTGCAGCTTGGCCCGCAAGCCCGGCAACTGGCCCGAAATGGCCACACCCTGCTGCTGCACACCGGTTGGCAGATGCCCGTTTACAGCCGCCGTTCCGCCAGCCCGGTGCTGCTCTTTGGCGGCCGTAACTTCTCGGAGACGTTCGAGTTCGATGGGCGCATCAAAAAGAGATCCGAGACGGAGGAAGCGTCACAGCCGAGCTACTTTAGCAGCGAAATCCTTGAACCCGAGATGGCAGTACCCGTCTGGCAACTTAATGGTTGGCTCAATATCTACCTTGACCGCTACCTCTTTATCGAGGCCCGCCTTGACCTGCGTGAACCGGGAGAGCGGCAATGGGAGCGAGAGGAGAACGAAGTATCTGAGCTGATTCAGGCAGACAGCGCCGACGACCTCGACGCGGCCGACACCCCCAGGGCCAGCGAGCCCTACCTGTTTACCATCCGGATGGATCAGAACCGTCGCGCCCGCAGTCGGGAGATCCACTACTTCGATCACCCCAAAATGGGGCTGGTGGTGCAGATCCGGCGGATGGCACAGCCTGGAGAGTGAGAAACCCCTGACAGCGGTTAATCGAGGATCTCGAAATCCAGGTAGAGATCCTCACCGTCATACTCATCGGCCAAAAGCTCGCTGACACTGGCGGAGCTGGGCCCACTTCGGGCCCAATCTATCAGCGCTTCCACAGCATTATCACCGCCCTGGGCCAGGATCTCGACGCGACCATCATCCAGGTTACGGACATAGCCGGTTACCCCGAGACGCTGGGCCTGCTCCAGGGTAGAGGCGCGAAACCACACCCCCTGGACCTTTCCCGACACCCGGGCCAATACGCTCTTCATTCACAGCCTCCTGTCAGGCCATCGCTACCAACGCTGGGCTTCAAACGGTTTCAGACTCCGACTTGAAGGCTTTGATCTCCTGCAGATGGGCACTGATCGACTTGAACTTGTGACCCTCCACCTCGTCCCAGATCACCGGGTAGTAGGGGGATAGGGCTTCCGCGATACGGCCCGTGTCCAGAACCTCGTCCTTTCGCGCCAGGATACACAGTGCCCGGCCCCGATTTTTTTGCCGAAACTGCGACACGCACTTAGAGGCGATATCCTCGTACTCCTCCGGCCGATCGATCTTGCCCGTCATGTTCTCCTCTGGCCAGAGGTTCGGATTGAAGAGCACCGAGCGGATCCCGCATAGGAAGCCAACACGCTCGGCCCAGTAGGCGCCAAGGCCGACTCCCACAACGACGGGGCTGGGGTCGTCACTGAGCTTGATGTGCTTATCCACCTCTTTGAGCAGGTGTTGCATATCGTGCTTGGGATGCAGGGTGGAGTAGCTGAGGAAACGCACATCGTCATCGATGAACTGCAGCTGCATCACCTTTTCATGGTTGCCGGGACTGGTCGCATCAAAGCCATGTAGATAGAGGATCATGCCTTTCTCCTTCGAGATCTCCGCTTAAGAATGGTGCTTTATCCGCGCCCTTGCCATTCCTCACACAAGGTTTTCGCCAGCGACTCGGCGTCCTGCCAGCGAGAGGAGCGCCGCAAGGCCACCGGCTCTTGCCGCTCTGCGCCTCTGAGTGCCCGGATGGCAGCCGGCACCGAGGACCAGGCGGGGATCGACTTAGCCACCTCAATGGCCAGCTCCGTCTGGTTACAGATCAGGGCGATATCGCATCCCGCCGCCAGTGCAGCCTGGGCTCGAGCATCCATTGCGCCCACCCCCGCCGCTCCGGCCATGCCGAGATCGTCAGAGAAGATCACGCCGTGGTACTGCATCTGATCCCGCAGTATGCTCTGGATCCAGACCGGGCTGAACCCCGCCGGACGATGGTCCACCGCCGGGTAGGTCACGTGGGCAGGCATGATCGCCTGCAGATGCGACGACAGAGCCCGGAAGGGTGCCATGTCTTGCTCCAGAGCCTCCCGGCTGCGGCTGTCCACCGGTGCACTAATGTGGGAGTCAGCCTGCACACTGCCATGACCGGGAAAGTGCTTGCCGACAGACGCCATGCCCGCTTCCCTCAACCCGGCCAGGTAGGCTCCAGCCAGAGCGATCACCGCCTCAGGCTCGGGAGCAAACGCCCGCCAACCGATCACCTCGGAGCAACCGTTGAGATCCAGTACCGGCGCAAAGCTAAAATCGATATCGACCGCCCGCAACTCCGCGGCCATCAACCAGCCCATCTCCTTGGCCCAGTCGCAGGCCAGGGGCAGGTCACCTTCGGCACAGGGCAGCAGGGCCCCCACCGGTGGCAAGCGGGTGAACCCGTCGATGAAACGCTGCACCCGTCCCCCTTCGTGGTCGACCGACAGCAGCAGCTCCGGTCGTCTGGCACGCACCTGCTCAATCAGCGCCTGCAGCTGCGAGGGGGTGTCGTAGTTGCGGGAGAAAAAGATGAGGCCGCCCAGGCTCGGGCAATCCAACAGGGCCCGGTCCGTATCGGTCAGTTCAGTACCGATCAGATCCGCCATGACAGGTCCCATTTACACGCTCCTTTGAAGAAATTGATTGGCGCTGTTTGGGGCTAGTCTACCATCGAGGTAGAGTGCTCGGCATCGGAATAAAACCAGAACAAGGACACAGGAATGATCAGCGTTTTTGACATGTTCAGTATCGGCATCGGCCCCTCCAGCTCTCACACCGTTGGACCGATGCGCGCTGCCAACCGCTTCGTCGCCGATCTGCGCCGTGAAGGCAAGCTGAATGCGGTCACCGAGGTGCAGGCGGAGCTGTTTGGCTCCCTGGGCCAGACCGGAAAAGGCCATGGCACCGGCAAAGCCGTGGTACTGGGGTTGCTTGGGGAGGAGCCTGAGCATTGTGATCCCGACACCGTTGAGCAGAAACTGGCCCAGATTGCCGAACGTCAGGCCCTGATGCTCGGCAATGAACAGCAGGTGGCCCTGACCCGAGCCAACGGCATCACCTACCATCGCCGCAAATCCCTGCCGGAGCATGCCAACGCCATGACGCTGAAGGCGATGAGTCGGGATACCCTGCTCTATCAGCGCACCTATTTCTCCATTGGTGGCGGCTTCGTTCTGGATGAGGATGAGATCAAAAGCAGCCAGCCGATCAACCAGGTGGCACAGCCCCAACCTTACCCCTTCGACACCGCTACCGAACTGATGGCCCTCTGCACTGAGCATGGACTCTCCATCTCATCGCTGATGTTGGCCAACGAAAAGGTATTGCGCGAAGAGTCGGATATCCACGATGCCCTTTGGTCGATCTGGCAGACCATGCGCGCCTGCGTCGACCGCGGCTGCCGCAGTGAAGGGATCCTCGAAGGGGGCCTGAAACTGCGCCGTCGCGCGCCAGCGCTCTACCGTCGTCTCCAGGCGGAAGGTCGCACCAGCCAGGATCCCCTGAACGCCATGGACTGGGTCAACCTGTTTGCCCTCGCGGTCAACGAGGAGAACGCTGCCGGGGGCCGGGTTGTTACCGCCCCCACCAATGGCGCCGCCGGGATCATCCCCGCAGTGTTGTGTTACTACGACAAATTCATCCAGCCGGTGGACAGAGAAACCTGCAGCCGCTACCTGCTGACCGCGGCGGCCATCGGCATCCTCTACAAGAAAAACGCCTCCATCTCTGGCGCCGAAGTCGGGTGCCAGGGCGAGGTTGGCGTCGCCTGCTCCATGGCGGCAGCGGCACTGACCGAGATCCTTGGGGGGACCGTGATGAACGTGGAGAACGCCGCCGAGATCGGAATGGAGCACAACCTGGGGCTGACCTGCGATCCTGTCGGCGGCCTGGTTCAGGTCCCCTGCATCGAGCGAAACGCCATGGGGGCGGTAAAGGCGATCAACGCCTCTCGCCTGGCCCTCCGGGGGGATGGTCTGCACAAGGTGACCCTGGATAAGGTGATCAAGACCATGTGGGATACCGGCAAGGATATGCGCTCCAAGTACAAAGAGACCGCCAAGGGGGGCTTGGCGGTCAATATCGTCGAGTGCTAAGCAGAGCGCCGGGCTCTTGGGCCCGGCGCTCACCCTATCGGATCGGCAGAGTCATCTCTGCAAAGAGTTCGTCGATCTGCTTCTGATCCCTCAGCCCCAGCGCCTGCTCCACCACGGGGCGGGTCAGGTGGGGAGCGAAACGCTCCATGAAGTCATACATGTAGCTGCGCAGGAAGCTGCCCTTTCGAAAGGCGATCTTGGTGGTGTTGGGTTCAAACAGCGCCGAAGCATCCACCACCACCAGGTCCTCTGCATCCCCCGGCTCCAGCGCCATGGTCGCCATCACGCCGACGCCAAGCCCCATGCGGACATAGGTCTTAAGCACATCCGCGCTGGCGGCAGAAAACACCACCCTCGGCTCGCCCTCCACCTGAGCAAAGGCCTTTTCCAGAGACGAATTACGGTTAAAGCCGAACACGTAAGTCACCAGCGGATACTTGACCAGCTCCTGCAGATCCAGGGTCTTGCACTTCGCCAACGGGTGATCCTTATGGAACACAATGGAGCGGTTCCAGTGGTAACAGGGCAGCATGATGAGGTCGTGGTAGAGGTGGATCCCTTCGGTGGCGATGGCGAAGTCCGCCTCGCCCCGGGCCACCATGTCACAGATCTGCTCCGGTGTGCCCTGGTGCATCATCAGATTGATGTCCGGGTAGCGCTGGATAAAACGCTGAATCACCTCCGGCAGGGCGTACCGAGCCTGGGTATGGGTGGTGGCGATATGCAGATCCCCCCGATCCGGCTGGGTATACTCCGCCGCCACCTTCTTGATCCCCTCAACCTTTCCAAGAATATCCCCGGCAATCGCAATCACCTGCTCACCCGCTGGGGTGACATGGGTGAGGTGCTTACCGCTACGGCCGAAGATCTGGATCCCCAGCTCATCCTCCAGCATCCGCACCTGCTTGGAGATCCCAGGCTGCGAGGTGTAAAGGCTCTCGGCGGTGGCCGAAACATTGAGGTTGTTATTCACTACCTCGACGATGTATCTCAGTTGCTGCAGCTTCATCGCTTCCCTGCTTCTCTCATGCTTTTAAGTTATATTGTTAGCATAATTGCAAGCCTCAATGGAATAAGTTGTCCACCGCAGAGGGGACGAATCTTCTCTGGTCGCCGAAAACGCAAACCATTTTCGACGGTTCGAGAACAGAAAAGGAGGACCACAGGGCCCTCCTTTTCGATCACCGTTACCGGCAGCTCCCTCGACTCAGGGGCTAGTCGTCCTTGGCTTTTTTCGCCTTGCTCTTTTTCGTCTGCTCTTCGTGCCACTGCTTGCCGTCAAACTTGGCCACCCAGCCAGTGGCCTTGCCATCCAGCTCCGACGCCACGTACTGCTCCTTGCTCTTACGGCTGAACTTGAGCAGGTAGGGGTGACCATCGGGATCCGCCGCTGGTGCTTCCGCCAGGTAGTGGAACTTTGGCGAGATCCGGTCCTTGAAGCGCTGCAACTCCTCCACCTTGGGCGCCCGGGTCTCCCGACTCTTCGGGAAGGTGCTTGCCGCCAGGAACAGCCCCGCCGCCCCGTCCCGCAGGACAAAGTGGGCATCGGACTTTTCACAGGGCAGCTCCGGCAGCGGCACCGGATCCTCCTTCGGAGGCGCTACTTCGCCGTTTTTCAGCAGCTTGCGGGTGTTTTTGCAAGACTCGGTGTTGGTGCAGGCGAAGTACTTACCGAAGCGACCATTCTTCAGCTCCATATCGGCGCCGCAGCGGTCACATTCGATGATAGGGCCATCGTAGCCCTTGATCTTGAAGCTGCCCTTCTCCACCTCGTAGCCTTCGCACACCGGGTTGTTCCCGCACACATGGAGCTTGCGGGTCTCATCGATGAGGTAGCTGTCCATGGTACTGCCGCAGATCTCGCAGCGACGGCGGGTGATCAACGCCTCCGCCTCCTGATCATCCGAGGTGATCGCTTCCGCTTCCTCGCCCGGCGTCAGGTTAACCGTGGTCTTGCAACGCTCCTTGGGGGGCAGGGCATAGCCGGAACAACCGAGGAAAACCCCGGTCGTCGCCGTTCGAATTCCCATGGGACGGTCGCAGGTCGGACAGGGGATGTCGGTCAGCACCATCTGGTTGGGGCGCATTCCGCCCTCGTCCACATCCAGTTCGGCGGTGTCCAGCTTCTGGCTCAGGTCCAGGTAGAACTCGTCCAAAACGTGCTTCCAGTCGAGTTCGGCCCGCGCGACCTTGTCCAAGGTCTCCTCCATGGACGCGGTAAAGTCGTAGCTAAGCAGCTCGGGGAAGTTCTCCACCAGGCGATCGGTGACGATCTCCCCCATCTTCTCGGCAAAGAAGCGCCGGTTTTCCACCCGAACGTAGCCCCTGTCCTGGATGGTACCGATGATCGCAGCATAGGTAGAGGGGCGGCCGATGCCCCGCTTCTCCAACTCTTTCACCAGGGAGGCTTCGTTGAAGCGCGCCACGGGCTTGGTGAAGTGCTGTTTCGGGTCCAGTGCGTTGAGGGTCATTGACTCTCCCACAGTGACATTGGGAAGGGTCTTGTCCTCCTCCCCTTTACGTCCCGCCGGCGGTTGGGCACGGGTCCAACCATCGAACACCATGATGCGGCCCTTGGCCTTTAACTCATAGTCGCCAGCCTTGGCGGTGATGGTGGTGGCATCGTATTTCGCCGGCGTCATCTGGCACGCCACGAACTGGCGCCAGATCAGCTCGTAAAGACGTTGCGCATCCCGCTCCATGTTAGAAAGGCTGGCGGCCTTGACCGTCACATCCGAGGGACGGATCGCTTCGTGAGCTTCCTGGGCGCCCTCTTTCGAGCCGTAGCGGTTCGGGGCTTCGGGCAGGTACTTCTTCCCATACTCGCTGCCGATGTAATCCCGCACATTGGCCACCGCCTCCTTGGAGAGGTTGGTGGAGTCGGTACGCATGTAGGTGATGTGCCCCGCCTCGTAGAGGCGCTGGGCAAGGGTCATGGTCTTTTTCACCCCGAAGCCCAGCCGGGTACTGGCGGCCTGCTGCAGGGTGGAGGTGATGTACGGGGCGGAGGGACGGCTGGAGCTGGGCTTATCTTCCCGGTTACTGATCACGTAGCTGGCTGCGTTCAGCGCCGCCAGTGCCTTATCGGCCTGGGCTTTGTTTTCCAGCTTCAGCGCTGAACCCTGGTATTTCGCCACCTCCATACGCAAAGCTGGGCCACTGGCCAGGCCCAGATCCGCATGGATATCCCAGAACTCCTCCGGCACGAAGGCACGGATCTCCCGCTCCCGCTCCACAATCAGGCGGACCGCCACGGATTGAACCCGACCGGCGGAGAGGCCTCGGGCCAGCTTCTTCCACAGCAGCGGAGACACTGAAAAGCCTACCAGGCGGTCCAGGAAGCGACGAGCCTGCTGAGCATCCACCTTGGCGTGATCCAGATGCAGCGGATGGGCAAATGCCTCCTGGATCGCCGACTTGGTGATCTCGTTAAAGACCACCCGACGGTAGCGGGCATCGTCACCGCCGATCACCTCTTGCAGGTGCCAGGCGATCGCCTCCCCCTCTCTATCCAAATCCGTTGCGAGATAAACGGTATCGGCTTTCTCCGCCAGGGTCTGCAACTCTTTGACCACCTTCTCCTTGCCAGGCAGGATCTGGTAGTCGGCACTCCAGCCGTTTTTCGGGTCGATCCCCATCCTTGCAATCAATGACTTGTAGTCACGCTCTGCTTTATATCGGGCTTTATCTTCCGGTGCCATCTTACGCACTTCGGCGGCGGTCTTAGTGGGGACCGGCTTATTCGCGGCTTGACTGGCGGAAGTCGGCAGATCACGAATGTGACCCACCGAAGACTTCACGACAAAATCTTTGCCGAGATACTTATTGATGGTTTTCGCCTTGGCTGGCGACTCCACAATGACCAGGGATTTGCCCATTGACAGGTTCGGACCTTATAAAATGCGGTGGAATTAGATTGGCTCATATATAGAGGCATGAGGGATCAACTTCAACCCTAGCGCCGGGTTAAGCCCTCTGCTAAGCCGATTTTTGCGCAGTTTAACTTTTTATCGACTGAACACGCAGTTGCGCAAAGTACTAATGCATTGGTTGGCGACAAGCAAGAAATAGTTATGCAGATGTTGGCTTTTTGTGCTGTTTCTCACCCTTGTCCACCCCTCCTAAGCCCGTATACTGAGCCTCTTTACGGGGATGTCCCGAACTGCAGTGTTTAAAAACGGAGGGAACCGATGCACCTCGAAGCCAATTTTGATGGACTGGTGGGGCCGACACACAATTATGCCGGCCTCTCTTTCGGCAATGTCGCCTCACAGTCCAACGCGGACGCCCACTCTAACCCCAAGGCAGCGGCACTGCAGGGGTTGGACAAGATGGTGTCGCTCTCCCGTCTCGGCCTCTGCCAGGGGGTGCTTGCCCCCCAGGCCAGGCCTGACCTGGATACCCTGAAGCAACTTGGATTTAGCGGTACGCCGGGGCAGATCCTGGATCGCGCCTACCAGCAGGCCCCGCAGCTGTTGATGGCCTGCTACTCCGCCTCCAGCATGTGGAGTGCCAACGCCGCCACCGTCTCCCCCAGTGCTGACAGCGCTGACGGCAAGGTGCACTTCACACCAGCCAACCTGGTCAATAAACTGCACCGGGCCATTGAACCGGCCCAGACCGGACGAACCCTGAAAGCGGTCTTTGGCGATCCCAACCATTTCGTGCATCACAGTGCCCTGCCGGGGCACGAAGCCTTCGGGGATGAAGGTGCCGCCAACCACACCCGGCTCTGCAGCGCCTATGGCGATCAGGGCCTGCAGCTGTTTGTTTACGGGCGTAGCGCTTACGATTCCAGCAAACCCGCGCCCCAGCGTTACCCCGCCCGCCATACCCTGGAAGCCAGCCAGGCGGTGGCCCGTCTCCATCAACTGGATCCGGCCCACACCCTCTATATTCAACAAAACCCCGAGGTGATCGATCAGGGGGTATTTCACAACGACGTGATCGCCGTGGGGAACCGCAACCTGCTGCTGTGCCACGAGCAGGCCTTCCTCAACCAAAAGGACGCGCTGGCTCAGATCCGGCAGCGGTTTGGCGAGCAACTGCACATTATGGAGGTGCCCACCAGCGCAGTATCCATCTCCTCTGCCGTCAGCAGCTACCTGTTCAATACCCAGCTGGTCACCCTGCCCGATGGCCGCCATGTCATCATCGCGCCCACCGAGTGCCAGGAAAATGGCGAAGTGGCCGCTTACCTTCAGTACCTTGTCGAGGGGGACAGTCCCATCAGCGACGTGATCCACTTCGATGTTAAGCAGAGCATGAAAAACGGTGGTGGTCCCGCCTGCCTTCGACTACGGGTGGCCCTGTCGGCGGCGGAGCGTCAGGCCGTCAACAGCGCCTGCCTGATGGACGAGGAGAACTACCAGCACCTGAGTGCCTGGGTAGAGCGTCACTACCGGGATCGTCTCAGTCGCGATGATCTGCGGGACCCCAGCCTTCTGCTGGAGAGTCAGACGGCCCTCGATGAGCTGACCCAGCTGCTGAAGCTCGGCAGCATCTACCCCTTCCAGCGTGTTTGACAATCACTCGCTCAGCAGCAGGGGGCCAGCCAATGCTGGCCCCCTGCTCGTTCTCGGCGACCCTCACACCGGATGCCATTGGTCTCTCGCCCACCCATACCTTTCACGCCCACCATGCGGGAAAGCCAAACCGAGTCACGCCGGTTAAAGTCTTGCGCTAATAAAGGCATGGGTGCGCAGAAGCGTCTGAAATGAAAAAGGGAACATCCACCCCCTGAGCAATCTCCGGCATCGGACTCAACCGCAACGCCAGCCGATTTAGGTGCAACACTGGCGACAACATTCGTTAAAACATCCGGCAACACTCAACAAACACACAAGCCACCAAACCGCCAATGCTCAGTTACAAATGCCACGTAATGAGATCATCGCATCACAATTCTCCACGGAAATCACGAAACCCTTTCACCTAAGGACTTTTTTGTTGCCTGACGTTCCTGATAGGCTATCGGCCATTAGAAAAACGATAAAAGATGTAAAGGAAGTTACATGATGACGAAATCGCCAAATAAAATGGGGCTGACCACCCAGATCCTACTCGGTATGTTTGCCGGGATCCTGGCAGCCATGCTGCTTCGAAATCTTCTGCCGGGCAGTGAATGGGTTCAAACCCTCTTTACTGACGGGATCTTTAATGTCCTGGGCTCCGTGTTCGTGTCAGCCCTTCGCATGCTGGTGGTTCCCCTGGTATTTGTCTCCCTGGTCTGCGGAACCTGTAACCTGTCCGAGCCCTCGAAGCTGGGACGGCTCGGTGGCAAGACCGTGGCCCTCTACCTTTTGACCACCGCCATCGCCATCTCCGTTGCCATGGCCGCCGCCATCCTTATCCACCCGGGCAGTGCTTCGCTGCAACAGGAGGAGATGGCCTTTGCCGCCAAGGAGGCGCCCTCATTGGCCCAGGTGGTGATCGACCTGGTTCCCCGTAACCCTCTGGCTGCCATGGTCGAAGGCAACATGCTGCAGATCATTGTTTTTGCAATTATCTTTGGCTTCGCTATCGCCCAGCTCGGCGACAAGACCCGCCAGGTCCGTGCGCTGTTCAATGAGCTTAACGAGGTGGTCCTTAAGATCGTCAACATCGTGATGATCCTGGCCCCGTTCGGCGTCTTCGGCCTGATCGCCAAGCTGGGGATGACCCTGGACCTGGCAGCCTTCGAATCCGTTGTGAAGTACTTCTTCGTCGTACTGGGCGTCCTGATCTTCCACGCGCTGGTGGTTTACCCGTTACTGCTGAGCGTTGTCGGCGGGCAAAACCCCATCACCTTCCTGAAGAAGATGGCCAGCGTCCAGATGTACGCCTTCTCCACCGCCAGCTCCGCGGCAACCCTGCCGATCACCATGGATAACGCCGAGAAGCGCCTGGGTGTTCACAACCGGGTCGGCTCCTTCACCCTGCCCCTGGGCGCAACCGTCAACATGGACGGCACCGCCATCATGCAGGGGGTCGCCACCATCTTCATCGCCCAGGTCTTCAATGTGGACCTCTCCGTCGCAGACATGCTGATGGTGATCCTGACCGCCACCCTCGCCTCCATCGGCACCGCCGGGGTACCTGGGGTCGGCCTCATCATGCTGGCCATGGTGCTGCAGCAGGTGGGCCTGCCGGTAGAGGGGATCGCCCTGATCCTGGGGGTTGACCGTCTGCTGGATATGGTCCGGACCGCCGTCAACATCACCGGGGACAGCGCCGTTTCCGTCATCGTCGCCAAGAGCGAAGGGGAGCTCGATGCCGAAGTCTACGGCAACCCCGATGCCGGTGCCGAACCGCAGCGGGCCTGATAGGTACAGATTCACAAAACTTCCCAGGGCAGCCATTGGCTGCCCTGTTTTTGTGAGGCACTACCAAAGTGCCGGCGCATTTAATGACATGACGCACAAAAAATACCGGCCCAGGCCGGTGTTTTTTATCCAGTACCTCTGTAACTCCTCCTGACCCTGACCTTCTGGTGCGCACCAGAGGTCTTAAGAGCGCATGTTCATGCCAGGGTTTGCAAAAGCTGTTACCCCTGGGCCTCGGTCAACCAAGGCTGCCGGTTAGAAGAAGTAACGGGCGCCGACGCCGTAGAGGTTCTCCTCCGAGGTTTTCTCAAAGCCAAACTCGCTGTCATCGATCTTAATCTCGGCAAACACCCTCAGTTGGCTCCCCCACTGGTAGTGCACCCCGATGACATACAGGTTCTTGAGATAGTCACCATTCACCTCCTCGTAGGCGCTGTCGGAGGACTCAAGCCGGTTTAACCCCGCCACCAGGGTGGCATCGCCGGCAAAGGTGTACCCAAACATCAGTTCGTAACCGTTGGCATCGTAGGGCACGTTCTGGTGATCGATCTCATGGTTCTCGCTGTCGGCGTAGTTCAGCGCCAAAAAAGCTCCGGGCCGATAGAGCTCGCCATAGCTAAATCCGACGATCCAGGCCTCATCCTTACCTTTCCCGGCGCGGGATGACTCAAAGTCCCCACGGTTGTAGGCCACGCCGATGGAGAAATCGTAGAAGGGATACACCAGCGAAAGCCCCCAGCTGTCATCATAATCCACCGACAAGGCGTCAAGCTCATCGCAAGGCGTGACTGTGGTCTCCGGGTCACAAATCACACTGATGGTGCCCTCCCCCTTAGCCTGGTACTGCAAACCTATCTTCAATCCGGCAACGCTGTTGCGGTACTGAAGGGCATTGTCGGCCCGCCCCGTCCCGGACAGCCCCCCGTCACTGTCAAAGTTATAGGTACCCGACGCCAGTCCCCCGGTAAAGATAAAGTAATCGGTGATCCCGGCGACGTCGTAGTAGACCGACCATTGCTTCCCAGCGGAGAAGCGACCGTAGCTCTCGTGAGAGAAGGCGAGGAAGCCCTGTCGGCTAAACAGGAAGTCCCCCTCACGAATCGACTGGAATGAGTCCCCGTTGGTTTGCAGTTTAGTGCCCGAGTCCACCAGGTTGAACCCCCACTCCATAAGGGCTTCCGACTGCCAGCCGTTTCGCATTTGACGGGCAAAGTGGAAGCGCACCCGCGACGAGCTGTCCACCAGCGCGTTGTCACCCCCGGTGTTGGCAAACCCGATGCCGGCGTGGCCGCCCACGGAGAGCAGGTTGACGTTATCGTCGTAAACATCCAGTGCGAAAGCGGGGGAGATGATGAGGCAAGCTGAAAGGGAGAGAGCTGAAATGCGCATTGAACCATCCTCTGGGTACCAAGGTATACGCCATCAGTCTAGTCCAGCCGTCCGGGTACGCCAGAGACAACAAAGCCACCGCAGGGCGGTGGCTTTGTGAGTAATCCCGGAAGGAATTACAGGAAGATACGCATACCAACTGCGAAGGAGTTGTCGGTATCGTGGAGATCGTTACCGTGGTCGACCTTGTAGGCACCGTAGACAACAACGCTTTCGGTCATCTTGTACTCAGCACCGAAGTTGGTGTACTCCTGAACGGTGAGATCGTTGGTGTCATCCTCGATGCCCTGGTACAGGACGTAAATGTTTACGCCGTTCTCCAGGCCGTAGGCCGCCAGGGCCTCAATGCCGGTGGCTTCTTCGGCAATGATGGTATTACCACCAGCGTTTTGAGAGTTCTGCAGGTTCTCAGAATTGGCGTAGGCCACGGCCAGGTTCAGGCCATCACTGTAGGTACCGTAGGACACGGAGAAAGCGTTAACGCTGGCATCCTGAATCCCACCATCAACACCGTAGTCAACGTCACCGCCGCTGTAGGCGTAGCCCAGGCGAACGCCAGCGATGTCGTAGGTCACAGATGCGGATACGCGATCGTCGTATTTATCATTAGTACCCTGCCACTGCAGACCGAAGTTCAGGTCACCACCTTTACCGAAGTCAACGCCATTGCGGTACTGGATGGAGTTGTTAGCGCGGCCCAGACCCAGGTCGCCACCATCGGTGCCGTTGGCGTAGGTGAACAGGGAGTCGGAACCGTAGGCGATCGGCATATCGGTCACGGAGGTTACATCGTAGTAGACGGACCACTGTTTACCGGCAGAGACGCGACCGGCCTGATCATGGCTTACGCCGATGTAGCCCAGACGGGTGGAGAAGGTGTTGCCACCGCTAACAAAGTTGCTCAGGCCCCACTCAACGCGGCTGTCCAGCGCAAAGCCGTTGCCCAGGTCGCGGTTGAAGCTGAAGTTGATACGCGGGGAGTTGGCGTTCAGCTGGGTGTCGCCGTTGTTGTCGTTCAGTTCAACGGTCAGGTGACCGCCCATGGACAGGGAGTTTTTACCGTCGTTGAACAGTTCAACGGCACCAACGCCGTTAGCAAAAGTCAAAGCAGGGATAGCAGCAGCAAGCAGTGTTTTTTTCATCGAGAATGCCTAACCAATCAAGCGTCTAAATTTGTTTTTTGTCCCGGGGTATTCCGTGGGAACTTATGTTGTCTTCCGTTAACGACGTGGACACTATCAAAGGGCAGGAATCATCAAAAGAGAGCTAGATCACACTTTTCTACTGATGAACAAAATTACTATCAATTAAAACGCTTTGGTTACAAACTTACTGCTACGGAATACACGAAAAGCAACATGATGCGACTGGGTGAAACATTCAGAAGAGACCCAGCTGGTCGCTGTCGAGATCATTGAGAGTCAGATCACAAGCCGCAAGCACAGGTTCCACCACGGGACGCAGTTGTTTGTCGACGTAGTGCTCTCTGTCGAGCTCCCCGTTACGCTCCTCCTTTGGAAAGGCGCCGTTGACGCCGATGTAGTAGCCGATAACGCTGCCTTTACGGTACCGGGGTTGATTCAGCAAGGCATTAGCGCGCCGGGCGGCGAGGACGTGCGGCGGCTGAGCCTGGTACTCCTCTAGGGGGCGCCGCAGACGCTTTCGGTAGAGAAGCAGTTCGTCACACTCTCCGTTGCGGATGCGGGCGACCCAACGCTTAACCAGGGGGGCCACCGGTTTCCCCATGAACCAGGCCTGGTACAACTCCCGCTGCAGGCGCCGAGCCATCTCGGTCCAGTCGCTACGCACCGTCTCCATCCCTTTGAACACCAGGGTCAGCGCATCGCCGTCGGCGACGGCGCCGACATAGCGTTTCTTTGAACCGGTTAAGGCGCCACGCAGGGTGGGCATGAAGAAGTGATCGAACTGGGTTTCAAACTCCAGCTCCAGGGCGCTGGTGAGCCCCAGCTGAGACAGTGTGTCCTGCCAGTAGGCATTGACCCGCTCAACCAGCGCCTGCCCCCAGGCAGTTGCCCGTGATGGGGGGCAGTCGTCCCCCACATGGACAAACAGGGAGTCGGTATCGCCGTAGATAACGGAAGCGCCCTCGGCTTCGATAAGTGCCCGGCTGCGTTTCATGATCTCATGGCCACGCAGGGTGATGGAACTGGCCAGTCTCGGATCATGGAAACGGCAACCCGCCGCACCGAGGACGCCGTAGAAGGAGTTCATCAGGATCTTTATCGCCTGGGAGAGGGGCTGGTCGTTGGCCCCCTTGGCCGCTTCCCGCTGCTCGGCCAGCTCGGCAATGAGCGCTGGCAACTGGTGCTGCTGGCGATGGAAACGGGCGCCCCGAAACCCCTCGATAGAGTCCGCGTCAGGGGCCTGTTGCGCGGCCAACATCCCCATGGGGTCGATGAGGTAGCTGCGGATGATGGAGGGGTAGAGGCTCTTGAAGTCCAGCACCAGGACATTGCGGTACTTGCCCGGCACCGAGTCCATCACGTAGCCGCCGGGACTGGGAGGGATCTCATGCGTGGTGAGATCCGGTGCCACATAGCCGCTACGGTGCAAAAGCGGCAGGTAGCGAAAGGTAAAGGCCGCCACCGAACCGCCGAGACGGTCCAACGCCAGGCCAGTCATCTGGCCCCGGGCCAGCACGAAGGGCAGCAACTGGGTTTTCTCGAAGATCCGCCACACCAGCTCACAATCCTTCAGGTTGTAGTGGGCCAGGGCCAGGGGATCGTGGTGAAAGTTATGCTCGATCTCCCCCATGCGATCCTCCGGCTGCTGGCAAGCCTTGCCCTCCCCAAGCAAGGCGTTGGCCACCGCATCCAGAGCAAAGCTGTCGAACTGGTAGAACGCCGCCTTGAGCCACTCGATCCCATCCAGGATCAACCGGCCGCTGATGGCGCAGCCCCGACCGGGCCCCGCGCGCTCCTCCCAGCGTGGTTCACTGCCATCCCGCCCCAGTGCCAGCCTCAGCCCGTGATGCTGGGCCCGCTTCTGCAGCAGACGGATATCGAACTGGGCCACCGACCAACCGATGATCACGTCCGGATCTGCCCGCTCAAACCAATCCAGCAGGCTGCGCAGCAGGGTCACCTCATCGGCCACGAAGGTCAGATAGTCTGGCCCTGGGCGTGCCTCGCCAATCATCCAGACCCGCTGTGCCGAGTCGCTGTAGAGGCCAATGGAGTAAAGCTCCCCCTCCCGACTGCACTCGATATCCAGGGAGACCATGCTGGGGGCGTGCGAAGGCACTGCGTGCCTGGCAGCCAGGATCCGATGGTCCTTTACCTTGGCTGCCATACCGGCGCGGATAAAGCGCTCCATGAGATAGCGCTCCTGGGGGGCAATGTCCGACTCCAGCAGGGGCCATCCCTGCGCCTGAGACTGACGCCGGCACTGCTGCCAAAGCTCACTGTCCCAGATATCCAGCGCCCACACCGGGCGATGCTCAAAATCGGTGGCGGGCACCGATTGCCACTGCCAGCCCTGCCGGCTGCCGAGCCAGGTCTGCCACTGGGGCTTTTGCTGTGCCAGCACATAACCTCGGTGTGGCTGGTCCGGCAAGGTGAGGCATACCGGCCCCCCTGAGGTGCTGAGCCAGTAGATAAGCTCAACGCCCCGGGGGCCGCTGCGCTGCTCACGGCTTAAAATCCAGCCGCTGTAAATTGAAGTGCGATCCATCTGCCCATTGTCCGGCAACGACTGGTAATATGTACAGCCGTTTCCCGCCAGCCTCAGAAGGTATTATGCTCAGCGACAAAGTAAAAAAGGCCACCCGCACGGCCTATAACAATCTCGCCGAGGCGATCCCAAACTTTGTCCGCCGCAAAGAGCAGAACTTCCTGATTGCCGAGATCGCCAAGACCCTGGCCGGCAGCTACGACAAACAGCGTCGGATCCTGGTGGTCCAAGCCGGAACCGGGACCGGCAAGTCCCTCGCCTATGCCCTGGGTGCCCTGCCCCTGGCCCTGGCCCAGGGGAAGAAGATCTGCATCTCCACCGCCACCGTCGCCCTGCAGGAGCAGCTGGTCAATAAGGACCTGCCCCTGCTCCAGCGCCACAGCGGACTGGAGTTTCGCTACGGCCTGGCCAAGGGGCGTAGCCGCTATGTCTGCCTTTCCAAGCTGGAGCTGCTGGCCGGTGAAGTGCCGGACAACCAGCAGGCCCTTTGGGAAACCAAGCCCGCCGACAAAGATGTAGCCCTGCTGAAGAAGCTGCACCAGGCCTACCACGAGGGGCAGTGGGACGGCGAGATCGACTCGGTCCCCGAGCCGGTGCCTGAACACCTCTGGGCGCAGATCGCGTCCGACAAACACAGCTGCAATCGCCAGCTGCCGGCTCACCGGGGCTGCCCCTTCCACAAGAGCCGCGAAAAGATGGACAGCTGGGATGTGCTGATCATCAACCACAGCCTGCTGATGGCGGATCTGGAACTCGGTGGCGGCAAGATCCTGCCGGACCCGGACAGCATGTATTACGTCCTCGACGAGGCCCATCACCTGCCACAGGTAGCGCGGGACTTCTCCGCCGCCAGCGCCACCATCAAAGGCTCCCTGGATGCCCTGAACAAGATGGAGAAGATGGCGCACAAGCTGGCCCGGGAGCTGGCTAACGACAAGGCCGCCATCCTCGCCTCGGACCTGTCGGAAGATATCGATGCCCAGAGCCAGGGGTTGGGGCAGTGGCAGAGCTTTTGCGACAACAACGCCTTCCTGTTCGACAACGAAGATCAGCGTCACCGCTTTGCCGGGGGCGTCCTGCCGGATCCCCTGGTCACCCTGGTGGAAAACCTCAAAGCCGCCAGCAGCCAGTCGCTGAAGAAGCTCACCAAGCTGCAGCTGATGCTGATGGAGGCCCTGAAGGATGGTGAGTTGAAAAGCCACAAGGCGGAGCCGCTGGTGGCGGAGCTGGGGATCACCCTCCAGCGCCAGGAGAGCCAGCACGCCGCCTGGCAGATGCTTGCCAAACCGGTGCCGGAGCAGGGCGCTCCCCAGGCCCGCTGGATAGACAAGCTGGACAGCAAGCGGGATGACTACCTGATCTGCGCCTCCCCTATCGAGATCGGCTTCCTGCTGGAGGAGCTGCTGTGGAGCAAGGCCGCCGGGGTGGCACTGCTCTCCGCCACCCTGATGGCGATGGGCAACTTCGAGCACTACCGTCACCAGGTGGGGCTGCGCCGTGATGACGGCACCCGGTTTTTTAACCTCCCCTCCCCCTTCGATTACCAGAAAAACGCCACCCTAGTGATCCCTAAGGTCCCGGTGGAACCCACCCACGATGGGTTCAGTGAGGCGCTGAACCAGCTGATCCCGGAGCTGTTGGAGGAGCAGGGTGCCAGCCTGGTGCTCTTTACCTCCTATCGCCAGATGGAATCGGTCGCGGAGTCCCTGCGCCGCTTCCAGCGCCTGCCGGTGCTGGTCCAGGGGGAGTCGCCCCGGCAGGAGCTTATCCGGGAGCACAAGGCCCGCATCGATGCGGGCAAAGCCTCCATCCTGCTGGGCACCGGCAGCTTCTCCGAGGGGTTGGATCTGCCCGGAGATTACCTGACCAACCTCATTATCACGCGGCTGCCCTTCACCGTCCCTACCTCGCCGGTGGACCAGGCCCACGCCGAGTACATCAAGACCCGGGGTGGTAACCCCTTCCTGCAGCTGACGGTGCCGGACGCGGCCAAGAAACTGGTTCAGGCTTGCGGCCGGCTGCTGCGCAACGAGCAGGATTATGGCAGGATCGTGATCCTCGACCGCCGCCTGGTGACCAAACGCTACGGTTCGGCGCTGCTGGATTCCCTGCCGCCCTACGGTCGTCAAATCGATTACTGAGCCTGGCTCATCAAGGAGTATTGTTTTGGAGCTGGCTCTCTCGACGGATCTTATCCTGATACTGGCTGCCGTGGCCTTCCTCGCCGGTTTTGTCGACGCCATCGCCGGCGGTGGTGGCCTGCTGACCATCCCGGCACTGCTGGCTGCCGGCCTGCCGCCGCACCTGGCACTGGGCACCAACAAGCTGGCCGCCACCTTTGGCTCCGCCACCGCCAGCTTCACCTTCTACCGCAAGAAGCTGTTTCAGCCCGGTGCCTGGGTGCGCTCCTTCTGGGCAACCCTGATCGGCGCCGCTCTGGGGACCCTGGCGGTCAACGTGGTCGAGGTGGCCTGGTTGGAGAAGTTCCTGCCGCTGCTGATCATCGCCATCGCCTTTCACAGCCTGTTCAGCCGGGCTCCGAAAGAGGACCAGCACCAGTTGCCCGCTCGCACCCCATCGCTGTTCCGGCGCCAGTGGGGACAGGGACTCACCATCGGCTTCTACGATGGCTTTGCCGGGCCCGGCACCGGGGCGTTCTGGACCGCCTCCTCCATGGTGCTCTACCGGATGAATATCCTGCTCAGCTCAGGCCTGGCCCGGAGCATGAACTTTGTCAGTAACGCCACGTCCCTGGGCTTTTTCATCGCCCTGGGGCATGTCCACTTCGGCATCGGCATCGCCATGGGCCTCTCTTTAATGGCCGGTGCCTGGCTCGGTGCCCACAGCGCCATCCGCTTCGGCGGACGCTTCATCCGCCCGGTCTTTATCACCATGGTGGTGCTGATCGCCGCGAAGCTGGCATGGCAGGCCTGGCTATGAGCGCCTACCCCCAACTGGTCAACACCCTGCGTCAACAGCTTCAGCAGCTGGAGCGCAAGCTGGGTGAGCATGACGCGGCCCTCTCCGAGGCGGACAAAAAGTGGCTCAACCACAAGTCCCGCTTCCATGAGCAACTGTTCGATCACCAGGGCGCCAGCCTCTCCGGCTGTCTCCGGGTGTTGCGACGGGACCTGCAGCAGATTGAACAGCTGATCCAGCTGGATGCCGGGGGCGAGACCCTTGCCCTGGCCTGCCAGCGTTTCAGCACCCGCTTCGAAGCGCTGCTCAGCGCCCTCAAAAACACCGACACCGCCCGACGGGGTGTGCAAAATAGCGCCCGACGCCGGCGCGCACCCGCCCGCCAGCAGCAGGGCTATGAATGGATCGCCCAGTCGGTGATGAACTCCAGCCACCACCTTTACCAGGAACTCAACAAGCATCAGCAGTGGGAGCAAAAAATGGTGCTGAAGATCCAACAGCTGGATCAAGCGCTTGACAAATATGAGGGGAGCGACAAGATCGAACGTCAGAACGCGATTTTGACGCTGCATAAACGACTGGGTAAATGCCGCCAGGCGATGACCTACATCGAGCAACGCATCGCCTGGTTGGAAAAGCCGAAATACTGAATCGCCCACGCCTTTAAGGAGCCCCCATGTACAAGGCCCTCGTCTGTCTGCTTGCCCTGGCCCTGAGCCCGGCCCTCAACGCGGCTTCCCTCACCATCCCGTTGGAGTTTGAATTTCTCGCCGTCAATGGTGAGCCCATCGGCACCTCGATGTTCAAACATAAAGACAACCTCAACCTGGTTCCGGGAGAAAACCGGGTGGCACTTCGATACAAGGATCTGGTTCGGGAAACCCTCGGTGATGGCCACTCGCGGGTGAACTCCAACCCTTTCGTGATCACCTTCACCATCGGTGCCGAGGAGAAGTACCATCTGGCCGCGGCCAGTGCGATCCGTGACCTCGACCAGGCCCGTCGCTTCGCGGACAATCCCCAAGTGGTGCTCACCGATGGCAAAGGAAACCCGATGGAGTTCGCAATGGCCCTGACCCAGGGGGAGGACCCCGGACTGCTGGAGAGAATGACCGGTTCCGACGGTCCGGACCTTGAGGAGCAGGCGATCGCCGCCACGGCCACCGGGGGCGCCCTCGCCGCCGCCGCGGATACCCAGAGCGCCAGCGCCGAACCATTCAAGGCCGACAGCAAGCCCTCCGAAGCGGCCACGGCACCAGTGACTGCCGATCCCGCCAACCCGGAAGCGATGCTCAAGTACTGGTGGCAGCAGGCGGATGAACCCACCCGCAAAGCCTTCATGAGCTGGGCCGTACAGCAGCTGTGACCCCGCTCGTTTTAAGGCGGGTCGAATGATGCACTGCGTCTATGACCCGCTCTACTCCCAGCTGGTTCTGCCCGAGCGACACCGCTACCCCATCAGCAAGTACGGCCTGCTGCACCAGGCACTGCAGGCCACCGACCTGCCGATACAGTGGCACCGGCCCCAGGGGATCACGCCGGAGCAGCTGGCCCTGGTGCACGATACCGACTACCTGACCCGCTTTCTCAACGGCACCCTCTCCAGCACGGCGTTGCGTCGCATCGGATTTCCCTGGAGCGAGCAGCTGGTTCAGCGCACCCTGCGCTCCTGCGGGGGCACCCTGGCAACGGCGACCCTGGCCGTCGAGCATGGGGTCGCCTGTCACCTCTCCGGCGGTTACCACCACGCTCACCATGATTTCGGCAGCGGTTTCTGCATCTTCAACGATCTGGTTGTCACGGCCGCCACCCTGCAGCAGCAGGGGCTGGGGCGGGTGCTGATCTTTGACTGCGATGTACACCAGGGGGATGGCAGCGCCACCCTGGCCGCGGATAAGCCGGAGATCATCACCGTTTCCCTTCACTGTGAGAAAAACTTCCCCGCCCGCAAGCCCCCCTCGGACGTGGACATCCCCCTGCCACGGCAGATGGGGGACGACGCCTACCTGGACTCCGTGACCACCGTCCTGCCCTGGGTGCTGTCGTTGTATCAACCGGAGCTGGTGCTGTACGATGCCGGCGTTGATATTCACCAGGAGGACGCGCTGGGGCATCTGGCGGTCAGCACCGAGGGGCTCTATCGCCGCGACCGTGCCGTGCTGGCAGAGTGCCGGCAAAGAGGGATCCCGGTGGCCGCAGTGATCGGCGGGGGCTATGCCGACGACCCTGCCGCCCTGACCCCGCGCCACCTGCAGCTGTTTCACGCTGCAGAGGATACCCGCCACCTCTGAGTGGCGTCGCCGCACCCACCTCCATTTTGAAGGAGCCGTTGTTGTTCTTACACCGACGCGCCGCCCCCTTGGCGGCCATGATGCTGACCCTACTGTTCTGCGCGCCCTCGGCCCTGGCCGAGCTGGCGACCTTTACCGCGGAGTACCGCGCTTACGCCAGCGGCCTGCCCTGCGGCAGAGGGCGCTGGTCACTGCACCCCATGGACGGCGTTGACGAGATACCCCGCTATCAATACCGGGCCGAAGGCAAGCTCTGCATCATGGGGCAGCGGGTCGACCACCGCAGTAACTTCCTGCTCATGGAGCGGGGGCCGGTACCGGAAAACTACCGGAGCCAATTCAAAGGCGTGTTCCGATCCCGCACCCTTGAGGGGGAGTTCGATGGCCAGCATTTCCAGGTCACGCTCGATGGTCAACCGCTGGAGAACGAAGACAGCTTTCCCCCCGCACGGTGGGAACCGGGCCTGCTGCTTTACCACCTCGGTCTGGCGCGCGAGTCCCTCACGCTCTCCTACACCTGGGGTGAAGAGACCCGGGAGTACCTGTTCGAGTACCACGGCAGCGAAGAGATCGAGACCCCCCTCGGCCCAGTGCTCGCCCACAAACTGGTCCAGGATCACCCGGGCAAGGAGCGGGTTGCTCAGTTCTGGTTTGCGCCTGCGCTCAATAACGCCCTGGTGCAGATGAAGGTGTCCCGCCTTGGTCTGCCCTGGCTCACGGTAAAAATGACGGACTATCGCAGTGACGCCACTTCCCTTCCCGCCCCATCGGCTGACTGATCACGGCTGGGTTAACCCCAGCCCCTGGCTCTACCTGCTGATGCTGTTCCTGGCCCGCACCTGGCTGCTGCTGACAGTCGCCGCGGTCAGTCGCCGCCATGGCAGTGATCTGCTAGGGCTCTTCTACCCCCAGCAGCGTGACTTTTACCTGGGGTTGGCCCTGGGGCTGGTACCGATGTTGCTGCTCTGGTTGCAGGGCCAGCGCCACCGATGGGCGCTCGCCGGGCGTGTCTGGCAGTGGGGATGGTGGCTGATGTTGCTGGTCCTGCTGCTGGATCTCGCCCTGCAGGGCAGCAGCCTCTATCGCCACCACGGCACCTTCTCCTGGGGCCCGGCCACCGTACTCATGCTCTCTGTCTGGTCACTCTGGTACCTGCTGCGAAGCCCCGATTGCCGTCGGGTTTTTCATCTGAAGGGGGAGCTGGAAGGTGGTGACCCCATGAAGGGTTAAGCGATTTTCAACCGAAACCCGCTGCGATTACGGGGTCGTGATGAGCCCACAGAGCAACATGGACAGGCGGACTTTGGAGCCGCTTTACCCCCGCTGAGCCCCTTCACAGGGACAACTGGTCGAGCCTGTTTCCGGTTGTCCACACACAGGCTGCATGGTACTTATGTCCGCCGAAATCCCATTCATCAGCATGAAGTATCGCGAATGAAAGCTATTGTGACCGCTGCGGCCCTCGCCGCCGCCCTGCTCCTGCCGGCCCACGCCGCCCCCATTACCGTCCAGGGCGTCGACGTCCCGGAGCAGATCCAGACCCAGGGAGAGGAGCTGGTTCGCTACGGCGCCGGTGTCCGCTCCAAGTTCTTCATGAAACTCTACGTGGGCTCCCTGTTTTCCCAGAAGCCGGGTCAGGACGCTGAGGCGATCCTCAACAGCGAGGCGATCAGTGCCGTGCGCCTGAACATCATCTCCAGCATGATCACCTCTGACCGGATGATCGAAACCATCGAGGAGGGGTTCGATGCCGCCAGCGGTGGCAAGGTGGCGCCCCTGCGCGAGCGTCTGGACACCTTCCTCTCCCTCTTTGATGAGCCGGTAGAGGTCGATGACCAGTTCACCATGGTCTCCATTCCCGGTGTCGGCGTGGAAGCCTACAAAAACGGCGAGTTACTGACCCTGATCGAGGGCGACGATTTCCGTCGGACGCTGTTTGGGATCTGGCTCGGTGACCAACCTGCCGATAAGAAACTGAAAAAGGCGATGCTGGGGCAGTAATCCTCGGCGCTTAACGCCAAAAGGGCCCCAAACGGGGCCCTTTTTTATGGCATTGTTACTGCGGTCGACTTCTCGGTAGTCAATCAAAACTTGAACGCGAGACTGGCACCGACGCCCAATCTCGCATCGATGTTCTGCTTCCGTCGACCGCTTCCGTTCGGATCCCACTCCATCTCGCCACTAAAGCGGTACCCCAGCAAAATCGACAGGTCCCAATCCCCCTCCGGAAAGTAGCTCCAGCGCAGGAAGGCCAGTGGTGCCTGGGTTTCTACCGCCCCATCGTTCACCACGAAACGATCCGACCGGTAGGCGCCCCCAAACGCAAACTCGTAATGGGGGTTCCAGCGGTAGCTCAGCTCCAACCCTGCCCCGCCGGAGAAGCCCGGCTCGAAGGGGTTATCCAGCTTCCATCGCTCCGAGATCTGCCACTTGACCAGGATAATAGGAAAGAAGGTGGTGTCCTTGACGTCGTTGAGGTAGGAGAAGCCCACCCCAAGTTGCAGATCCGGATTCACCTTTGCCATCCCACCGGCCAGCAGACCATAGCTGAAGCCATCGGAGAGCGAAGCCTCCTGCGCCGCCGACCACTGAACACGAGGGGCCAGGATCAGGCTCCAACGCTGATTAAGCAGGTGAATGGCGTTAAAACCCAGGCCAACCCGCTGACGGTGGGACCAGGTCTCCAGTGCGCCGTCAAACAGCGCCGTGCGGTCGAAATCAAAGCGGCGGTAGTCGTAATTGACCCGGGCGCCCAAAATCCACTTCGGCCCCAGGCGGGTGCTGTAGCCAAACTGCAGGCCCAGCTCGCTGTCGTCGAAATCCCCATCCTGGGCCAACTCCCCCTTCTGCATCTGGATGCCGTAAATATCCAGGGTCCAGGGGGGCGGGGCCGGCGGGCGCGCATGGGCGGACAAACTGAGCGTGGCGAGGAGCAGGAGATATAGGGACTTCATCATCTTTCCTTGAATATTTAGACACTTTCTCAACGTAGCTTCGAATGCACGAGATCAGCCTTGGTAGCCGTACCCGCTTAAAAACAGTGTGATGGCCGAACTGAGGCGCTGCTCGCTCTTCCGCTGCGACTCCTCGCAGGGCAGGCCCAACTCACACGCCAGGTGGCGCATGCCCCGTCCCATCAGCAGCAGTTGCTCCGCCGCCAGCATGGGATCCGGCAGGCTTAACTTCCCGCTGCGCTGCAGCTTGGCCAGGTAGTCGGCCAGCACCCGCTGGACCCTTAGGGGGCCGGCCTCGAAGTAACGTCGGGATAACTCGGGGTGCGACTCCGCCTGAGTGACACAGAGACGATAGACGTAGAGCGCCTCTTCACTGTGGATCATCTCGCTGAAGGCACGCATGAACTCCGTCAGAACCTGCTGGGGATCCTGCCCCTCCAGGGTGTCGGGGATCCGGGTCGCCACCACGCATTTGCTCTCGATACAGTAGGTAAAGAGATCATCCTTGCTGCCAAAGTGGGCGTACACCGTCTGCTTGGAGACGCCCGCCTGCTGCGCCACCTCGTCCATGCTGGTGGAGAGGTAGCCATGCTGCATAAACAGACTGCTGGCCGCGGCCACAATCTGTTGACGCTTCTGCTCGCTGCGGGTGCGTTGTGCTTCGATCATCCCGTTTACCTTGTCTACCTTATGTTTACATTCAAACTAGACAGTCCAGTTTTGTCAAACTAGACTCGTGAGTACAGTTTACATCCAAGCAACATCAAGGTCCCCATGGAGACGTTTGCTCGCATCTTCCTTGCCCTTAGCCTGACCACCCTCACCGCCTGTCTTCCCAAGGAGCAGGCCGACACACCGCCGCAGGCGACCCCGGTGCGCGTCGTGCCCGTCCACTTTTCCGACCACTACCCGGTCACCCATCGCTTTGTCGGCCAGATCCGCAACGCCGCCACCAGCGAACTCGGCTTCGAACTGCCGGGCATGGTAGAACAGATCGGGGTGCAGGTGGGCGATACCGTGGTCGCGGGGCAGGCGCTGGCTCGGCTCGATACCGCCCTGCTGAATACCGAGGCAAAGCAGCTCAGGGCAGGCTTGGTCCAGGTGGAGGCAGAGCGCGATCTGGTCCTGGCCACCCAAAAACGGCAGCAAACCCTGGGGGACCAGGGCTACCAGTCGCAACAGCAGCTCGACGAGCTGCGCAGCCAGAAACAGCGGCTCGACGCCCGGCTACTGGAGCTGCAAGCCGCCCTTGAAGCCAACACCCTTCGGCGGGAAAAAAGCATTTTACGGGCGCCCTTCGCCGGGCGTGTCGCGCAACGTCAATTGGCCCCGGGCCAGGTTGTTGCGGCGGGGCAGCCGGTCCTCACTCTGGTACCCACGGAGGGCGCCGAAGCCAAGATCGGTATCCCGGTGGATCTGCTCCGACGACTGCCACCGGGCCAGCCCTACCAGTTAAGCCACCGGGGCCAGCCGCTCACCGCGACCTTGCTGGGCCGCGGCGCAGAAGTGGACGCCACTACGCGCACCGTGCCCCTGCGCTTCGCCCTGCCCGGTGATGGAGATTGGCTCAACGGCGACCTGATCTACCTGAGCTTGGAGCAGCGGATGACCCATCGGGCCATGGCGGTCAGTCCGGAAGTGCTGCTGGCAGGACTGCGGGGCCAATGGAACGTCCTGGTGGCGAAACAGGCCCCCGATGGCGAGCACCATCTTGAGCGCCGGGATGTCACCCTGCTTCACACCGAGCCCCGCCGTGTTTACCTGGATGGGGCACTGAAGGAGGGCGAGTGGCTGGTGGTGGCTGGCCTGCATACCCTGGTGCAGGGCCAGCGGGTCAAACCACAGACCCTGCCGGCTGAGGAGCCCACCCCATGACCGCCTCCGGCCCAACGCCCGGACTGGGCGGCGCGCTTTACCGGGCGCTCATCGGCAATCCACGCCTCAACCTGCTGCTGATCGCCTTGATCCTGGTCGCCGGGCTCGGCGCCCTGAACCAGCTGGCCCGCACCGAGGATCCCGCCTTCATCAACCGGTTTGCCGCCCTGATCACCCCCTACCCCGGCGCCAGTGCCGAGAAGGTCGAACTTTTGGTGACCGAGCGACTGGAATCCGCGCTGCGGCAGTTGGATGAGCTCAAGCTGATCAGCTCAAGCTCCCGCCCCGGCCTGTCCGTGATCACCCTGGAGCTCAAGGACAGCATCACCGAGGTGGAGCCGGTATGGAGCCGGGCGCGGGATCTGGCCGCCGAAGCCGCTGTCGTGCTGCCCCCGGGAACGGGCACCCCCTCGCTGGATGATCGTATCGGTTATGCCTTCACCCGGATCTTCGCCCTGCGCTGGCGGGGCAACGGCGATCCGGACTTGGCAGCGCTGGGACGCTACAGCGAAGCCTGGGCCAACCAGCTTCGCCTGCTGCCGGGCACCGATTTCGTCAAAGTGCAGGGTCGGTTGCAGGAGGAGATCCTGGTCTCCATCGAGGAGGCCCAGCTTCAGGTGCTGGGGATCGCCCCGCAACAGCTGGCCGCTCAGATCGCCGCCTCCGACAGCAAAACCGCCGCCGGCACCCTGGATAATGACCAGGTCAGAGCCCAGGTGGAGATCGGCGGCGAGCTGGACTCCCTCACCCGGATCCGGCAGATCCCGCTGCGCCTCGCCAGTGAGCAGCAGGCAGTGCGACTGGGGGACCTGGCCGAGGTCCGACGCCAGCCCTACCGCCCCGCTGAGGACACCGCACTGGTACAGGGCGAGTCGGCGGTGCTGGTGTCGGTCCGGATGCTGCCGGATACCCGTATCGATCGTTGGGATGAGCAGGTTGAGGAGCAGCTCGAACAGTTCCTCACTGCACTGCCCGCCAATGTTCAGCTGGACACCCTCTTTACCCAGCGACGCTACACCGAGGCCCGATTAGGGGAGCTGAGCGTCAACCTGGCCCAGGGTTTTGTGCTTATCCTGCTGGTGCTGATGCTCACCCTGGGCCTGCGTAGTGCCCTGCTGGTGGCCGCAGCCCTGCCCATCACCGCCCTGATCACCCTGGCCTGCATGCGGGTCTACGGCCTGCCCATCCACCAGATGTCGGTCACCGGGTTGGTGGTGGCACTGGGGATCATGGTGGACAACGCCATCGTCGTGGTGGACGCCATCGGCCAGCGACGCCGGGAGGGGGAGCGTCCGCTGGCCGCGGTACTGCACACCATCCATCACCTCTGGCTGCCCCTGCTGGCCAGCACCCTGACCACAGTGCTGGCGTTTGCCCCCATCTGGATGATGCCCGGACCCGCCGGCGAGTTTGTTGGCGGCATTGCGCTCTCCGTCAGTTTCGCCCTGCTGGCCTCCTACCTGGTCTCCCATACCCTGATCGCGGGGCTGGCTGGCCGCTTTATCCGGGCGGAAACCGGCCAGCACTGGTGGCAAGGGGGGCTGCAGCTTCCCTGGCTGGCCACGACGTTCCAGCGGCTTCTCCAGAGTGCCCTGGCCCGACCCAAACGCACCTTGCTGGCGATGACCCTGCTTCCCCTGCTGGGCTTTGTCGCTGCCACCCAGATGGCGGAACAGTTCTTTCCCCCCTCGGACCGTGACATGTTTCAGATAGAGCTGTGGATGCCTGCCAGCGTCAGCCAGGCAGCCAGCGAGCAACGAACCCGCGAGCTGGATCGCTGGCTGCGCCAACAACCGGGTATCACCCAGACTGCCTGGAGTGTCGGCCGCAATATTCCCGCGTTCTACTACAACCTGCAGCAGCGTCAGCAAGGCCTGGCCAACTACGCCCAGGGAATGATCACCACCACCGATTTCAAGGTGGCCAACCGGCTGATCCCCAGGTTGCAGAGCGAGTTGACAGCGCGTTACCCGGATATCCAGGTGCTGGTGCGCAAGTTGGAGCAGGGCCCACCGTTCGAGGCCCCGATCGAGATCCGACTTCAGGGCTCGGAGTTGCCGGTACTGGACCAACTGGGAGAGACGGTTCGCCTCCGCCTGCAACAACACCCGGACATACTCCACACCCGCGCTTCCCTGACCGCGGGTCTGCCCAAGGTGCAACTGCAATTGGATGAAACCGCGGTGCGTCGTGCCGGGCTGACCCTGAACGGGATCAACGCCCAGCTGAGGGACAATCTCAATGGCCACTTGGGCGGGACCATCCTGGAGGGGCCGGAATCGCTCCCGGTGCGGGTGCGAATTGGCCAGGGGCAACGTCAGGGAGGCAGCGATCTGGCCAACCTTCTGATCATCACCCCGACTGGCCAATGGCTGCCCCTCTCCGCCCTGGGTGACAGCGTGGTGCAGTCCGCCCGAACCGACATCCCCCGTCGCAACGGAGAACGACTCAACAGCATTCAGGCCTTCGTGCGCACCGGGGTGCTGCCCTCCACGGTGCTCGAGTCGGTGTTAGCGCAGATGGAGCGCGACGGCTTCGCCCTGCCGCCGGGCTACCGGCTCAGCATCGGTGGCGAGAGTGCGGAACGGAACAATGCCGTCGGCAAGCTGCTCTCCAGTGTCGCCCTGGTGATGGCGCTGCTGGTGAGCATCGTGGTGCTCTCCTTCAACTCCTTCCGCCTCACTCTTGTGATCCTCGCCAGTGCCCTGCAATCCACCGGCCTGGGACTGCTGTGTGTCTACCTGGCCGGCTACCCCTTCGGCTTCAACGTGATCATCGGCCTGATGGGGCTGATGGGACTGTCAATCAACGCCGCCATCGTGATCCTGGCGGAGCTGGAGGCCTCGCCGGAGGCGAAACAGGGGGTGTTGGCAGAGATCACCGCTGCGGTAGCCCGCTGCGGCCGGCACATCGGCTCCACCACCATCACCACCATCGGCGGCTTTTTGCCGCTGATCCTGGCCGGCGGCGGGTTCTGGCCCCCCTTCTCCATCGCCATTGCCGGCGGCACCCTACTTACCACCCTCCTCTCCTTCCTGTTTGTGCCAGCCGCCTACCGTCTGGTGCGGGCGCCGGGGCGACAACGAGTGCCCCTGTCGGTCGCCGCCTGACGCTCAGAGTAAAGAGGGGTGCAAACACAACAAAGCGGGCCAGAGGCCCGCTTTGTTTCGAAGGGTTAGGGGTCAGGCGCCATTCATCAGGCGCTGGTGCAGTTGGTCTTTCAGGGAGACCCGGCGAGCCTTGAGTTCGACGAAGTGTTGGTCGGACGTGGGCACACCATTGACCTCGAGGCCACGGATCTGGTGGTCCAGATCGTGGTACTCCTTCGCCATCTGGGCAAAGGCCTCGTCCGACTGCTTGAGCTGCTGGATCTTCTCCTTATGCTCCGGATACTCGTACATCAAGGCGTGATTCTCTCCAAGCATGGTGTGCCCTCTTTGGCTGCAGTGAGTATGATTTCTAACCATAGCCCATTACACACCGGACGCTAAAACCCCCCACGCAACCGGATCAGAGCGCCCCTTTGCTGCTAAACAGCATCGCAGTATCCCCGGCAAACGCCACCTTGATATGCCGCTTCTCATCGCCCCAGATGCAGCTCTTTGCCCCCAGTGCGGCTTCACACTGATCCGGCTTACCCAGCAGCTGCTCGACCTCCTGTCGCTCCATCCCCACATCCAGCTTCGCGTAGTTTTCCGCGGTGACCTTGCTGCAGCCACTCAGTACCCCTGCCGCGGCAACCAGCGCCACCATCCATTGCTGTTTCATCGTTCACTCCTTGATGGAAAAATCTCATGGTAACAGAAGGATCTGCTCAGGGCAGCGGCTTCGTTCAACGCCGCCATCCAGCGCCGTCAGGCCCGGCTGTACCGGCAACGGGGCCTTCAGCCTCAGGCGGATCTCCTCCAGCCGGTTCTGCCGGCAGTGCAAGCTCACCTGGGCCCCCCACTGTTGAAACCAACCCAGCAACTCGCTTCGACTCAGGGTTTGCCCCGCCTGCTGCTGCATCCGCTTGACCGGCGGCGCGCTGCGCAACCACTGGCTGTAGCGAATGGCCAGCTCAAAGTAGGTCTCCATGGGCAGGCCGGAGCAGCGGCCATGCTTCTGCCACTGGTAGCGACCGAGGCAGCTGGCCACACCCGGCATCACCGATGCCAACTCGGCCTTCCGGGTCTCCTCCAGCGACAGCGGCGGGTAGGAGCAGAAGCCGCGCCGCTGCGCCTCACCGCACCAGGCCGGGTGGGATCCCCGTCGATTGGAGGGCCAGAGGCCATGGAGCACCAACTCACCGGCGGGATCCGCGCACTCCGGTCGCCGGCTGGCACCGGCACAGAAACCGCTGTGCCAGCTCATCGCCAGGGTGTAGTAATCAAACTCGACAGAGGACGGGGCCGGTACCCCGGTGGTGGCATGGGCGGCCGCCCCAGCGTCACCTGGTTGCGCCGACGATGCCAGGGAAACCTGGCCACAGCCGTTATCTACCCAGCGCGTCTGCCCCTTCACCCGGACCAGCCACCAAGGGCCATCCGGCCGGTTCCGGGCCAGCAACGGGTAGCTTTCTCCCGGCGTCAGTTGCCAGTTGCCAGGATTGGTACCTCGACGGATCGACTGGTAGAGGGGACAGGGCTGCTCCGCCAGCAAGGTGCCGGAAACCGGTACCTGGCCCTGGGCGGCAGGGAGGAGAAGAAAAAGGGAGAGCAGGAGTAAAACAGCGCGCATCTGGGTTCCGTGGTCTTCGGGACTAATAGGGTTAAGTCATTGAGCAATAGGCGCCAATGGTGGGCCCAGTGTACCAGAGAGGTAGGCCCCGGCGACGCCGTCAGACTCAACCGGCGCATCGACAGTGCCCGAGCCCGCTAGCACCGTCCGCAAACATCGCCCACAAACCTCACTTCGGGCTCACTTGGGATTGGGCGCCAACACCGCGGGCAGGTAATAAAAAGCGCCGCCCGAGGGCGACGCTTTGAATTGGGTCGGCCCACCCGAGGCGTATGCCTGCGGGCAGACCTAAGGAGCCGGACTGAAGAGGAGGTTCAGTCGTCGTCCTTGTCCAGGGCTTCCTGGGCTTCCAGCCAGAGGCCGTTGATGATGCCAAAGGCGCAAGCCAGCAGCACACCCAGGATCCAAGCGAAATACCACATAGTGTTTAACTCCTTTAATCCCAGGCCTTAGTACAGGGAGGTCGAATTGCTCTCGATATGGTCGTCAGTAATACGGCCGTACATCTTGATGTAACACCAGATGGTGTAACCCAGCACGATAGGCACGAAGATCAGCGCCGCCACCAACATCACCTTTAGGGTCAGCTCTGAACTGGTGGCATCCCACATGGTCAGAGACTGGTTCGGGTTGAGGCTGGAGGGCATCACGAACGGGAACAGTGCCACCACTGCGGTGGTGATAACGCCGACGATGTTCAGGGCCGAGGCCAGGAACGCCAGGCCGTGCCTGTGGGCGCGGGTTGCAACAATCACCAGCAGCGGCATCACCACCGCCAGAGTCGGCAGGATAAACAGCGCCGGATAGGCGTAGAAGTTGTTCCACCAGGCGCCAGACACCATCTCAACGGTCTTGTTGAGCGGGTTTGAGGCAGCATTGGTATCGATAACCGAGGTGATCACGTAGCCGTCGATGAAGCCGTACTGCACCACACCGGCCAGAACGAACAGCAGGGCAGAAGCCAGCGCCAGCACAATGGAGGCGGTGCGAGCCCGGGCCAGCAGTGCGCCATCGGTCTTCATCTGCAGCCAGGTGGCGCCGTGCAGCACCAGCATCGCCGCAGAGAGCAGACCCACCAGCAGACCGAACGGGTTCAGCAGGCCGAAGAAGCCGCCTTCGTAGTAGTTACGCATCCACTCGTCGTAGTAGAACGGGACGCCCAGGAACAGGTTGCCAAAGGCCACACCGAACACCACAGGCGGGACAAAGCCGCCAATAAACAGCCCCCAGTCCCACGCGTTACGCCAGCGCGGATCATCGATCTTGGAGCGGTAATCGAACCCGATCGGCCGGAAGAACAGGGCGAACAGGGTCAGCACCATGGCGATGTAGAAGCCTGAGAAGGACGCGGCATAAACCATCGGCCAGGCGGCAAACAAGGCGCCACCGGCGGTCAGCAACCAGACCTGGTTGCCGTCCCAGTGCGGGGCGATGGAGTTGATCATCACCCGGCGTTCATTGTTGGTTTTGCCCAGGATCGGCAGCAAAGCGCCGACCCCCATGTCGAAACCGTCGGTGACGGCGAAGCCGATCAGCAGGACAACAACCAGCCCCCACCAGATCAGTCGTAGCATTTCGTAATCAAGCATTGCTTGGGCTCTCCTTGTCAGAGGTGGTCAGCGCTGCGTCGAAACTGTCGTTGGCAGAGGACGCATTCTCCTGTTCGAAGTGGTAGCGGCCGGTCTTGAGGCTGCTCGGGCCCAGGCGGGCAAAGCGGAACATCAGGAACATCTCCACCACCAGCGCCACGGTGTAGAAGCCGCAGATCAGAATGATGGAGAACCAGAGCTCACCCACGCTGAGGCTGGATGCCGACATGTAGGTGGGCAGCACTTCGGCGATGGTCCAGGGCTGACGACCGTACTCGGCCACGAACCAACCACAGAGGATGGCGATCCAGGGGGCCGGCAGGATAAACAGCAGCGCCTTGAGCAGCCAGGGCTTCTCGTCCACTTTCTGCTTGCAGCTCTGGTAGAACGCCAGAGTGATCAGCAGCAGCATGGCAAAACCCAGACCCACCATGATGCGGAAGGTCCAGAACATTGGGCCAACCGCGGGGATGGAGTCATCAACCGCCTTCATCACCATTTCGTCGGTGGCGTTGGAAATGTCATCGGTGTAGCGCTTGAGCAGGAAGCCGTAGCCCAGGTCCACCTTCTTCTCTTCGTACAGGGCACGGTCTTCGTCGCTGATGGTGCCCGCACGCACTTGCTGCAGCAGATCGAAGGCGACCATACCGCTGCGGATCCGCACCTCGTGCTCATCCTTCAGATCCTTGATACCGGTGACCTGCTCGTCCAGGGAGCGGGTGGCGATGATACCCATCACGTAGGGGATCTGCAGGGCGAAGTTGGTCTTCATCTCGTCGCTGTCGGGAATACCGAAAGCGGTGAAGGCCGCCGGTGCCGGGTGGGTCTCCCACTCCGCTTCCACCGCCGCCAGTTTCACCTTCTGCACATCACCCATCTCGTAGCCGGATTCGTCACCCAGGACGATAACGGACAGGATGGAGGCCATACCGAATGCCGCGGCCACGGAGAAAGAGCGACGCGCGAAGGGCAGGTCACGCTTCTTCAGCAGGAAGTAGGAGCTGATGGCCAGAACAAAGACGGCGCCGGTCACGTAACCTGCCGCCACGGTATGAACGAATTTCACCTGCGCGACCGGGTTGAAGATCAGGTCCGCAAAGGAGGCCATCTCCATACGCATGGTTTCAAAGTTGAACTCGGAACCGATCGGGTTCTGCATCCAAGCGTTGGCGATCAGGATCCACAGCGCAGACATGTTGGAACCCAGTGCGACCAGCCAGGTGACCGCCAGGTGTTGACGCTTGGAGAGACGGTCCCAGCCGAAGAACATCAGGCCCACCAGGGTGGACTCCAGGAAGAAGGCCATCAGGCCCTCAATGGCCAGGGGTGCACCGAAGATGTCCCCCACGTAATGGGAGTAGTAAGCCCAGTTGGTACCGAACTGGAACTCCATGGTGATCCCTGTGGTCACCCCCAGGGCAAAGTTGATGGCAAACAACTTACCCCAGTACTTACACATGTCCTTGTAGACCTGCTTGTTGGTCATCACATAGAGGGACTCCATGATCGCCAACAGGAATGCCAGACCCAACGTCAGGGGCACAAACAGAAAGTGGTACATCGCGGTGAGCGCGAACTGTAACCTCGATAGATCGACGACTTCATCGATAATCATTGCGTTCTCCTCAACGCCGGCAGGTCTTCATGATCCCGCCGGCAACGCCTTACTAAAAACCGGTGATGGCCCGGGGCCAACCCACAAATGGAAAAGCGTGGCAGTAAGCCATCAAAGCGGCCAGGAACGAGCGGGGGGCATCACCAACAGAAGGGGTTTAAGTTCGCGGGCCGACTCAGAAGGCTACATACACACTTTTTTAACACTCAACACTAACGCGCTGAGTGCCTATTGAATAGTGAAAAATCGGGTAGCATGAGCGATGCCACTAAGATTTATCGCGAAATTTATACCATCCCCAGCACAAGGCGCTCAATCCCTGCCACGAAGCGTCAGGCTCTTTTGTGACTCAGCTCCCAACTAATAACAATTAGGGAAAACCTTTGTTGTTATTAACAAAACGTTGCATCCACCTGTGAGTCACTAACGGCCCCGCAGATGCACCCTCAGCCAGGGTTCATCCCCTGACCCAAAAGGCGTAGTTAACATAAGCATTTATCAGACTGTTTTTTCAGCAAAGTGCCACTATGATGGAGTAAGCTTCTGATATTTATATTTTTGAATGATTATCTGGCTGAAACGTGCAGACAGAGAGATTAATTTTGCTAATGGTTAATCGGAACATTATTCATTTGTCGCCCCGGGGCCGCGGCACTAAGATGGCGCTCGAAATTAAGACAGGCTCGGAGTACCGAGCCTGATGAAGCGGAGCCCCCCATGAAACTCTTTATCCAAGCTCTGGCTGCCCGCTACCAGCGCAGCTTCAGCGAGCTTTACCAGATGCACGCCAAGTAAGGCGACGACTCAGGCACCTTCGGGTGCCTGAGTTGTTTCTGGCGATTCGTGACACCGATACAGGGGGCTAGAACCGGGAGATAGCAAAGCCCATGAGCGTCTACCCTTGTCGTGAAACGGGTTGAAAACTGGACAAGCTCCAAATATAACTGTACATATAACCAGTGTTTGTTTATCCAGTCATTTAAGGATAGGGATATGTCCAGCTTTCAACTACGCCATGCCGCCGCACTGGACTGGTTATGCCAACTGGGTGACCAGTCCGTCGACCGCCTGCTGACCTCCCTTTGTCGGGCAGCCAGCCAGAGCCAGCTACGCTGCCATAACGGCCGCTCGCGACAAAATACCTGGTACCAGCTGTTTCCCTCCCAAAGCATCAGTGGCGTCTTTGCCCAGCTCTACCGGGTAATGAAACCCGATACTCTCGGCCTCATTCTTTGTGAGCAGGGGGACCTGCCCAGCCTGATCCCCATGGCCCAGGCCGCCGGCTTCAAAATCGGCCCAACCCGGATCTGGCAACAAACCAACAAGCCAGCACGCCTGCTTATCCTGCTGCAACTCTACAAGGGCAAACCCGTCCCCAGCTGGCGCCAACAGCCTCAACTCCACAGCCTTCCCGCCGACAAGAGCCAGGCGCTGCCGGAAGCACTGGTGGCGGAGCTGCTGCAGGATCTGGATGCGGGGCTGGTGATCGACCCCTTCATGCAGGATCACAGCATCGCCCTCGGCGCCCTGCACCAGGGACTTCGTTTCACCGGTGCCCATCGGGACGGTAACCAGCTCGCCCCCATACGCCAGCACCTGCTTAAGCACACTAACGCCACCGAACTGATGCGCCAGAAGCCCCCCTCCCCTACTCCACAGCATGGGCAGTTGGCGCTCCTGCCGTGAACACCCAAAGTGACAAGGGGGTTGGGATCGCTGGCTCCCCTCCCGGGGAACTTAGGGCAAAGCGAACCTGGCGCATTAGTAAGAGGCAATAGAGAGCGGGACAGAGCGAGAGTGACGAGAGGAGATAGCTGGAAGGAAAAAGAGGGAGAAGAGGAAAGATAAAAAGCCGATAAGAGGGGAGATAGGGGAGACGGGAAACAGGAACAAATCGCTAAGAAAGAGGAACGAAGAAAGCAGAACAGACAGTCATCCAGTGATCCCAGGGCACCGGCCGATACAGTAAAGTGCCACGGATGCAGCGGACCCGCCAAACGCCCATCACTTGTCCCACTGAGTTGACGGGTCTAACCGCAACACCCGTCTCCTCGTTGAATCGGCGGACACTTAACCGTGCCATAGGAGCAGTAGACACAACAGTCACCGGGTTTCGGTTTTAGCAGCTGATGGCAGGCCTCACACTCGTAGAAGAATTGGCATGCATCTGTAGGCATCACCTCCTCTTTCCGGTGCCCGCACTCTGGGCACGTAATGATGGATCGTAATATTATTTCGGACATTGCTGGGCCTTGATGAACAGAGGTAACGTTGATATCACTGACAATGAATTAGCACAAATTGTGCTATGCAAGGTGAATAAAAGAGTCAGACTGGAATTCAGCCCAAACAATAGGACCAGCTTCAGCGCAAATCGAAATGAATTTTCATATCTTCAGCCAGTCATAAAAATCCTCTGGCATTTCTCCCTCTATTGATTCAATCGACTTAATATCAACTGTCGAATTACAGCCCATTAGCGGAACTTCAATGATCTGATCTTGAGAAGACCAATCCATATTTAGAAAGCGGATATTATTTTCATCGTAAGAAACTGAGCTAACCCTACCATGCCCATAGAGCTTCATAGTTTTCCCAAACTTCTCACGTTTTTTAAGAACAACAAGGTCACCCTTACAGATGGAGTTAAATCGTTCAAGCTGGCGCTCACTATCTAAATAATCGAAGCGGCAGATTTTATTTTCCTTCCAACCAATATCCAATCGATTATTAAAGTCTGCGTCCGGACAAAAGCCCATAAACAAAACATATTCGTCTGTTGTGGTGGCATTATTAATAGCATTTAATACATGCTTAGCTTCCAAATCGCCTTCAGATAGCTTTCTATCCGCGTTGGCCTTCAGCTTTACGAGGTCGGTTCTAGACATAATTCCAGAACTAATGCGATCAATAATTTTCTCATACTTCATGTTTGGCCCCATGCTTACGATGACAGAAACACCTAAATTTTGGAAAAAGGCGCGCGGACTAAAACTAAAGGTTATAAAGCTGGATATTTCTAACTAACTGAAAAGAATAAAAACGATAACAGCACGCCTTATATTTAATTATATGAAACAGAGGTTACCTTTTCTTCCGTGTTGAACTCTATGTTACAGCGAAACAGATGAAAGTTAAGTTTGCTACTGTGAATGATTCGCTTACCTTGCCACAACTCTTCTACTCTATATTCCGATAAATTAATGGTGTTTAGTTGCCTAATAACACTTGAGTAGGAAGTGTCTTTGCTTAAGTTTCCACAAAGATAGTAAACTTCCTTTCTTGCTTCGTTTGAGTAGAAACCAAAAGTCACTAAGCTGGAGATTATTGTTGCCACAGCAAAAACCTTTAAATTAAATGTGATTTTTCTATTCAATTATTAATATTCCAAAAAGCACACCAATCAGCGAAAACAGCTTGGTGGCTAAAATATGCAAAACATGAGCAATGGCCAACCGAACGAATGCGATCCGCCTGCAGCGCCTTGCTAGGCATCGTTAGTTGAGCTTACACGATATGCTGCGGTCAGATAACAAAGCAGAGCCCCCATAGGGACAACCGAAATAAGGGCTCCATTCCCGTAATTCAAGTACACCGCATTGATATACGTCGCAGCTATCGCCGCCAACGTCACTAGTGTCAATGCCCATCTTCTTCCTTTTGCAGAAAGCAATATTGCAGTGGATAGTACAAGCAGAAGTGTCATCTGTATCAACACCCAGGTTCTATAGGTTTCACTATCAGATGCCAACAGCACAAGATGGAGGGCTGAAGTAATCGCTAGAACTATCGCCATCGCGTAGCTAAGTAATCTGAATACTCTCATATGTGCCTAACGCCCTGTTAACAGGCAAAAAATTGTTGGCTAAAATTAGCGACGAAGGAGCAAAAGCCAACGGTTTTTTGTCCTTGTTTAACAGCTTGTTAGCTGTACTTTTCTTTATTAAACATTTTTGGCGCACGCAATGCGGTTATAAATGCTAAAACAAATAGCAACGCGGCATAGGCAAACCACGAAATTTGATAAAGCCCCAAAAAGTTACTGGTAGTATGCGATAACAAATAAACGAATCCCGACAAAAACGCCAAGTGCTTTACTGCTATTGGATCATTGATAGTTAGCTGCCCCAAATAAAAGCCCACACCACCCACAAAACCAGCCAATAAAACACTAACAGCAACTGCCAGAAAATGGATATCTGCACCTGATTTATAGACAGAGCAATAGCGAAATATGAAACTGAAAATTATCAGAAACAAAGTAAATATACTTGATTGTTTTATGGTGCTCAATGTAACTCCTTGTACAGCTAACGCAAAACTAAGGGTCCGGCATATTCCGGTCCCTCTTTAGCTTTTTGTTAGGTATTACTTGCTGAAAAATTTACGCTTTCAACACCCTTGTTTTTAGGACGTATAACTACAGTACCTGCAATTTTATCGTGCCAACCCTGCTTCTTCGAATCCCAAGCAACCCAAAAGAATCCAAGGCCTATTGGTAGCAGAGAAATATAATAACCAATGTAACGTATTAATGACTGCTGAACGGAAGGAGGATTTCCAGTTTTCGAGTCAACAACTTTGGTCTTGACAGCCATCTTACCCGGCGTAGCCGATTTATATACCCAAAACAGTACTGTGGCGACAAGAGGAAATATCCAGTTGATCACAAAATGTGGAACACCAAGAATAAATGCATCACTTTCCCAGTATTGCTCACCATAGATCAAGATAAGTAAAGGTAATGTGACCGCAATCAATATTATTGAGTCAATTATCGAAGCGCCAAATCTTATCCAAAATCCAGCATATTCTTGCTGTGCCCCATAAGATTCCATTTCTTTACCGCTCATCTCTATCTCCTTATGTAAAGATGTATATATAAATACCTAACGCCCTGTTAATGGGCAAAATATAGTTGGCTAAAATTAGCGCCGAAGGAGCAAAAGCCAACTGTATTTTGTCCTTTTTAAACAGTTTGTTAGGTACACTTTACCACTGATGTGCAGGCAAATTAATTACTTCATTACTTTCAACTAGCGTCCAGCCTCTGGATTTTCGCTCAAATACATATGAGATTGAAGGCTTATAATCAGCTACTACTAATTTACCAACCAAACTGTTTTGCTTAGAGTACCAACAGTATGCATTACTTTCGTCATAGTCAGGTATTTGAGAAGTCAGTGCTCGTTCAAAATCCGGATCTAAATACACTAACCCTGAGAAGTTATTTTGAGCTTTGTCGAAATATGTATACACGTCACAACTGTTAGAGTTTTGTACTTCTGATGTTCCTGCACAACCGGACAAAACCACAATGGTTGATAATAGAGCCAAAATTTTCATGTGTACCGAACGCCGCCAACACAGGCGAGCGTAGCGAGTCCAGCCAGCTTGCTGGCGTTTGTGCTTGGCCTTGTTAAATTTCTGCTTCAAGTGATAGCTCTGTATCTTGGTTTTTATACTTTGAATGCCAGATGAAGGTGCCACGCATAGCATTAAAATAGAAATACATGAATATCAAGGCCATTGGTAGCCCTTGGACAGTACCGAGGTCATACCATTGAGAAAACTTTGATATTACGAAATAAATGAACATTAACGTTGCGGCTGTTCGAGATTTTTTGTAAATAAATAAAGTCAGTATTGCGATTAATACGACATCAATCATTAACCATGGGTCTAGGAAGTAATTTAAAGTCTCATTATCGCTTTGAGTAAAGAAGCCGGCAGTGCTAAATATCAGTGTTAAAACAAGTGAAATTAGTCCTGCAATCCATCCATTTTTTATAGCAGCTTCACAAAGCTCCTGTGTCTCCATTTTCATTTGATCTTTAAATGATTCTTTTTTCTTTTTCTCTGCCATGAGCAGTTCTCCTTTTGAAATTTAACAGTATATTATCTTGAATTCCCACTTACCCCGCAGGCACTTCGCCTCCGGGCCCGCCGCAACATCCAGATTTTTAGCGATTTACTGGCCAATCTTTACCATCGGCTATTGGTGAAAGTGAGAACCACGGTGAATTGTTGCCAGATAAGCTAGCGGTTACTTACAGTTAACAAACTGATAAATAAAGATATTGAGAATAAATCCGCTGCTTTTTGGGCGAATTAAACCACACGGCGATACCGCGCAACGGTTTGATCTTTTTCAGCGGTGGATTGATAACTGTACAAATAGACAGTATTCATTCAACACCGCTGTCGACGGGCTCAATGCCCCGACGACCTTTCCGGGCCCAAGCACGAACCCTTCGCCATCTAGGATAACGAGCAAACCTCTCCATCGAATCCATCATCGATTATTTTCAATAACTTACGGCATCAAATCCGGCTTGGCAACCGGGCTTTGGGAGCCGACGGAACCCTCAGAGTTAAGTGCGTATTGTCGGTACCGGGTGGGGAAGAAGCGGGGTGGGCTTTACCTCTGGAGGGGACAGGGAGGAGAGTGAGATAGGCTCCCCGCAGCCTGGCTGCGGGGACAAAATTCGACTGGGTATTCGGCTCAACGGTTACTGCTCTGGCCCTACTCAGACAGCGATCCTGGCGTCAATTGGCAAAGGAGAGCCGTCCGCCAAAGGCAGAGATTTCGCCGCCTGGCTGGGACGGGTTCGCGACAATACAACGCCGGTGGAAAACCAAAACTCGGTAGCATCAATAAACGGGGCGACCGTTACCTGAGAACCCCATTGGTCCATGGCGCACGAGCGGTGATCAGCAGCCCTGGTTCGAAAATGCCAAGCATTGGGCATCACTCTTAAATGCAGGCATTAACTGGACACAGTTCGACAGCCAGTACGACACAGCTTTCTGCGTCAAGGACACAGTAGTTAGGCTCAATGATTCTTTTATCAATATTAAGAACATCAGCCTAAAGTGCTCAGAATCTGTTAGCTCGAAAAGGCGTCATATTGATTTCCGTTTCTTTACCTTCAATCATCTGAGCGATTAGCCGTCCGGTTATGGGCCCTAAGGTAAACCCTTGATGCCCATGGCCAATGGCCAGCCATAAACCCTTTTGACCTGGGGCTGGGCCAATGATGGGTTTCATATCCGGTAAGCAGGGGCGTGCGCCGCTCCAGGGCTCGGCATCAACGGTGCTGCCCATATCCAGGATGGACCGCGCTTGCTGCTCAGCCTGAGTCAGCTGGTCAAAGCGGTTAGCGGCTTCCAGGCCCGCCAGATAGGCACCGCTACACAGGCGTACTCCTTGCGGCATCGGCGCCATCACATAACCGACCTCCGCATCGACCAACGGGTATTTGAGCTGAGACTCGCCGGTGTCGGCAAAATGGATGTGGTAACCCTTCTTAAAGAACAGCGGCACCTGCAGCCCCAGCGGTTTAACCCATTGCGCCGCCCAGGGGCCGAGCGCCACAACCGCCTGATCAAATAACAGTTCTTCATCCGCCAGCTGAACAGCCCAGCCTTCGGATCGCCGTTGCAAGGACTGGATCTCTGCCTGGACAAACTTCCCGCCCAGAGACACAAAATGCTCGAAATAGGCGTTCACTAAGTCATGGGGAGTTTGTGCCGACCAGACCTGCTTCCAGTGGACGCCGCCCGCCATCGGCGTTTTAATCGCCGGCTCGACCTCTTTTAACTCGTCCCCGTTCAACAAGTTGTACTCGACACCGGTACCATCCAGAGAGCCCTCGAGCTCTTTACAGCGCTGCTCGAAGACCTGTTTAGTGCGATAGATCTCGAGGTAGCCGCGCTTGGAGATAAAGCGTTCCGCCTGCGACAATTGGATCATCTCCTCATGCGCATCGACGCAGCGGTCGATAAGGGTGGCGTATTCGGAGGAGATCGCCTCATGCCTACCGGACTCGGAGTGATGCCAATACTGAAATAACGGCGCGGCCTTCGTCACCACCTCGGCAAACTGATAGCGAATGTCGATCTGTTGGTTGGGGATCATCTTCAAAATCTTGGACAGATTTCTCGGAAAAGGATAAGGCCGAATCGCTTCACGCTGAATCAACCCAGCATTACCAAAAGAGGTCTCATTGCCCGGTTCTTTTCGGTCAATCAAGGTAACTTGATATCCCGCCTTTTGCAGATGCCAGGCGATGGAAACCCCGACGATACCGGCCCCCAGTACCACCATTTTTTTTGACATGATTTGACCCTACCTTTATTTGATTGTTGCCGCAGCACAGGTGAGTGCGACTTTTCGTTGTTTTAATCCGGCCCACGCGATAGCGATCATCAAAACAAATCCGATATAGCCAAACGACGGGTATACCAAACCAACCAGCTCAATGAAGCCATAGAGACTGGCCATATAAGCTAATAAGCCAAACACCAGCGTGGCAATACGAAAGCCTTGTGTATCGGCAGTGAACATGCGGGACGAGAAGGAATACAGGGCACCGACAGCGGTGTTGAAGATCATTAAGAACATCACAATGGACAGGCCCAAAGCCAAGTTGGGCGAGAAGGATTGAGCCAACGCGAGCATCGGCATCGAGGCCTCGGCGATCACCTCAACGTGACTCAACAGCGCCATGCTCATCAATAACATCAAACCGCCGAGTGTCAGCCCACCCAGTAATCCCCCCAGCGCCGCGGTTTTCGGCGAATGGATGGCCCCCCCGGAGATCGCCAAAATCGCCACACAAGCAAAAATGTTATAGGAAACATAAAGTAGTGCAGCGAGTAACCAGTGTTGGGAGGCTCTAGGCAGTTGCTCCGCCAGCGGCGCTAAGGTGGCATAGTCGGTGCCCTTAGTGACGATGGCATAACCGCCGATCAGGACGGTCACCACGATCAACAAAGGGGTAATGGCACTGATCAGGCCAATCACCCGCTCCGGTTTCAGCCAGGTTACAAAAATCACCAGAGCGGTCACCATGAGACTGCCAAAAGTGGCCGGCAATTCAAACTGCTGCTGCAGCAGCGCACCGGAACCGGCGATCATCACCACCGCAGCGGCAAACATGGAAAACGTCATCAACAGATCGATGGGTTTCCCCAGCCATTTGCCACAAATTTCCTGCACCACCTGTTTATGCGAGTCGGCTTTCAGATGACTGCCGTAGCTCGCTAATGTCATCCCCATAACAATAAACACGACCGAGCTGAGAAGGGTTCCGATCAATCCCCAAGTCCCAAAGCTCACGTAAAACTGAATGAGTTCCTGACCCGACGCAAAGCCGGCTCCCATAACAAACCCAATAAACGCGCCAGCGATCTTAAGGATCTCTTTCATCAACCAAACTCCCTGTTACGACAATGACACAGACGAGCAGAGGAGATTAATCCTCGATCCAGGCCTGAACTTCGATCTCCACATCCAGACCTAGGGCCAGACCCGCGGTCACAGTGGAGCGCACCGGCAGCGCATCTTGGAAATAGGCTTTATAGGCTTCGTTAAATTCGGCGAAATGATCCATGCTGGACAGCCAGATGGTCGCCTTGATGACGTCCTTATAGTCGGCACCGCACTCTCTCAGTGTCTCGCCGATCCGCTCCATTATGGCGTGGGTCTGTTCGGTAACGGAGCCGTGGATCACCTCACCAGCCGCCGACATCGAGATCTGGCCAGAGAGAAGGAGAAAGTTCCCTGCGCGAATGGCTTTGGAGAAAGGAACAGGTAAGGTAGTGGGGTAACGTTTTACAGCTTGACTCATTGAAAATCCCTTAGTGATATCTACAGCGTAAAATTATTATTTTAGATAACTTAAGCGCAACGATGCGTTAACAAAAACTCACGTTATGTTAGCAACACCTCAAAGTCAACTCTTCGCCTCACTAAAGACATAACCACTTGATTCAAAACAACTAAATCAAGCATAAGGCGCAGCGGCGACGCTGTGGCACCACCCGCTAAGATCGAGATGGGGTGTTCGAACGATTCAGACTGTACGCATATTCCAAATACCCGCTCCCCAACGTCTTATCCAAGGAGACTGCCGTCTATATAAAACGGGTCAGGTATTAATATTCAGTTAGAATCGGCGAGACCTAAATATCATCGACATTCCGGAATTGAACCAGTCCTTATCCCCTTTAGGGTGGGCCGGCTTGGCCTCCATGGCGATCTGCCGCTGTGGAGCGGCCGCGAACGAGACAGCCGTTTAGCTCTGGGCAGTGACGGCATCCCCCAGTTAACCACTTCATAAGAATCTTGCTGATACTGGCGTTTAAGCCAATACCCATAGCATCAATGAAGACAATATAGACTAGGCTTTGTAAAACAATATTAAGCCAGAAATCGAGAGCAATAACAGGATAAAATGATTCCTCCGAATTATGCTTCAATAGGTATTTGTCAATAACATGCCACTTACACGACGCTTCCGTTGAACTCCTTGTACAGCTAACGCCCAATTAAGTAGTCAGTAACGCACTGAGCAAGCCTATTAAAACCACTTACAACACAAAAGCCAACGCATAGTAAGTTCGCCAAGTGGCACGAATCTGCTTGAACTGTTTGTTAACTGCATTTTTATACTTAGTCTATAATTAATTTGATACTAGAGAGCGAGCACAAGCAATTGAAAATTCTTATTATTGGTGGCAGTGGTGGTATCGGGAAAGCGATTCTCAGACATGTCATTGCGACATTCCCTGAAGCTAGAATATACGCAACTTACCGTTCAACGTTACCCGAAGAACGACTAGCCGATATAACATGGTTGAAAGCTAATGCGTCCCTAGATGCAGATGTGAGGCAACTCGCAGAAAAAGTTGCGAATCTTGACTTACTGATTAACGCCGCAGGTTTTCTACATGACGCAACCAATAAACCCGAAAAAACCATCAACGAATTCACCCCCGAGTTTTTTAACCAGAACTTGAGTTCAAATACCCTACCCACACTGTTACTAGCAAAGTATTTTTCAACCCACCTCAAAGCCAAACACCAGACGTACTTTGTTTCACTATCCGCTAGAATAGGAAGTATTGAAGATAACAAGATTGGAGGATGGATTAGCTACCGTTGTTCTAAAGCGGCACTAAATATGGCTGTAAAAACGATTAGTATAGAATGGAAATTTAAGCTACCTAACTGCTGCGTGTTTGCATTCCACCCCGGCACCACTGATACAAAATTATCTCAGCCTTTTCAAAAGAGCGTACCACCGAGCAAGCTATTTACCGCTGAGTATGTGAGCCAACAGCTGTTCAATATAATCAGTAACGTCAAACCCTCGGACACCGGTAAATTCTATAGTTTTAACGGTGAAGAGCTCCCTTGGTGACGATATAAAGCTAACGCCCTAATAATGGGCAAAAAATTGTTGGCTAAAATGTGAAGCGGAGCGAAACCAAGCCAACGTAATTCTGTGATGTTGCCCCGATAAAGTGGACACTTCATTGTTATGCAGCCAGCTTCTCATACTGAGTTGGGCTTTGATAGCCCAGGCTCGAGTGAAGCCGACGGCGGTTGTAGAAGTGGTCGATATAGTTAGCTATTGATTCGTGTAACTGAGCAGCATCTGCGTACCGTGCACCAGTAAAGAGTTCGCCTTTCAGCGTGTGGAAGAACGATTCCACCTCGGCATTATCAGTACACCGGCCTGGGCGATTGAGACTGTGATTAATGCCCCTGCGCTCATAGTACCCTTGCATCAATTCATTCAGATACTCAGTGCCTCTATCGGTGTGAAACAATAGTCCCGGCTTGGGGCGCCGTTTACTGAGCGCTTTCCATAGAGCCGTTTCCGTCAGTCGAGCTGTCCGGTTATCACTAAAGGCCCAACCGACAACCTTCCTTGAGTACAGGTCGATCACCACGGCCAGGTAGTACCATTTCCTGCCCAGTTTCAGGTACGTAACGTCCCCAGACCATTGCTGGTTTACCGAGGTCGCCTTGTCGGTCTTTAGGCGAAGATTTTCGACTGCTTTGAGTTTCTCTCGTCGCTTGGGCAATTGCCTGTAAACCCTGCAGCAACGGGCTTTTAGGCCACGAATACGCATCAGGCGAGCAACGCGTTTTCGGCTAATGGATATCCCTTGCTGCTTCAACTGAGCGTGCACCCTTGGGCTACCATATCGACCTTTGGAGGACTCGAATAACTGAGAAATACGTATTCCCAGTTCCTGATCCTTCTGCCTGCGATAGCTCGGCTTACGCCGCCTCCAGGCATAGTATCCAGAGCGCGATACGCCAAAGAACTGACACAGGTGAGACAGCGGAAAGCGACCGTGAAACCGGGCTATGAATCGGAACGCTTCCTCTTTTCCTCCGCTTGGAACCGCTGCCACTTTTTTAGCAGATCGTTCTCCATTTCCAACTCAGCCAAGCGGCGTTTCAACTGGCGATCTCACCCTCGGGGTTTACTTTTCTTGATGGCTTTTTGTTCGCTTTGATCATGCCCCACTTGCCCTCTCGATGCTCTTTGCGCCAACGAGACAACATGAAGGGGTGGATGTCCAGCGACTCGGCCACTTCCTTAACCGAGCGGTGCGGCAAGTGTGACCAGGTTACTGCTTTAACCTTGAATTCGACGCTGTATTGCTGCGTCCGCTTTCCTGTCTTGTAGGCAGGCATGTGGCACCTCAATCGGTTGTGATTAAGTGTCCACTAAAGCGGGTCAACTTCACCCGTTACTGTAATGGCTTGTTATGTGGCTGAACTACGAGAACCAACAATAGCAAACCAGAACAAGCCAATGCCTACAAGTACAATACCTAAAGCTGAACGCTCTTCTTGAATGCTACTAACGTAAATAAATGGTAATGCAGCCATAGTAATTGAGACTAATAGATATAGACCTCTTCGCTTGTTATTTGAATAATAAATACGTTTTCGCCACTTATTTAATAAAAGTGTACCAATGGGCAAATACGTCAACATAAAGATTTCAAAAATGCCCATCTCTCCTAGACACATAACGCCTCACTAAGAGGCAAATAATAGTTGGTTAAAATAAGCGACGAAGGAGCAAAAACCAACTGTTATTTGTCCTTTTGAGTGACTTGTTATGTTTTGAGCTACTCCAAGCACCTTTTGATAGTTTGATGTTCTGCGTTAGCCTTTAAAAGAGCTACAAATTCTTCTGTTGTTGGTTTTAAAACTTTGCAATGATTTAACTCAGATTCATCATGAGTTTCTTCATAACCAACAACATGGTAGCACCCACCGGATATATCTTTACCTCGCCCTTCCTGTTCGCACTTTGCAACGGCTTTATAAAAAAAGTAGGCACGAGTAGATTTTATACATGAATTATATGGTTCACGTACTTCCTTAGTTAACTCTGCGCGCAGTTTCTTATACTCAGGATTAAGCTTACAAGCATGCCCACTAAGGCTAAAAAACATTAACGAAATTATCAGTATTCTCATAAAAACATAACAGTATATTATTCGGAATTCCCACTTACCCCGCTGGCGCTTCGCCGGCAGGCCCGCCCCAACATCCAGATTTTTAGAGGTTTACTGGCCAATCTTTACCATCGGCTATTGGTGAAAGTGAGAACCACGGTGAATTGTTGCCAGATAAGCTAGCGGTTACTTACAGTTAACTGACTGATAAAAAATGGGATTGAGCTTAACCCCTCTGTTTTTTAGGCGAATTAAACCACACGGCGATACCGCGCAACGGTTTGATCTTTTTCATCGGCGGATTGATAACTGTATAAAGAGACAGAACCCATTCAACACCGCTGTGGGCGGGCTCAATGCCCCGACGACCTTCTAGGGCCCAACCAAGGAACCTTCCCATCTTGGTTAGCTTGCGAACTTCCCTATCGAATCCATCATCGATTATTTTCAATAACTTACGGCATCAAACCCGGCTTGGCAACCGGGCTTTGGGAGCCGACAGATCCCTCAGAATTAAGTGCGTATTGTCGGTACCGGGTGGGAGAAAGCGGAGTAAGTCTTAGCTCCGCAGGGGATAGGGAAGAGAGTGAGAAAGGCTCCCCGCAGCCTGGCTGCGGGGACAAAAGTTAACGCGGCCTCCGCCTCATCGGGTACTGCCCTGGCCCCATTCGGCCAGCTTCAGCATCGCGCCCTCCAGCGCCCCTTCCGCGCCTTTGCCAAGGCGTTTGGCGAGGTTCTTCTTCTCGACATACTCCAGCTGAAGCACCGGCTTCTCCTTGCTCTTGGCCATCAGGAAATCGTCTGAGGTGGAGAGCTCATCCACCAGATCCAGTTCCAGCGCCTGGTGACCAAACCAGTGCTCCCCGGTGGCCACCTTGCTCAGGTCCAGCTGCGGCCGGTACTTGCCCACGAACTGCTTGAACAGCTCATGGGTGTGCTCCAGCTCCTCGCGGAACTTGGCCCGCGCCTCATCGGTGTTCTCGCCAAACAGAGTCAGGGTGCGCTTGAACTCACCGGCGGTGTGCTGCTCAAACTCGATGTCGTTGCGCTTGAGCAGGCGGTTGAAGTTGGGCAACTGGGCGATCACCCCGATTGAGCCGACAATGGCAAAGGGCGCTGCAATCACCTTGTTGGCCACGCAGGCCATCATGTAACCGCCGGAGGCGGCCACCTTGTCCACCGCGATGGTCAGGGGGATGTTGGCTTCCCGGATCCGGTTCAGCTGACTGGCGGCCAGGCCGTAGGCATGCACCATGCCGCCCCCGCTCTCCACCCGCACCAGCACCTCATCCTTGGGCTCCGCCACCATCAGCAGGGCGGAGATCTCCTCCCTCAGGCTGGCCACCTGGGCGGCATCGATACCGGCCTTGAAGTCGATGACGAAGAGACGGCCCTGACGCTCCTGCCCCTTCTGCGCCTTCTCCTTCGCCTTGCGCTCCGCTTTGCGCGCCTTCTCCTTGGCCTTGAGGGCATCATCGCCAAACAGCTCCGCCTCGAGCTGCTGCTGGTAGTGTTCCAGCCTCTCCGACAGGTCATGGATCTTCAACGAGCCTTTCTGGCCCTTCTGGCTGCGCCCCGCCGCAGCGATCACCACCACCAGGGCCCCGATCGCCATGACTACGGTGACCGCCTTGGCCAGGAACAGGCCATATTCATGTATAAATTCCAAGATGTTCATCCTCCAGAGCATTCTGCTCCCAGTGTACCGAATCCCTTTGAAAGTTCGAAAGAAAAAGCCCGGCAATTGCCGGGCTTCTGCTGCACTTTCGCCTTACTCGGCGGCGATGACGCCGGGATCCGAAATACTGATGGTGCGCCCCCCGGTCCGGGCATGATCCACCACCTGGGTCTGCATCTCGATGGTGGCCCGAACCGCATCGTTTGGATCTACCCCCGGGGTGGAGGTGGTCGGGCTGATCAGGGAGCTGTGGTGGCCCTTACTGAAGCGCACCGCGCCACTCACACGACCGGCGCCATCCTGGGTGGTCTCGGTGATGTTGGGCAGTCCCAATACACGGATAAACTGCTCGGTGCCGGAGAGCGGGAAACCTTCCACTGCGTTGGGCAACACCTGATCCGGCGGGTTGGAGCCGCCAGTGGCCAGATCCCCAACCACCGCAATCAGGTGGACCGGCGTCTGAGTGGCTTTGAGCTGAGCCGCATGGTTGATGGAGTCCATAGAGTCCACCGCGGTCTGAACGGCAAAGACAAACTGTGGAATCACGTCGGATTTCACCTGCGCCACAACCGCAGCGCACTCCGGCGATTCAACGATACTGCCACTGTTCGGATCGATGCACTCCGGCGCCAGCTCTGCCACCAGAGAGGTGAGCAGCAAAGGGCCGAAGGTGGCAGAGCCAACAAAGGAGCCGGCCAAGCCGCCATCCGGGGCCACCAGACTGGCGTTCACCAGGGCGTAGGGATTGGTTCCCATGGCGGGATCCCAGCTGTTGGCGTAAGCGGTCACCGAGGTACCGACGATCGCCCCGAGACTCAGCCCCTGAAGGCTAACCCGGGTCATGTCGAAGGTGGGCTGGGCACCCGCCATCATCTGGCCCTGGGTCAGGGCGGTCAGCGCCAGACGCAGCCCGAGGTGGTCGATCACCCCCTGGCGGAAGTTATCCCGGGTCGACAGGGAGCTGGCGATATTGACGAAGTTCAGCGGGTTGCCGTTGGCGAAATAGGGCACGCCCAGCAGATCACCAACCGAGGGATCCGTTGCGGACACCTGGAAGGCTCCCGTGGTTGGGTCCAGCAACTTGGAACGCTCGCCATGCAGGGGCATGTCGATGGAGACGGTGGCGATCCCCGCCAATGTGTAGGCGCCCGCCACCGGCAGGGTCAACTCCTTGGCCATGCCCAGGCCGTGCAGGTTCACCGAGACCGGCCAGCCGGCCGCCGGTGGCGTCCAGTTCGGTACTCCCTGGCTGGCGTAGAAGGCCGCCAGCTTTTCGGCATTGGGCAGGGTGATCTGAACCGGTACGCGATCCCGCATCTGCCCGCCGGTGACGCAGCTTTGCAGGTCCACGCCGCCACAGGGGTTGGCCAGTGGGTTGAACCGAGTCAGGTGACGGGTGGGATCCGCCGGTGTGCCGTCATCCAGCAGGAACTGACCGCCCACCAACAGGCGGGGATCCGCCAGAGCCGCCTGGGGGTCGATCCCCTGAGCCTCAGCCTGAGCTTCAAACCTCTCCTGGCTCAGGGTGCCGCCCTGCACCGCCTGAAGCACCGCCACGGGGCTGTCCCCAAATGCCAGGAAGCGGCCATCCACCGCACCGCCATTGGCTTCGGTGGGGAAGCTCTGCAGGTAGGGCAGCGACAGTTCCGCGGCGTAGATATCCGCCATATCCGCCATCATGCAGATCTCGTCCATGCAGACGCCGTTCTGCTTCAAACCGAGCCTGTCCGCCGCGGTCAGGCCGGTGGGCATCGGCGTCGCCGTCCAGACCGGGGCAAACAGCGGCGAGATCGCCCGCTGCGGTTCCGGCTGCAGGCCATCGGCCATCAGCAGTGCCGTTGTGGCCACCACGTCCTGCACCGACTGGGTGGTGAACACACCGCTGTAGGTGATGCTCTCCTTATCCACCGAGTGGGCCGACGCCAGGCTGTTTTCATAGTTGTTCACCAGTCCCTGCAGCAGACGCTGATCCGGCGTAACCAGAGGGGCTTCCTCGATGTCCGCCTTAAGCAGTTCGTAGGTGGTGGAGGGCGCAATGGCGACACCGGTGCTGTCGCTCAGCAGTGAGGTGGTGACCACCGCATAGCTGGAGGCCGGTGCCAGCGGTATCAGGGGCACCACGTTGATACTGTTGCCACTGGGCACCACGGTGAAGTCGATGCCGGCCACCAGCTCTTCACCCACTTTGCAGATGGTCAGGGATTCGCCGGCGGCACACTCAGGGTCCGTCGACAGCGGGCCGCCCAAGGTCACCTCAAACAGGCGCACCGCACCGGGGGCCACGGCGGAGGCGGGATCCAGCATGATATCGCTGCCGCCCGGGGCCACTTCGATCACCATCGGCATCTGGGTAGACCAGCCATCCAGGGCCCCAAGGGCGATCTGCGGATCGGTGTAATCGCCGCTCTCGGCCTCGCCCGGGATCTGCAGGGTTCCATCCGGTGTGCCGGAGAACAGCAGGTCGCTGGGCAGAGCGACCTCCCCTGCCCCGGGATCGAACACAATACGTGACAGCGGGGTCGGTGTGGGCGTCTTCTCGATCACCTCCTGGTGGCTGTCACCGTTACAGCCAGCCAACCCCAGCGCGGATGTAATGGCAACACTCAGCATCAAGCGTTTCATCTTATCTCCCCAGTCCTTTGCTTTTATTTTGTTTTCCAGCCCAGTATTGGTCACAATATCGGGCGATATCGCGGCCCCGATACACTCTGGACTGACTCCTTCCCTAGGGAAAGTAACGCAGAATCCAATGCTTAGCTACACTTTAAAAACATTTGTTTAGCATTCGTCGGCGCTAAGCTCCGACCAGTGGCCGCCCCCGTTTCGACCCAATAAATAACAACGAAAATCTCGACGATTTCAGCCTTAAGCAGGAAGTTCTCATGTTGGAATATCAAGCCGAAAACGATGCCCTCAAGGACAAAGTGATCCTGGTCACCGGCGCCGGAGCCGGTATCGGCCGCACGGCGGCACTGACCTACGCCGCCCACGGCGCCACCGTCATTCTCCTGGGGCGCAGCACCAACAAGCTGGAGGCGGTATATGATGAGATCGTCGCCAGCGGCGCTCCCGAGCCGGCCATCGTGCCACTGGATATGAAGGGTGCCACCGAGCAGAACTACCGCGACCTGGCCGTCACCCTGGAGGAGCAGTTCGGACGACTGGACGGATTGCTGCTCAACGCCTCGGTACTGGGTGCCCTCACCCCCTTCGATCAGATCGACAGTGAGATGTTCAACGAGGTGATGCAGGTTAACGTCACCGCTAACTTCCTGATGGCCAAGTCCCTGATGCCGGTTTTGCGCCTGGCCGAACACGGCTCCATCGTCTTTACCAGTTCCGGCGTGGGCCGCACCGGCCGGGCCTACTGGGGCCCCTATGCCATCTCCAAGTTCGCCACCGAGGGGATGATGGAGACCCTGGCCGATGAACTGGCCGGTTCCACCCTGCGGGCCAACTGCATCAACCCGGGCGCCACCCGCACCAAGATGCGCGCCACCGCGTTCCCGGCAGAGGATCCCCAGAACCTCAAGACCCCCGAAGATCTGATGCCACTCTACCTCTACCTGATGAGCGACGACAGCGTAGCGGTCAATGGCCAGAGCCTGGACGCCCAGCCCAAGCGCTGATCCACTCGAAGGATCAAAAAAGGCAGCCACTGGCTGCCTTTTCTCTTTTCCTCACTGGGCTTTCAGCCCTATTGAGGCGCTACTTGCCCCGCTTCGGGGTAGCGGCACGGCCGCGATGGCGGCTTACCGCCCGGCGGATCTTGTTGGTCTTCAGGCTCTTCTGGCGACGCTGACCCACCTTGTCCTGGGACAGCAGGGTGCGGCTCTCCGGCGCCATCTCGACCAGGGTGCGCAGGTAGTTGACCTGCTCCAGCGGCAGCTCCATCCATCCCCCGCGGGGCAAGCCCTTGGGCAGCGGGATATCGCCGTAGCGGATCCGCATCAGACGGCTGACCTGCACCTCCTGGCTCTCCCACATCCGGCGCACCTCGCGGTTACGACCCTCGGACAGGACACCGTGGTACCAGGTGTTGATCCCCTCGCCGCCGACGCGGTGGAGCCGCTTGAACTTGGCCAGGCCATCCTCCAGCTCAACCCCCTTGCGCAAGCGGTTAAGCATCTCGTCATCGACCTCACCAAAGACGCGGATGGCGTACTCGCGCTCCACTTCCCGGGAGGGGTGCATCAAGCGGTTGGCCAGCTCACCGTCGGTGGTGAACAGCAACAGCCCGGAGGTATTGATATCCAGGCGGCCCACCGCCACCCAGCGGCTGTCTTTGACCTTGGGCAGACGGTCAAATACCGTCGGGCGCCCCTGGGGATCGATGCGGCTGCACAGCTCCCCCTCCGGCTTGTAGTAAGCCAGCACCCGGCAGATCACATCCTGTTCCCCTTTCAGGGAAACCGTATGGCCGTCGATCCGCACCTTGAGATCGGCACTGCCATCCACTCGATCACCGAGTTTGGCCACCTTGCCATCGATGCTGACACGTCCAGCGGCGATCATCACCTCCATCTCACGACGGGAGCCATGACCTGCACGAGCTAGTACTTTCTGTAGTTTCTCGCTCATTAATCTCTTCTTTAATGTATCGGGGACTCGGTGTCCGCCGCACTCTGGCCAAACAGCGCCTGCAGCGCCTGCTCATCTTCCAGGGGCGGCAGCTCGGCCAAGCTGTCCAGACAAAAGTATTGCAAAAATTCATCGGTCGTCGCGTAGAGCGCCGGCCGGCCGGGCACCTCTTTGTGCCCTACGATGCGCACCCAGCCCCGTTCGGTCAGGGTCCGGATCAAGTTTGCCCCCACCGACACCCCGCGAACCCGCTCAATCTCGCCACGGGTGATGGGTTGACGATAGGCGATCAACGCCAGGGTCTCCAGCAGGGCACGGGAGTAACGGGGCGACCGCTCCTGCCACAGCGCACTGAGCTGGGGGCTGAGATCCGGGTGGCTCTGGAAGCGATAGCCCCCCGCCACCTTCACCAGTTGGATGCCCCGGGGCCGGTAATCCAGCTCCAGATCCGCCAGCACCGCATTGATCCGCGCCGGACTGACCTGGAACTCGGCCAGCACGGTTTCCTTCAACTGGCGGGCACTCAATGGCTGTTCTGCCACGAAAAGTGCCGCCTCGATAAGCTGCTTGAGCTGGTCATCGCCAATACGATTCATGCTTTTGCCCTAACATGGATCTGGCTGCCCGGTTCCGCCTGCTGCAGCTGGATCAGTTGCTCTTTACACAGCTCCAGGATCGCCAGGAAGCTGACCACCACCCCCGCACGTCCCTCCTGTGGCGTAAACAGCTCGGAAAAAGGCGTGAAGCGCTCACTCGACAGCATCGCCAGGATCCGGCTCATCCGCTCCCGAGTGGAGAGGGACTCCGCTTCGATCTGGTGGTGTTCGAAGTGGTCCGCCCTGGCCACCACCTGGCGCAGGGCCAGGACCAGCTCGGCCAGGTCCACCTGGGGGGGGATCTGCACCGGCGCCAGCTTCGCGTCCCGCGCCGCGCGCGCAGGCCAGAGGTCCCGCTGCTCCCGCGGTAGCGCGTCCAGATCCTCTGCCGCCTGTTTGATCACCTCGTAGGCCTGCAACTGCTTGATCAGCAGGGTCCTTGGGTCCTCCTGCTCCTCCTCGTCCGGCGCCGGACGGGGCAGCAGCAGGCGGGATTTAATCTCCGCCAGGGTCGCCGCCATCACCAGGTACTCCGCCGCCAGCTCGAACTTCATCTGCTCCATCAGGGCGATGTATTCCATGTACTGACGGGTGATCATCAGGATCGGCAGGTCGAGAATGTCCAGCTTCTGTTTGCGGATCAGGTAAAGCAGCAGATCCAACGGCCCCTCGAACGCCTCCAGGATCACCTCAAGCGCCTCCGGCGGGATAAAGAGATCCGCCGGGGGTTCATGGATCGGCTTACCCCGGACCACCGCAAGGGGAAGGGGTTGCTGGATCATGACGTCGGACTGGGTCATAGGCCGTGGGAAAAACGCGACATTATAGGGACGCGCCGTGCCTTTGTCAGTGCTTTATTCGAAGGCACTGGGATCCCCGGCGCCGTGACGGACCACCTGCGGCGTGTCCTCGCTCATATCGACCACCGTGGTGGGCTGTTCGCTCAGGATCCCGCCATGAATGATGAGGTCCAACTGACGCTCCAGGCGGTCACGGATCGCCTCGGGATCGGACTCGGCGATGCTCTCCCCGGGCAGAATCAGGCTGGTGGACATCAACGGCTCTCCCAGCGCCTCCAGCAGGGCCAGGGCGATGCGGTTGTCCGGCACCCGGATGCCGATGGTCTTGCGTTTCTCGTTGAGCAAACGCCGGGGAACCTCCTTGGTGCCCTTGAAAATGAAGGTGTAAGGGCCGGGCGTGTGGCTTTTCAACAACCGAAAGGCGGTGTTGTCGACCCGGGCATAGAGCGAGAGCTCGGCCTGGTCCCGGCACATCAGGGTGAAGTTGTGGTCGGACTTGATTTGGCGAATGCGGCAGATGGCGTCCAGCGCCTTCTTGTCGCCGATGTGGCAGCCCAGCGCATAGCCGGAGTCGGTGGGGTAGGCGATCACCCCCCCTTTATTAATTATTGCCACCGCCTGATTGAGCAGGCGCGCCTGCGGGTTGTCCGGGTGGACGTGAAAAAATTGGCTCATACCTTACACCCATCCTCTTTGGTGCCAGACGCCGGGTTGCTCTGGCCGGGTCAATCCACGCCCCAGTTCCACCCAGCGGGAGGGAAAATGAAAATCGGAGCCGGCGGAGATTAACAGGTCGTACTCCAACGCCAGCGCCTGAAGAAATTGTCGCTGTTGCAGGTTCTGCTGGCAGTGGATCGCCTCCATGGCATCACCACCAGCCGCCTTAAACTCCACCAGCAGCTTTCGTAACCATTTGTTCGATAATTGATATTTACTCGGATGGGCCAACACCGCAAGTCCCCCGGCGCCCTGAATGCGGGTCACCGCCTCGGCGATGGTGCACCACTGGTTGGGCACATAGGCGCTTTGGCCCCGCCCCAGGTACTTGTCGAAGGCTGCCTGCTTGGCAGCAACGATCCCCCTGTCCACCAGCACCCGGGCGAAGTGGCTGCGCCCAACGCTGCCGCCATCCGCGTAACCCAGTGCGTCCTCAAGGGTGCCGGTGATCTGCCGCTTCGTCAGCTTCTCGGCGATGGTCTCGGCCCGGCGGCGACGCTGGTCGGCCTGGCGATGCAGGAGCGCCCGAAGCTCCGGGTCCTCACTGTCGAAATCGAGCCCAACCACGTGGATATCGAAGCTGTGCCAGCGGGTGGAGACCTCGACGCCGCTGATCACCCTCAGGGGGCTTCCCTCGGCCGCTGCCCGGGCCTCTGCCAGGCCCTCGACGGAGTCATGGTCGGTGAGTGCCAGCAGGTCGATCTGCTGATTGAGAGCCCGGATCACCAGCTCCGTCGGTGTCAAGGTGCCATCCGAAGCCCGGGAGTGGCAGTGCAGATCGATTTTCATATCACCCCTTTCTATTTACTGGGGCATTGTACTCCAGCGGGCGACCAAAGTCCGGTTGCCGAGTTTGACCCTTGACAGGGGTCGCGACGAACCGGTAGCCTGCGACTGTAAAGACAAAACGTCAAATATTCCTTACAGGTTTACAGTTGCTATGAGTCCAGACAAGAAGCACAACAACTGGTGGTGGCACGCCCGGCCATAGCGGGGGTGCAATTTGCTGTACCTGATAGAAAAACAAAATTTTCTAAAACCCGCTCTCGACACTCGAAAGCGGGTTTTTTCGTTCAGTTAGGGGAACACCATGATCATCGTCCTGAAGCCTGGGGTCACCGAAGCGGATGCCCTGCAGTTAGTCCGCCAGATAGAAGCCACCGGGCTCAAGCCACTCTACCTGCCCGGCATCGAGCGCACCGTGCTGGGGGCAATCGGCGATGAGCGGGTGTTGCAGTCGCTGCAGCTTGAGCGGGACCCCCGGGTGGACGAGGTCAAACCCATCCTCTCCAAGTACAAGCTGGTCTCCCGGGAGCTCAACCCCATCGACAGCCACGTAATGCTCGGGAGCCATGCGGTCGGTGGCGAGCGCTTCACCGTGATCGCCGGTCCCTGCGGCGTCGAAAGCCCCGAACAGCTGATGGGCGTGGCGGAGATGGTCAAGGGTCAGGGTGTGGCCGCCCTGCGCGGCGGTGCCTTCAAGCCCCGTACCAGTCCCTACAGTTTCCAGGGCCTTGGCGAAGAGGGGCTGAAGCTGCTCAAAGAGGCCAAGCGTCGTACCGGGTTGCCCACCGTGTCCGAGGTGGTGGACGCCGCTGATGCCGAGTTGATGGCCGGCTACGTGGATGCCCTGCAGGTGGGGGCACGCAATATGCAAAATTTCCGCCTGCTGGAAGCGGTGGGCCAGTTGGGCCTGCCGGTAGTATTGAAGCGCGGCATGAGCGCCACTCTGGAGGAGCTGCTGCTGGCGGCGGAATACGTGGTCAATGCCGGCAACCCCAACGTGATCCTGTGCGAACGAGGGATCCGCACCTTCGAGACCGCCACCCGCAACACCCTGGATCTCAACGCCGTCGCCTACCTCAAGCGCAAAACCCACCTGCCGGTGCTGGTGGATCCCAGTCACGGCACCGGCGTGCGTGAACTGGTGGCTCCGCTGGCCTACGCCAGTGCCGCCGTCGGCGCCGATGGCATCATGGTGGAAACCCACCTAAACCCCGCCGAGGCACTCTCGGATGGCCACCAGGCACTGGACGCCAACGATTTCACTGCCCTAATGTCAGGGTTACGCCCCTTTGTTGAAGCTGCCGGAAAGCAACTGTGATGAACACCCTATCGGAACCGGGCCAGGCCCGCACCCTCACCACCTCGGTGCGTTACCACGACACACCCGCAGAGGTTTACCACACCCTGTGCCAGGCGCGCCCCCATACCCTGCTGCTGGAGTCCGCGGAGATCGACTCCAAGGAGGGGCTGAAGAGTCTGCTGCTGATCGATGCGGCGCTTAGCCTGCGCTGCGACGGCCGCACCGTCACCGCCACCGCACTCAGTGCCAATGGCGAAGGGGTACTGCCCTTCCTGGCCCGGCTGCTTGCCCCCTACCAGCCACAGCAGGATGGCAACGCCATCACCGTCACCCTGCCGGAGCCGGAGCCGGGGCTGGACGAGGACAGCCGCCTCAAGGCCCCCTCGCCGCTGACGGTCCTACGCCTGCTGCAGCAGGAGATCCAATCGGACGATGCCCTGCCGGAGTCGGTACTGCTGGCCGGCGCCTTTGCCTTTGACCTGGTGGCCAGCACCGAGCCGTTGCCGCAAGTGCGCGACGGCGCCAACAACTGCCCCGATTACCTCTTCTATCTGGCGGAAACCACCCTGGTGCTGGATCACCAGGCCCGCACCGCGCGACTGATCGGCACCGTCTTTGGGGGGGATCAGGCCCACCGGGTGATGAACGACAAGCGCGCCCGACTCGGCGCCCTGGCCGCCACCCTGCAGCAGCCGCTGATGCCGCTGCCAGTCTCAGAGCCCTCTGGGCAGGCAGTCTCGGTCAACCAAAGCGACGCCCAGTACTGCCAGCTGGTGCGCGATCTCAAGGAGCACGTAGTGGCGGGGGACATCTTCCAGGTGGTCCCGGCAAGGCGCTTCTCCCTGCCCTGCCCCGAGCCCCTGGCTGCCTATGGCCGCCTGCGGGTACAGAACCCGAGCCCCTACATGTTCTTCATGCAGGCGGAGGCCTTCGCCCTGTTCGGCGCCTCGCCGGAGAGCGCCATCAAGTACGAAGTGAGCACCAACCAGGTGGAGATCTACCCCATCGCCGGCACCCGCAAGCGGGGCAAGTTCGACGATGGCCGCATCGATCATGACCTGGACGGCCGCATCGAGCTGGGCCTGCGCCAGGACCAGAAGGAGCTCTCAGAGCACCTGATGCTGGTGGACCTGGCCCGCAACGACGTGGCCAGGATCGCCGAACCCGGTACCCGCCGGGTGGCAGACCTGCTCAAGGTGGACCGCTACAGCCACGTGATGCACCTGGTCTCCCGGGTGACCGGCCAGCTGCGGGCCGACCTGGACGCCCTGCACGCCTACCAGGCCTGTATGAACATGGGGACCCTGACCGGCGCGCCCAAGGTGCGCGCGGCACAGCTGCTGCGCCAGGCCGAAGGGGAGCGACGGGGCAGCTACGGCGGCGCCGTTGGTTACCTCAATGGCCGCGGAGATCTGGACACCTGCATCGTGATCCGCTCTGCGCTGGTGAACGACGGCATCGCCCACGTCCAGGCCGGTGCCGGTGTGGTGTTCGACTCCGACCCGCAGTCCGAAGCGGACGAAACCCGAAACAAGGCCCAGGCGGTCCTGCGCGCCATCGGAGGTGGCCAATGATCCCAGTCACCCTTCTGGATAACTTCGACTCCTTTACCTGGAACCTGGTGGACCAGTTCCGCCGTCTCGGCCACCCCGTCACCGTCTACCGCAACGACATCGATGCGGACACCCTGGCCCAGCGATTGCTGGCCGAACCCGAGCCCGGCGTACTGGTGCTCTCCCCCGGCCCCGGCGCCCCTCACGAGGCGGGATGCCTGATGGACCTGCTGGCCAACCTGGCGGGGAAACTGCCGATCCTCGGGATCTGCCTCGGCCATCAGGCGTTGATTGAACACTACGGCGGCAAAGTGGGTCGGGCTCCCCAGGTGATGCACGGCAAAGCCAGCGCTATGGAGCACGATGGCGGCCCGCTCTTTGCCGGCCTGCCCAATCCGCTGACCATCGCCCGCTACCACTCCCTGGTGGGGCTGGAACTGCCCAGCTGCCTGGTGGTGCCCGCCAGCGTCGATGGCCTGGCGATGGCGGTGGTCCATCCTCAGGATCGCGCCGTCGGCTACCAGTTCCATCCCGAATCCATTCTCACCGAGCACGGCGCCGCCCTGCTGAGCCAGACCCTCGAACTGCTGACCAAGGAAACCCCGTTATGCTGAGTCCCACCCAGACCCTGATCGCCCAACTGCTCGACGGGCGCCCACTGAGCCGAGACCAGGCAAGCGCGCTGTTCAAAGAGGTGGTGAACGGCCAGATCACCGATGTGGAGCTGGCCACCGCCCTGACCGCCATGAAGGTGCGCGGCGAAACCATCGAGGAGATCACCGGCGCGGCGGACGCGCTGCGCAGCGCCGCCAAGCCCTATCCGCGCCCGCAGGGGAACCTGGTGGACATCGTCGGCACCGGCGGCGATGGCGCCAACACCTTCAACATCTCCACCACCGCCACCTTCGTAGCCGCTGCTGCCGGCGCCCGGGTGGCCAAACATGGCAGCCGCAGTGTCTCCTCCCTCTCCGGGGCGTCGGACCTGCTCAGCCAGTTCGGCATCAACCTGACCATGACGCCCGAGCGCAGCGCCCAGTGCCTGACCGATCTCGGGGTCACCTTCCTGTTTGCCCCCTTCTACCACGGTGGCATGAGACACGCCGCCTCGGTCCGGGCACAGCTGAAGAGCCGTACTCTGTTTAACCTGCTCGGGCCGCTGATCAACCCCGCACGCCCCAACCAGATGCTGCTGGGGGTCTACGATGCGTCTCTGGTGCGGCCCATTGCCGAAGTGCTCAAGGGACTTGGGATCGAGCGCGCCCTGGTGGTGCACGGCGATGGCCTCGATGAACTGGCCATCCACGGCGACAGCCTGGTGGTGGAGCTCGATCACGGCGAGCTGACCGAACGGGTGATCACCCCGGAGGAGCTGGGGGTGCAACGCTACGACCTGGCCGCCATCCAGGGTGGCGACCCCGCCGAGAACCGGGCGATCAGCGAGCGGCTGCTCAGCGGCGGTGGCAGCGAGGCCCAGCGCGCCGCCGTGGCGGTCAACGCCGGGGCCGCCCTCTACCTGGCCGGCAAGGCGGACAGCCTCAAGGCGGGCACCGCCCTGGCGCTGGCCACCATGGACGCCGGCACCCCGATGCGCCTGATCCAGCGCTTTGCCAAGGAGAGCCAGGAATGAGCAAATCCCAAAAGACCCCGGCAGGTGCCAGCGGCAAAGGCAGCACCCGCTACGGTTTCGACATGCGCCGCCTGCGCCAGACCGGGACAGTGCTGGATCAGATCGTGGCCACCAAGCCCGCCCAGATCCAGGCACTCTCGAAACGCTACGGCGACCTGCTGGAGACGCGGGCTCCGGCTTCAGACCGCAGTCTCTTTGACGCCCTCAAGCAGGGCCCGACCGGTTTCCTGCTGGAGTGCAAAAAAGCCAGCCCCTCCAAAGGGCTGATCCGGCCCAACTTCGATCCCGTTGCCATCGCCAGGGTGTACGACAACTACGCCGCGGGGATCTCCGTCCTCACCGACGAGCAGTTTTTCCAGGGCGATTTCGAGTATCTCAAGGCAGTACGCGATGCGGTGTCGGTGCCGGTATTGTGCAAGGACTTCATCATCGATGTGCGCCAGCTGCGTCTGGCCCGACACCTCGGCGCCGACGCCGCCCTGCTGATGCTGTCGGTGCTGGAGGATGAGCACTACACGGAGCTGGCAAAAGAGGCCAAGATCCTGGGGCTGGATATCCTCACCGAGGTCAGCAACGAGGCGGAGATGCAGCGGGCACTGGCGCTGGATGCCCGCATCATCGGCATCAACAACCGTAACCTGAGGGATCTTTCGGTCGATCTGGCCACCACCGAGCGCCTGGCCGGACAGGTGCCGGAGGACCGGGTGGTGATCAGTGAGTCCGGGATCAACCATCATGCCGAGGTCCGCCGACTGGCCCCCCACGCCGATGCGTTCCTGGTGGGCTCAAGCCTCACCGAGCAGGCCAATGTGGACCTGGCCTGCCGCCAGCTGATCTTCGGCCCGGTCAAGGTGTGTGGCCTGACCCGTCCGGAAGATGCCGCCACCGTCGCCGCCTGCGGAGCCAGCTACGGCGGCCTCATCTTCGCACCGGGTTCCCCCCGCTGCGTCACCCTGGAGCAGGCCCGGTCGATCCGAGAGGCCGCGTCCCTCAACTTCGTCGGGGTGTTTGTGGATCAGCCCATCGACAAGATCGCCACCCTGGCCCGGGCGCTGGCGCTTCATGCGGTACAGCTGCACGGCAACGAGAGTGAGGCCGATATTCAGGCCCTGCGTGAGGCGCTGGCCAGCAATGACGCCCCCTGCCGCATCATCAAGGCGGTGAGGCCGGACGGTTCCAATGATGTGGGCAACGCCGACCGGCGCCTGTTCGACGCCGCCCGTGGCGAACGCTTCGGGGGCACCGGCACGGCCTTTGACTGGAAAACCATCGGTGACGCACGCCGGGACGCCTTCCTCGCCGGAGGACTGGGCCCGGATAACATCAACGCCGCCGCCCATGCCGGTTTCTACGGCCTGGATCTCAACAGCGGGGTGGAATCGACACCCGGGGTCAAAGATCCGATCAAAATCGCTGATTGTTTGACCCAGATCCGACAATATTGAACTCATTACCCAAGAAGAGAACGACCATGAGCATCCTCAACCCCTACTTCGGCGAGTTCGGTGGCCAGTTTGTACCTCAGATCCTGATGCCCGCCCTGGATCAGCTGGAGCAGGCGTTTCTCGACGCCCAGCAGGACCCGGAGTTCCAGCGTGAACTGACCGACCTGCTGAAAAATTACGCCGGCCGCCCCACCGCCCTCACCCTCACCCGCAACTTCAGCCCCAACCCCAAGGTGAAGATCTACCTCAAGCGGGAGGATCTGCTTCACGGCGGTGCCCACAAGACCAACCAGGTACTGGGCCAGGCCCTGCTGACCAAGCGGATGGGCAAGAGCGAGGTGATCGCCGAAACCGGTGCCGGTCAGCATGGGGTCGCCTCCGCCCTCGCCTGCGCCCTGTTGGGCCTCAAGTGCAAGGTGTACATGGGCGCCAAGGATGTGGAGCGCCAGAGCCCCAACGTTTTTCGCATGCGGCTGATGGGGGCCGAGGTGATCCCGGTCCACAGCGGCTCCGCCACCCTCAAGGATGCCTGCAACGAGGCACTGCGGGACTGGAGTGCCAACTACGACAAGGCGCACTACCTGTTGGGAACGGCAGCGGGCCCCCACCCATTCCCCACCATAGTACGGGAGTTCCAGCGGATGATCGGCGAGGAGACCAAGCAGCAGCTGCTGGAGCGGGAGGGACGCCTGCCGGATGCGGTGATCGCCTGTGTCGGTGGTGGCTCCAACGCCATCGGCATGTTTGCCGACTTTATCGATGAACCCAGCGTCAAGCTTATCGGGGTAGAGCCCGCCGGCCACGGTATCGACAGCGGTGAGCATGGCGCCCCCCTGGCCCACGGTAAGACCGGGATCTTCTTCGGCATGAAAGCACCCCTGATGCAAAACCCCGATGGCCAGATCGAGGAGTCCTACTCCGTCTCCGCCGGGCTGGACTTCCCCTCGGTGGGGCCGCAACACGCCCACCTCTTCGCCACCGGGCGGGCACAGTACCCCTCCATTACCGATGATGAAGCCCTGGAGGCCTTCCAGCTGCTGGCCCGCAGCGAGGGGATCATCCCGGCACTGGAGTCGGCCCACGCCCTGGCGTACGCCCACAAGATGGCCGAAGAGGCCACCGAGGAGACCCTGCTGGTGGTCAACCTCTCTGGCCGCGGCGACAAAGATATCTTTACCGTTTACGACATCCTGGAGAAGGGGGGCAAGCTGTGAGCCGTTACTCTCAACTGTTTTCACAACTGAAGCAGCGCGCCGAAGGCGCCTTCGTCCCCTTCGTCACCCTGGGAGATCCCAACCCGGCCGAGAGCCTGGCGGTGATCGATGCCCTGGTGGCCGGCGGCGCCGATGCCCTGGAGCTCGGCTTCCCCTTCTCCGATCCCTCCGCCGACGGCCCCACCATCCAGGATGCCAACATCCGGGCACTGGAGTCGGGTACCACTCCGGAGCACTGTTTCGAGATCCTCGCCGCGGTGCGGGCCAAGTACCCTGACCTGCCCATCGGACTGCTGGTTTACGCCAACCTGGTCTATTCACCGGGCCTGGATGCCTTCTACGCCCGCTGCGCCGAGGTAGGCGTCGATTCCGTCCTGGTGGCTGACGTGCCTGTGCAGGAGTCGGCGGAGTTTGCCGCCGCCGCCCGAGGCCAGGGTATCGCCCCCATCTTTATCGCCCCACCCAATGCCGACGAAGCCACCCTCAAGGCGGTCTCGGAAGCGGGGGAGGGATACACCTACCTACTCTCCCGGGCCGGCGTTACCGGTACAGAAACCGCTGCGGGCATGCCCATCGACCATCTGCTGGAAGGCCTGCAACGCTATGGCGCACCGCCGGCGGTGCTGGGTTTTGGCATCGCGGAACCGGAGCAGGTGAAAGCGGCGATCAGCGCAGGTGCCGCCGGAGTGATCAGCGGTTCAGCCGTGGTTAAGATCCTTGCGGGTAATCTTGATGACAGTGACCGGCGGGACCGGTTGCTTAGCGAGTTTTGTCAACGCATGAAGCGTGCTACACGCTGATTGAACCCTCAGGCCTGCAAGCCTTTTTGCCGCTTCTGTGCATCGCAGAAGCGGCTTTTTTTTTGCCCAATCTCCTGCCGGACAACACCGACTGAAAAATGCCCCTGTGGGGCAGCGACGCCTTAATGCTCCCGGATCCGCGTAATCGACCACCTGACAGGGGCGATGCGCTTGGGTAGACTGTCCCACAGCCCTGCCAAACCGGCAGCTTACGTTGTGAACCCTGGATCTGACATGAAACAACTGCTCGACTTCCTGCCACTGCTGGTGTTTTTCGCCGTCTACAAGTTTTACGGCATCATCCCCGCCACCGGTGCCATCGTGATCGCTTCCGCGGTCCAAACCGGCCTGATGTACGCCCTTTACCGCAAGGTGGAGAAGATGCATCTGGTAACCTTTGGCCTGCTGCTGGTGTTTGGCGGACTCACCATCGCTTTCAATGACGATGCCTTTATTAAGTGGAAAGTCTCCATCGTCTACGCCCTGTTTGCGGCGGCACTGCTGATCAGCCAATGGATGGGAAAACCAGCCATGAAAGCGATGCTGGGCAAAGAGATCACCCTTCCAGACGCCATCTGGGCGCGCATCGGCTACGCCTGGTCCGCCTTTTTCCTGGGCTGTGCTGGCCTCAACTGGTACGTGGCCTTCCACCTGTCACAGGAGACTTGGGTGACCTTCAAGGTGTTCTACCTGATGGGAATGACCTTTGGTTTCCTGGTTCTCACCATCCTCTACCTCTACCGCCACCTGCCCAAAGAGTCTGACGACGACAAAGCCGCCTGACTCGAGGTCGAAACAGCGCCCCCAAAGGGCGCTGTTTCGCTCCTGCCCTCTCGCCCGCCCCCCGAGACCCTGCCTTTACCCCCGCAGTTTGCCCCTGACTTCAAGGCATAAAAATGAGTTTGTGATCCACCGCATGTTCACCACAGCAAAAAGCGTGGGCAGCTCTAAAGAACTGAGCATTGCTCACATTTTGACCTGATCGGCGGTAGTTTACAGGTGACTTTATCTCTATAGTGATCCGACAAAATTGGACTGACCAACTGCCCAGGTGGTAGTCCGAGCCTGCCGTAAAGCCCCCCTGAGGGCATAGCAAAGAGAGATAAGATGAATCGAGCCATCAAAATTCTGATCGCCGGGGTCTGCATCAACCTGTGTCTGGGGGTTCTCTATACCTGGAGTGTTTTCAGTCAGGCGCTTGTCAGCGACATGGGCTGGTCCAATACCGATGCTGGCATGCCCTACACCGTCTCAATCGTGGTCTTTGCCATTGCACTCTTGATCTCCGGTATCCTTCAGGATCGTTGGGGCCCGCGCCCCATGGCGGTGCTGGGCACCGCGCTGACCGGCGTCGGCATGGTTGGCTCCGCCTTTGCCACCACGCCCTCCATGCTGGTGCTGACCTTCGGCATCATCACCGGCGCAGGGATCGGTTTCGCTTTTGCTTGCCTGGCGCCCACCGCCATGAAGTGGTTTCCCCCCTCACGTAAAGGGTTGGTCAGTGGGATCATCGCCGCCGGTTTCGGCGTGGCGCCGCTCTATCTGGCCCCCACCACCACGGCGTTGATCAGCCAGTTTGGGATCAACCAGGCATTTCTCTATCTCGGCATCGGCGTGCTCGTCATCGCGCTGCCCATGGCCTTTACCATCGTCACGCCGCCGACAAGCCCGTCCAGCCAAACAACGACGGTGAACCAGGGCGCCGCTGCGGATACCTCAGACTTCACCTGGCGTGAGATGATCCGTACCCCTCAGTTCTACATGATGTGGGGCTTGTTTGCCCTGGGCTCCTCCGCCGGCCTGATGCTGATCGGCAACATCACCAGCATCGCCTTAGTGCAGGGTGGCGTCGAAGATGGTGCCCTACTGGTCGCGACTCTTGCGGTATTCAATACCCTCGGCCGCATCGTTATGGGGATGCTTTCCGATAAGATCGGTCGGATCCAGACGCTGTGGATCGTACTGCTGCTGCAGGGTCTGAACATGGTGCTGTTCCCGATCTTTACCACCGAGTTGGGTTTCCTCATCGGTGCTGCGCTGGCGGGTATCGCTTACGGGGGGCTGCTGTCCGTCGTCCCGAGCCTGACCGCCGACTTCTACGGCCTGAATAACTACGGCACCAACTATGGGGTGCTCTATACCGCCTGGGGCGTTGCCGGCTTCATGGGACCGGTCCTGGCCAACGAGGTGGTCGACCATACGGGATCCTTCGGTGTCGCCTATCTGGTATCAGCGGTGACCCTGGGGGTCGCCGTGGCCTTGGCTTTGATGCTCAAACCGGTCCGCAAGAAGGCTACCGCTCCCTCAGGAGAGCTCCTCACTGCCTAGACAAACCATGCCCTGGCGGATTTCTAAACATCCGCCAGGGCATTTGCCCTCATCGACCCCTTCTTTGCTCACCGCCTCTGCGACGAATAGCGCATATCACCCTTTCAAACCGGCGGAACGACCCCACCCTGCGTGATCGGGGTCACACCTGCCATCGGAAAAACAGGGGTATCCCATCAGAACTGCGCACTGGTTAACATTTGACCATTTCGCTTCTGGTCTCCCTGCGCATTTGCCTCTATAGTACGCCGCCAACAAATTGGACTGACCAAGTTACCAAGGTTGCGTCCGAGAATGTCCCAGTTCCTGCCCGGGCGAATGCCTGGGCCTAGCGAAGAGAAGCAAGATGAATCGAGCCGTAAAGATCCTGGTTGCCGGGGTATGCATCAACCTGTGTATGGGCGTGCTGTACGCCTGGAGTGTATTCAGCAAGGCTCTGGTCAGCGAACTGGGCTGGTCCCACGCCGATGCGGGTATGCCCTACACCGTCTCCATCGTGGTCTTTGCCGCCTCCCTGCTGGTTTCCGGTGTCCTGCAAGATCGGATGGGACCGCGCCGTATGGTGATCCTGGGCTCCACCCTGGTAGGCCTGGGTCTGATCACCTCCTCCTTTGTCACCTCCCCCGTCGCCCTGCTGCTGAGCTTCGGCGTGCTGGTGGGTTCTGGCATCGGCTTCGCCTACGCCTGCCTGACGCCGGCGGCCATGAAGTGGTTCCACTCCTCGAAAAAAGGGATGGTCAGTGGCCTGATCGCCGGCGGTTTCGGCATGGCCCCGCTTTACCTGGCCCCCACCACCACGGCGCTGATCGCCGAGTTCGGCCTGTTTAACGCCTTCTTCGTGCTGGGCGTGGGCGTGCTGCTGATCGCTCTGCCGCTCTCCTTCACCATCGTTAACCCGCCCAAGGGCTACACGCCGGCGGCTCCCGCAGGACTCAAGGTGTCCGATAAGGCCAGTACTGGTGTGGATTTCAGCTGGCGTGAGATGATGAAAACCAAGCAGTTCTACATGCTGTGGGTAATGTTTGCCCTCTCCTCCTCCGCCGGCCTGATGTTGATCGGCAACATCACCAGCATCGCTGCGGTTCAGGGTAATCTCCATAACGCCGCCTTCCTGGTCAGCGCCCTGGCGGTGTTCAACACCTTCGGCCGCATCGGCATGGGGATGCTGTCCGATAAACTGGGCCGCATCCGGACCCTGCTGATGGTGTTCCTGCTCCAGGGCCTGAACATGATCCTGTTCCCGATGTTCACCACCGAGCTGGGCTTCATCATCGGTGCCGCCCTGGCGGGCATCGGCTACGGTGCACTGCTGGCGGTATTCCCGACCATCACCGCGGACTACTACGGCCTGAAAAACTACGGCTCCAACTTCGGCGTCCTGTACACCGCCTGGGGTGTCTCCGGCTTCATGGGTCCGGTGATGGCGACCCTGGTCGTGGATGCCACCGGCTCCTACGCCATCGCCTACACCGTCTCTGCCATCGGCCTGGCCATCGCCGCCGTCCTGGCACTGGTTATCAAGCCGGTCGGTGCCGAGACCAAATCGCTTGAGGGCGATACCGCTACCGCCTAACTAAGCGCCCTCTCTCAAAATTAAGCCGACGCTCCTGCGTCGGCTTTTTTTTGCGTTAAAAGCCGTGGTAACGTGCTGTCCCCTCATACCAAGAAAACAGGAATTCAATCATGTGGTATATGATCTGCTCCACCGACGTCGACAACAGCCTGCCAATGCGTAAAACCACTCGCCCGGCGCACCTGGCCCGCCTGCAGGCGCTGCAAGATGAAGGCCGCCTGTTGACCGCAGGCCCACTGCCGGCCATCGACAGCGAAGACCCTGCCGACGCCGGCTTTACCGGCTCCCTGGTGGTTGCCCAGTTCGACTCCCTGGAAGCGGCCCAGGCCTGGGCGGATGCCGATCCCTACATCGATGCCGGTGTCTACGCCCACTCCGTGGTCAAACCCTTTAAGCGCGTATTCTGATATCGATGAAGTTTGTTTCGTTTAACATCAATGGACTGCGTGCGCGGCTGCATCAACTCGAAGCGCTGATCGATAAGCATCAACCGGATGTGATCGGCCTTCAGGAGACCAAGGTGGACAACGCCCAGTTTCCTGCCGAAGCCGTGGAGGCGATGGGATACCACGTCGTCTATCACGGGCAGAAGGGACACTATGGCGTGGCGATGTTAACCAAGCAGGCGCCCTTATCGGTGCAGTACGGTTTCCCCAGCGACAGCGAAGAAGCCCAGCGACGGATGATCATGGTGACCCTAAGCGACTCCAAGGGAGCGCCCATCCATGTGCTCAACGGTTACTTTCCCCAAGGGGAAAACATCGCACACGAAACCAAGTTTCCCGCCAAGCGTGCCTTCTATGCCGACCTGATGACCTTCCTCGAGGGGCATCACAGCCAAGATGAGCAACTGGTGGTGATGGGCGACATCAACATCAGTCCGACGGACCTGGATATCGGTATCGGTGAGGCCAACGCGAAACGCTGGTTGCGCACCGGTAAATGCTCGTTCCAACCGGAGGAGCGGGAATGGCTGCAGCGTCTGCTGGACTGGGGCCTGACCGACAGCTTCCGCCATCTCCACCCGGCTGTCAGTGATCGCTTCAGTTGGTTCGACTACCGCTCGAAGGGGTTTGATGACAACCGTGGCCTGCGCATCGATGTGATCCTGACCTCCACCGCCCTGACCGAGCGGCTGGTGGACAGCGGCGTTGACTACGAGTTAAGGGGTATCGAAAAGCCGTCGGATCACGCCCCTATCTGGACACAGATCCGCTGATCAACAGGCTCCCGACCTTCCCGGGGGCCTGTTTCCCGACGCCGCATCTTCCCCACAGGTTCAACGCCGCGACACCTCCCCCCGTAAGCTCATCCGCAATCGCCCAACAACAAGACAACATCTCGAAAACAACTCGTTGGAAACATGATCTCGGCATCCATTTCCATCCGCACAGTGTGCGCCAGATCTCATTTTCACCCGCTCTCGCTGGCATGACCTAGCCACTACTGATATCAATGAAGCCGCACATGAGAGGGAGTGCTGGCGGTAGCTTTTTCCGCTGGGCTTTCCACGCATAATAATGACAAGCCCTGTTGAGCAGAGGAAAAATAGAACAATGAGTCAAGCTCAATTAAATAAGATCATGGAGTGTGTTGAAATTTTCCGTGAGGTGTACAGCGAGATCCCGCCCCAGACCTGCCTGATGTTTATGCAGGTCTGCCAAGAGGAAGGCTGTTCCATCAAGGAGCTTCAGGAGCGTTTCGAGATGTCCCAGGCCAGTGCCAGCCGCAACGCCCGCCTGCTTTCCGAGCGCGTGCACTCCGGTCGTAACGGCCTGGGCCTGGTTGAGCTGCGTGTCGACGAGCAGGACTACCGCATCAAGCGCGCCTTCCTGACCGAACGTGGCCGAGAGATCCGCGACCGCCTGGCGGGGATCCTGCACTAAACAGGAACGAGGCAGGCCAAACACCGTGCCCTGACCTCCTCCCAATTAAAAAAAGGCTGCTCATTGAGCAGCCTTTTTTTGTCTTCAACAACAGGGTTTCGCCCCCTCTATCCAAGTCAGCGCCCGTCTCCCAGGTCACTGACCGCGATGGAAGCGGTTTGCCAGCACGAAAGCGAGCCCGGAGAGCAGTAACGCCGGCACCACCGGATGTAGCCCAAAGGGCCTTTCCCCAGTAACTGTCCAGTAGAGGAAGCCGCCCGCACCCACCAGCATCGCGCTGATGGCACCGGTGGCATTGGCTTTAGGCCAGAACAAGCCGAGGAGCAGTGGCCAGAGAAACACCACCTGCAACACACCAAAGGCGGTGAGGTTGAGCCAGACGATCATCTCCGGCGGATCCAGCGCCAAAGCACCGCACCCCAGCGCCAGGCTGGTCATGATCCCGTAGCTCAGCCAAGCCTGTGACCGCTGCGAAAGGGGCTGAGGACGGTGTCTGAGGATCAGATCCTTAACCAGAGTCGAGCCGGTTTGCAGCAGCATCGAGTCTACTGAAGACATGATCGCCGCCATCGGGGCCGCCAGCAGCAAACCAGCCACCATGGGAGGAAACAGGGTAACCATCAGGGTCGGTAGGACATCATCGGGGCTGGCCAGGGGGGGCAGCACTGCCCGGGCCAGCACCCCGCTGAGGTGCGGCAGCAGTATCACCACGGCGGAAACCGCGGTACTGAGGATCATCGCCTGTTTCAACGCCCGGCCATCCTTAACGGCCATCGCCCGCAGGGCGGTGTGGGGCAGGCCAAGGGTTCCCACACCCACCAGAACCCAGAACGACAACAGAAAGGGCCAGGAGAGAAACTGGTTCGGCCCTTGGGGGTGCAGCAGGGCCGGTTCCTCCCTCACCAGTGCCTCTACCATCGCCGGTATCCCGCCGCCATGCAGCAGCAGGCCAACAAAGAGAGCTACCATGCCAAATATCATCACCAATCCCTGCAGGGCATCGGTGTAGCTCACCGCACGGAATCCCCCCCAGAGGGTGTAGATCATGACGGTCACCACAAAGAGCGCCAGCGCCACGCCATAGTCGACGCCGGTCATCACCGACAGCAGCCTGGCGCCCCCAGTAAACTGCACCACCACCATGCCGATGAACGCCCCGATCAGGCTCAGTGCGGCGATCCAGAGCAGCAAAGGGCTCTGGTACCGCTCCTGGAAAATATCGAGGATGGTCACCGCGTTATGCTTCTTCGCCAGCAGCCAGATCTTGGGTCCCACCACCCCCAGGGTCAGCATCGCCACCGGCACCTGGATCATCGCCAGCAGAACCCAACCCAGGCCGAACTTGTAGGCGGCGCCCGGGCCGCCAATAAAGGAGGACGCACTGGTATAGGTGGTCACCAGTGCCAGGGCCAGCAGTGTCCCCCCCATGAACTGGCCGCCAAGGAAGTACTGCTTACTGAACTCCTCCCCGCCACCGCTGCGGCGGGCCGCCAAGCGGGAGACGACGAGAGTGACCGCCAGGTAGGCCAGAATGGGCAGTAACAGTGACCACTCAGTCATCGTCCTTTCCCCGCAACCAGAGCCCCACCAACACACTGAGCAGCAGCGGCGCCGCCACACAGGAGCTCCAGAACCACAGGGGCAGTCCCCACCAGCCCATTGCCTGGCTAAACCACAAGGGCCCCGCCAACCAGAGAATGAAGTAGCCCAGGGTAAACGCGACCGCCCCCTGTGCCAGGCCTTTGACATCGATCTTCTGCATGCGACTCCAACGGTTAGGAATATTGACTGGCGCTCAGAGAAAGCGGGCAATGATAGGTAATGATAGCGGGCAAGCCAAGAGCGCAACGCGACTCAATACCCGGGGAATCTCATTCGGTTCAGACACTCGCAAGCTTATTGGTATGACCACTAGGGGCGGACACCGTCAATGTTTACCGGACGGCGAAAAAGCCAGGTCCGAGGCGACCGCCGACACGACAAAGATCACACACTACAGCTTCCATACAGGTACCAAGTCACCAATTTTTATTGTTTTTGCGGTAGTCGTCATTTTTCCACTGTCGAACGTTTGTCCCCAACCACACTGTGATAACTTCATCCATGTAATTTGGTCTGACCAGTTTGGTCAGGTTCAATATTTTGGCCTACTGAGGTCCACAAGGCTGCAAAAGGTGGCCAGGATCACACAAAGCCACTGAGGGAGAGATATACTCTTCCTATCGAAGTTTGGGCAGGGTTGATGGCAACCATTCAATCGCGCTTTCAGGCTTATCGGGCGACGCTTTCAACCCTGTCAGAGGATTTGACCGCAGTCCCACGATGCAAGACCCAAATTACGGCCCATCGCCGTGCGATGGGCGCGGCCTAACTTATCTAGGCCGCCTACCCGCCCCCGACTGTACGGAGGCGGCACCGGTTAACCTCGGAATACAAAGTAAGGTAGATCTCATGACTGATAACACCGAACTGTTCTCACAAGCCTGGGACGGATTCACCGCCGGCGATTGGAAAACTGAAGTCAACGTCCGCGACTTCATCCAGAAGAACTACACCCCCTATGAGGGCAATGAGTCCTTCCTGGCCGGTCCCACCGAAGCCACCAACACCCTTTGGGCGAAGGTCATGGAAGGCGTTCGCCAAGAGAACGCCACCCACGCACCGGTCGACTTCGATACCGATGTCATCTCAACCATCACCTCCCACGATGCCGGTTACATCAACCAGGATCTGGAATCCATCGTTGGTCTGCAGACTGATGCCCCGCTCAAGCGTGCCATCATCCCCAACGGTGGCATTCGCATGGTGGAAGGTTCCTGCAAAGCGTACGACCGCGAGCTGGATCCCACCATCAAGAAGATCTACACCGAGTACCGCAAGACTCACAACGCCGGTGTCTTCGACATCTACACCCCTGAGATCCTGGCTTGCCGTAAGTCCGGTGTCCTGACCGGTCTGCCGGATGCCTACGGCCGTGGCCGTATCATCGGTGACTACCGTCGTATGGCCCTGTACGGCGCCGACTTCCTGATGAAGGACAAGCATGCTCAGTTTGCCTCCCTGCAGGAGCGCTTCGAGCAGGGTGAAGACCTGTCCGCCACCATGCAGCTGCGCGAAGAGATCGCCGAGCAGCACCGTGCCCTGGGCCAGATGAAAGAGATGGCCGCCAAGTACGGCTTCGACATCTCCCGTCCCGCGCAGACCGCTCAAGAAGCGATCCAGTGGACCTACTTCGCCTACCTGGCCGCCATCAAGTCTCAAAACGGCGCCGCCATGTCCCTGGGCCGTGTCTCCACCTTCCTCGACATCTACATCGAGCGCGACCTGGCCAAAGGTGTGATCACCGAAGAGCAGGCCCAGGAGATGGTTGACCACTTCGTTATGAAGCTGCGTATGGTCCGCTTCCTGCGTACCCCCGAGTACGACGAGCTGTTCTCCGGCGACCCGATCTGGGCCACCGAGTCCATCGGTGGTATGGGCCTCGACGGCCGTACCCTGGTCAGCAAAACCGCATTCCGCTTCCTCAACACCCAGTACACCATGGGCCCCTCTCCGGAGCCGAACATGACTGTACTCTGGTCTGAGCAATTGCCGGACGGCTTCAAGAAGTACTGTGCCAAGGTGTCCATCGATACCTCCTCCATCCAGTACGAGAACGACGACCTGATGCGTCCGGACTTCGAGTCCGACGACTACGGCATCGCTTGCTGTGTTTCTCCGATGGTTATCGGTAAGCACATGCAGTTCTTCGGCGCCCGTGCCAACCTGGCCAAGACCCTGCTGTACGCAATCAACGGCGGTGTAGACGAGAAGTCCAAGGCCCAGGTCGGTCCCAAGCACGCTCCGATCACCGACGAAGTCCTGGACTTCGACACCGTGAAGAGCAACCTGGAAGAGATGATGGTGTGGCTGGCCAAGCAGTACGTCACTGCCCTGAACTCCATCCACTTCATGCACGACAAATACAGCTACGAAGCAGCCCTGATGGCACTGCACGACCGTGACGTCAAGCGCACCATGGCTTGCGGCATCGCCGGTCTGTCCATCGCTGCTGACTCCCTGTCTGCCATCAAGTACGCCAAGGTGAAACCGATCCGCGATGAAAACGGCATCGCCGTTGACTTCGAGATCGAGGGTGACTATCCGAAGTTCGGTAACAACGATCCCCGTGTTGACGACATCGCCTGCGAACTGGTTGAGCGTTTCATGAACATGATCCGCTCCCTGAAAACCTACCGTAACGCGGAGCCGACCCAGTCCATCCTGACCATCACCTCTAACGTGGTGTACGGCAAGAAGACTGGTAACACTCCGGATGGCCGTCGTTCCGGTCAGCCGTTTGCCCCGGGTGCCAACCCGATGCACGGCCGTGACGAGTCTGGTGCGGTTGCGTCCCTGACCTCCGTAGGTAAACTGCCTTTCGCTCACGCGAAAGACGGGATCTCCTACACCTTCTCCATCGTTCCCGGTGCCCTGGGTAAAGATGAAGAGGGCCGCCGCGCCAACCTGGCTGCGCTGATGGACGGTTACTTCAAGCACACAGAGGCTCGTGAGGGTGGCCAACACCTGAACGTCAACGTGATGAACCGCGACATGCTGCTGGACGCCGTTGAGCATCCAGAGAAGTACCCGCAGCTGACCATCCGTGTTTCCGGCTACGCCGTGCGCTTTAACGCGCTCACTCCGGAGCAGCAACAGGATGTGATCACTCGTACCTTCACCAGCTCCCTGTAAGGGCTGACAGGTAACTCAACAGCCCCGCCGGCTTTGCCGCGGGGCTGTTTTTACATCTGTACCTTTCCAACATTCAATGCCCTTGTGCCGCAACCTAAGCGGTCAATATCGACGTTTTCCCACCCGACCCGGGCGGGATTGACGATAATCACACAAGGCATGTTATTCAGGAGTGCGTTATGAGCGTCAAAGGACGCGTCCATTCGTGGGAAACTTGCGGCACCGTCGATGGTCCGGGGATCCGCTTTATCGTCTTTCTTCAGGGCTGCCTGATGCGCTGCCTCTACTGCCACAACCGGGATACCTGGGATCTGCAGGGAGGAAAGGAGGTCACCGTTGATGAGCTCATGCCCCAGCTGCTGAGCTACCGACACTTTTTCGACGCCAGTGGCGGTGGCATCACCGCCAGCGGTGGGGAAGCGGCGCTGCAACTTGAGTTTGTCCATGAGCTGTTCAGTGCCTGCAAGGCGGAGGGGATCCACACCTGCCTGGACACCAACGGCATGATCCGCAAGCATACCGAGATCGTCGACAAAGCCCTGGCGGTCACCGATCTGGTGCTGCTGGACATCAAGCAGATGAACGATGATATCCATCAGAACTTGGTCGGGGTTTCCAACAAGCGAACCTTGCAGTTCGCCGAATACCTCAACCGTATCGGTAAAAAAACCTGGATCCGCTACGTCGTGGTACCGGGCTACACCGACGATGACGCCTCTGCTGAGCAGCTGGCGGACTTCCTGGCACCGATGGATAATGTCGAGAAAGTGGAGATGCTGCCCTACCACGAACTGGGTAAGCACAAGTGGGAGGCGATCGGCGAGACCTACCAGCTCGACGGCGTCCACCCGCCACCGAAAGAGACCATGGAGCGACTCAAGAAGATCTTCCAGAGCCGCGGCCTCAACGCCAGCTACTGAGCTTCTCAAAGATTCGAAAACCGGCCATGTGCCGGTTTTTTATGGTTTTGAAGCGACGATTGCTTACACTTGGGCAAAGCGTCACAGCGAGGCCAAGGATGAACGACGAACTGAATCTGGTATTGACGCTCGGCTATGCCGTGTTTCTCGGTTGGATCTTTCAGGCCAGCGCCCTGCGACACAACTGGCGCGACAGTCACTACCGCACGCTCTGCCTCTGCGCCGCCGTCGGCATTCTGTGCCTGTGGCGGATCCGCGCCGGGATCTACGAAGGGCTCGACCTGCACTTTCTCGCCCTGCCCCTGATCACCCTGATGTTCGGCTGGCGCAGCGCCATCCTTATTGCCACCACAGCCCAACTGGTGCTGCTACTGGCCGGGGTCGATCTATGGCACAACAGCTCAGGGCTGCTCTGGCTGGGCACTGCCCTGCCTATCGGCGTCAGTTACCTCTGGTTGATGTTCTGCCACAACCTGCTGCCGCGAAACCTGTGGATCTACGTGTTTATCGGCGCCTTCCTAAACGGTGCCTTGATCTACGCCGTACGCACCTTTGCCCTCGCGCTCTGGTACCACGGCCAGTACGACTGGACACTTCTGCAGGATAACTACCTGATCCTCATTCCCCTGTTCATTTTTCCCGAAGCGATGCTCAACGGGTTCCCCACCACCTTGATGGTGGTATACCGGCCGCAATGGCTCGCTACCTGGGATGAGAAGGGGTATCTGCACGGGGATAAATAGTCAGGCGCTGCAGTCCGGTCGAACACAAACGGTGGTAACGTCAGCGGAGCACAAAAAGGAACGCCGCCCCGAAGGGCGGCGACGCGGTCACAGCACGGCGGTCTTACATGTCACGCCAAAAGGCGGAATCGAGGCGTTTGAACGCTCGTTCTAACAGGCACGCCATGTGCTGATACTGGGAGTGCGGCACCAGGGGCGCCACATGGCAACCGGCTTTCACCAGCCGCTCTCTAACCTCCTTACACCAGTTTAACGTGGTCACGGGTAGCGGCTGTACCGACCGCCACCCTAACCAGTATAGTCCCTGCAGAGGCAGACTGACGATAAGAAGCGCCTGAGCCAAAGCCAGGGGGACAATGCCAGCCCCGAGGGTAGACCACTGGAAGGTGCCGCCGACCATGGCAACCACCGGCAACCAGGTCATACCAAACCGGGTCGCCTTTATCACCCGAACCTCCGGAAACCGGCTGGCCAGCTGGGGCTCGAGAGGCCACAGCTTCATATAGCGGTGGCCCTCGCGAATACGCGTAAACAACTGCATCTCTGAGATAGCCTCCGCTTAGTGAATTGGATCACAGATCTTACCCTTCTCACCGTAGCACAATTCACCCCCTGCGGGAATTGGGTAAAATGGTATTACCTTAAGCACTTGTGCGACTCCGTCCCTCCCTGTAACCGGGCCCGATGAGATACCGCATAAGACTGCCGCGACTATACTGATAGCTTTCTATCATCTTCCGCCGCTGGGCCAACGGGTCATACCACCGGTCTGGTGCACAACATACTCCTTTAGGTGTTGAAAAATGAGCAAACTTGTTCTGGTTCTTAACTGTGGTAGCTCCTCCTTGAAATTTGCCGTTATCGACGCGCAAACCGGTGACGAGCATCTGTCCGGTCTGGCCGAGTGTTTCCACCTCAAAGACGCCCGCATCAAATGGAAGCTGGATGGCGAGAAGGGCCAGGCAGAGCTGGGTGGATTTGCCGCTCACCGTGAAGCCCTGGACTACATCGTCAACCAGATCCTGCCCGCCTCCCTGTCTGAGCAGCTGGTCGCCGTAGGCCACCGTGTTGTGCATGGCGGCGAGAAGTACACCAAGTCTGTCCTGATCGACGATGCCGTCGTCAACGGCATTGAGCAGTGCGCCAACCTGGCGCCGCTTCACAACCCGGCCGCCCTTATCGGGATCCGTGCCGCACAAAGCAGCTTCAGCAACCTGCCGCAGGTCGCCGTGTTCGACACCGCGTTCCACCAGACCATGCCGAAGCACGCCTACGCCTACGCCATCCCGCAGAAGCTTTACCGTGAGCACGGGGTGCGCCGCTACGGTATGCACGGCACCAGCCACCTGTTCGTTTCCCGTGAAGCCGCCAAGGTTCTGGGCAAAGAGGCGGCCGACACCAACGTCATCAGCTGCCACCTGGGCAACGGCGGTTCCGTTGCCGCGATCCGCAACGGCCAGTCCGTCGACACCTCCATGGGCATGACCCCGCTGGAAGGCCTGGTGATGGGTACCCGCTCCGGTGACCTGGACCCGGCCATCATCTTCTACCTGGTCAACAGCGTCGGCTACACCGTTGAGGAGGTGAACAACCTGCTCAACAAGCAGTCCGGCCTGCTGGGTCTGTCCGAGAAGACCAACGACTGCCGCGGCATCGAAGAGGGCCATGCAGAGGGCGACAAGGGCTGCACCCTGGCGCTGGAAGTGTTCTGCTACCGCCTGGCCAAGTACATCGCCTCCTACACCGTACCGCTGAAGCGCGTTGACGCCATCATCTTCACCGGCGGCATCGGTGAAAACTCCGCCCTGATCCGCGAGAAGGTGCTGGAGCACCTGGCCATCTTCGGCTACGAAGTGGATGAGGAGAAGAACCTGGCGGCCCGCTTCGGCAACGAAGGGGTGATCACCAAAGAGGGCTCTCCGGTGGCCATGGTGATCCCGACCAACGAAGAGTTCGTGATCGCATCCGACGCGCTGAGCCTGATCTAAACTCAGACGCAATTTCCGGGCTCCTCAGGGAGCCCGTTTTGGTGACAAGAGGAAATTATGTCCCGAGCAATTATGTTAGTTCCGGTCGGTGCTGGCGTTGGCCTCACCTCCGTCAGCATGGGTATGGTCCGCTCCCTGGAACGCCAGGGCGCCAAGGTGAACTTCTTTAAACCCATCGCCCAACAACGCCCCGGCGATATGGGCCCGGAGCGCTCCACCACCATCCTGGGTACCTCCCCAACCATCAATCCGCCAGAGCCGCTGACCATGGCCTTCGCCGAGAAGTGCATCACCGCCGGTGATACCGATACGCTTCTGGAGGAGATCGTCGCTGCCGCCAAGTCCATCGAGCCAGACACCGAAGTGCTGGTGGTGGAAGGTCTGGTACCGACATCGAGCCACCCCTTTGCCAATACCCTCAATGGCCGCATCGCCAAGGCGGTTGATGCGGACATCGTTCTGGTAATCAACCCGGGCGCCGACAGTGCAGCCCAGGTGCAAAGCCGCCTGGAAGTGGCGGTGAACAACTTCGGTGGCAAGAGCAATAAGCGGATCCTCGGCGCCATCGTCAACAAGATCGGTGCCCCGGTCGATGAGTCTGGCCGTGCCCGTCCGGACCTGTCGGAAGCCTTCGATCACGACAACGTGGTACGTGGCAGCCAGGCCGAGATGTTCCAGCTGTCCGCCAACAGCCCGGTGCCGATCCTTGGCGCTATCCCTTACAACCTGAGCTTGGTATCTCCCCGCGCGTCCGACCTGGCCAAGCACCTGGGTGCCCGCATCGTCAATGCCGGCGAAATGCACAGCCGTCGCCTGCGCCGCGTCAGTTTCTGTGCCCGCTCCATCCCCAACATGATCGGCCACCTGCAGGCAGACTCCCTGCTGGTGACCTCCGCCGACCGCGAAGATGTGGTGGTCTCCGTCTGCCTCGCGGCCATGAACGGCATGAAGCTTGGCGCCCTGCTGCTGACTGGCGGCTACGAGTTGGATGACCAGGTTGAGCGTCTGTGTCAGCAGGCGTTCGAAACCGGCTTGCCGGTCTTCATGGCCGATACCAACACCTGGCAGACCGCCCTCAACATCCAGAACTTCAACCATGAGATCCCCCTGGATGACATGGATCGTATCGAGGAGTCGCAAAACTTTGTCGCCTCCCACATCGATCGCAAGTTCATCGAGAGCCTCACCGACAACTCCAAGCGTGAACGTCGCCTGAGCCCGCCAGCCTTCCGCTACCAGCTCACCGAGCTGGCCCGTCAGGCAGGCAAGCGCGTGGTGCTGCCGGAAGGGGATGAGCCTCGGACCATCAAGGCCGCCGCCATCTGTGCCGAGCGCGGCATCGCCGAGTGTATTCTGCTGGGCAACCCGGCGGAGATCCGCCGCGTTGCAGAGCAGCAGGGGGTCGAGCTGGGTGAAGGGATTGTCGTGGTCGATCCCGATGTTGTTCGTGAGCGCTACGTGGCGCCAATGTGCGAACTGCGTCGCAGCAAGGGGCTGACCGAAGTGGTCGCCCGTGAGCAACTGCAGGACAACGTGGTACTCGGCACCATGATGCTGGCGGAAAATGAAGTGGATGGCCTGGTTTCCGGTGCCGTGCACACCACCGCCAACACCATCCGTCCGCCGCTGCAGCTGATCAAGACCTCTCCGGGCTCCTCCCTGGTCTCCTCCATCTTCTTCATGCTGCTGCCGGATCAGGTTCTGGTGTATGGCGACTGTGCCATCAACCCGGATCCCAATGCCGAGCAGCTGGCGGAGATCGCCATCCAGTCCGCGGACTCTGCCAAAGCCTTTGGCATCGAGCCGAAGGTCGCGATGATCTCCTACTCCACCGGTAGCTCCGGCTCCGGTGCCGATGTCGAGAAGGTGCGTGAAGCGACCCGCCTGGCCCAGGAGAAACGTCCGGACCTGATGATCGACGGCCCACTGCAGTACGATGCCGCCGTGATGCCCAATGTTGCCGCGTCCAAGGCACCGAACAGCCCGGTTGCGGGTAAAGCCACCGTGTTCGTGTTCCCGGATCTGAATACCGGTAACACCACCTACAAGGCGGTTCAGCGTAGTGCGGACCTGATCTCCATCGGCCCGATGCTGCAAGGTATGCGCAAGCCGGTGAACGATCTCTCTCGCGGTGCACTGGTGGAGGATATCGTCTACACCATCGCCCTGACCGCGATCCAGGCCAACGCCGAATAAGCGTCATTTCTCAGCCTGAGTCACCCAAGAAGGGGAGCCGCTAGCGGCTCCCCTTCTTTCATTGTGGCGGCGCCCGTTTGCCAATCAACGAGGCCTGAGCGACGAAACCTCAAACTCTGCGCTCCCCATCCAATGCCCCCCACTTTGCGCCATTATGATGCAAGTCGGCGTCTGTGGCGGAATTCTGACCCGGCCGTTTTTTACTATTATTTTCATAAGATTAGAATCAAGCCTCGACCGTTTCAACAGGCTTGTCCACAGATTCTGTGGATAAATGTCGGCACGGTTCAGGTCGCCCCATTGAGCACCAGCTCCCGATAACTGACCCAGCCTACCGCCCTTCCCCGCTCCTGCAACGGGGCCGGTTCAAGGCCAAAGTGCTCAAACAGGCGGGCGCAATAGCGGACATCCCCATCTGAGCCGGGATCCCGAGCACAGGTTTGGCCATAATCTCGTAAAAGTTAACCCGGGAGGTGCTCCTATCTCTAGCCATCATCTGTTAACCGATATCGGACAAGAGTACCAGGCCATACTCATCGGCCTCATTCCGCTTATCGATCAGGGTCGCTTAGGCCCGGACGCCCTCAACCGCGCTATCCTCTTCTCGACGGTGTAAACCGTCCATCAACACTCAGGGATCCGCCATCACCTGCCGCACCGTCACCCGGGGCGTCATAACTGATCCTCCGCGCGGCTGGTCAGGCTCTCTATCTGGTGGGCCACCCCGACCACATCCTCGACATCCAGTTGCAGCGCGATCCCGGTGCCGGGTGTCTCATCAAACTCCCCCCGGGCAGCGAGGGATTCCAACACGTTACGAGCCAGGTGCTCCTCGACAACAAACAGCAGCACGTCCCGCTGGATATCCAAGTTCAAACCGAAAAAGGTCTTTTTCGGCTCAAGCCCCTCTCCACGGGCGTTATTGATCAGGGTAACCCCGGTGGCACCAGCCTCCCGCGCCACCTGGATCAGATCCGCAGATTGCATGTCCTCGACAAAAGCCACGATCAACTTGAAGCGCATTGAACACCCCTCTTCTCAAGGCGGCGCTGCCGCCAATGGGTCCACTGGGCATAGCCCATCACGGTAATAATCGGAAATACGCTGGCAAAGGCGATCAAGCCGAAGCCATCGATAAGGGGGCTGCGACCAGGGATGGACTGGGCCAGCCCCAGCCCGAGGGCGGCAACCAGAGGCACCGTCACCGTCGACGTGGTCACCCCGCCGGAGTCATACGCCAGGGCAATGATCGCCGCCGGGGCAAAGCGGGTCTGGATCACCACGCACAAGTAGCCCGCGAGGATATACCAGTGAATGGGATCCCCGACCACGATCCGGTAGCAACCCAGGGTGATGCCCAGTGCAACCCCGAACGCTACCGCCAGGCGCAGTCCTAGGGGGCGAATGGTGCCGGCACTGATCTCGCCAGCCTTAAGTGCCACGGCGATCAGCGAGGGCTCGGCAATGGTGGTGGAAAAACCGATGGCGAAGGCGAATAGGTAGACCCAGTAGTGATCACTCCAGTGATCCACCGGGCCGGTAAAGGCTCCGGAGGTCAGCTGAAATGCCATCACCTTCCCAAGCGGAAAGAGCGAATGCTCAAGCCCCTCGAGGAATAGGGCCAACCCCAGAATGACGCACAACAGACCCACCAGTTTTCTACGCCACTGAGTCAGCGGCTGACGGAGCACCAGCCACTGAAAGCCCAGAAGTACCACGATGATCGGTAATACGTCGTTCAGCGTGGTAAGTAAACTGACTCCGATCTCCCTTAGCCAATCCATGGTTGCAGGATCCCGAAAAGCAGTACAAAGACGATGGGTAACAGAGAGGCGAAGGCGATCAGACCAAAGCCATCGAGCAGAGGGTTACGCCCCTCGATACTGCTGGCAAGGCCAACCCCCAGCGCCGTAACCAGGGGGACTGTAATGGTGGAGGTGGTTACACCTCCGGAGTCATAAGCGATGCCGATGATGGAGTCGGGCGCTACCATGGTCAGCAACATAACCGCGAGGTAGCCGCCAACGATCATCGAGGGCAGGGGCCAGCCCAGCAGGATCCGCAGCACCCCGACCATAATGGCCAGGCCCACGGAGAGTGCCACCACACTGCGCAATTGATTGGCGTAGAAACGCTGAGAATCGGCGCTCTGGTCGATGGTGCCCGCTTCGGCGGCCACCGCTGCCGCTTCCTGGGTGATCGCAATCAGAGCCGGTTCCGCGACCGTCGTGCCAAAACCAAGGAGAAAGGAGAAGAGCAACAACCAGAAGAGGGAGCCCTTACGGGCAAACGCCTGGGCCAGAGACTCCCCGATGGGGAAGAGGGCCAGTTTGAGGCCGTAAACGAACAGCGTCAGTCCCATCACCACCAGCAGTAATCCACCGAGGATGGTCACCACACCGGGCAGGGGCTGAGCCAACACCCCCCACTGGAAACTGACGATCACCAGGACAATGGGCAGGAGATCGCGAACACTGCATAAAAATAGCCTCAGTAACTGCACTGTCGCTCCCTGCCAACCTGCCCTTCCCTACCTTAGTAAAGCATGTATCTTACTGACAAGTGGAAGTTATTTTGTACTTTGCTGCGCTTATCCAGCTCCCGGGGTAGTCACACTCCCCGGGTTATCCAATCGAACTCCCGCTGGTTCAGTGTGATGGCTCACCGGCGCTTCTGATCGTCCCGCCAATGGCGGTGCCCTCGCGCCGGGGATCCGCTGCTCCTTCCCACCCTTCGACACTCCTGCGGATGACCTGAACACCGCTATTTAACGGAGCCAAACGGACGTCGTACCCTCGAGCCTCCATCGCAGCGGCCAACTCCGGTGACGTCCGCTCGGCTTCCAGTACCAGATTGTCGTTTCGATGACTGATTCTGGGCAGGGCCAGGGCCTGCTCCAGCGGCAGCTGCCAATCTAAAAGTGCGATCAACATCTGGCTGACATAGCTGATGATTCGACTGCCCCCAGGGGATCCTATGGCCAGATTCGGTTGCCCCTCGGCATCCAATACCAGGGTCGGTGCCATTGAGGAGCGGGGACGTTTACCCGCTTCGACGCGGTTGGCCGCCGGATTCGATTCCGTACCGGGATCCAAAGCAAAGTCGGTCAGTTGATTGTTCAGCAGGAAGCCCCCCACCATCACCGTGGAGCCAAATCCCATCTCAATGCTGGAGGTCATACTGACCATGTTCCCCTCGGCATCCACCATCACCAGATGGGTGGTGGAGGGCAGAGCCCGGGTTGTGTCTGGGCCAGCCTGCACAGGCAGCTTCCCGGCAGCGGCAGGGCCCATATCCCGATCCGACCCCATCAAACGGCGCCTGTCGTTCAGGTAGGTTTCACTAAGCAGGGTTTGGACAGGCACCGGGTAGAACGCATCGTCGGCGATGTAGCGTGCACGATCGGCGTAAGCCAAGCGGGAGGCCTGGCTGAAGCGATGAACGAATTCGGGGCTCTGCGGCGTCCAGCTCGACACGGGATAGGGTTCGAGCAAGGAGAGGATCTGCCCCACAGTAATGCCGCCGGAGCTTGGTGGGCCCATGCCGCACACCTGATATTGACGGTAAGGTTGACACACGGGGCTGCGCCAGCGCGGTCGGTAATCGGCCAGGTCCGCCAGAGAGAGTAACCCGGGCCGATCCGGATCCGACTGCACCGCATCCACTATCTGCTCGGCAAGCTCCCCCCGGTAGAACGCGTCCGGCCCCTCGGTGGCCAGCCGCCTCAATGTTCGGGCCAGAGCGGGATTTTCCCGTCTGTCGCCGGCAGTTAGCCACTCCCCTCCCGGCGCAAAATACCCCCTGGCCTTGCCGGGGCGACGCAGCCCGGGATTGATCTCCTGAGCCAGCAGCAGTGCCAGGCGGGGCGATACCTCGAACCCCTCTTCCGCCAGCGTAATGGCCGGGCCCAACAACTGGCTCCAGGGCAATACGCCGAAGCGACGATGGGCTTCATAAAGGGCGGCCACCGCCCCGGGGACACCAACAGAGCGTCCTCCGACCACCGCCTCGATCCAGGGAACAGGCTCGCCGCGGTTACCGACAAAGAGCGTCGGGCTTGCCGCCGCCGGCGCGGCTTCACGACCATCCAGGCTCAGCAGCTGCGCGTTTTTTGCGTCCCAGTGCAGCAGGAACAGTCCCCCGCCGATGCCGGAGGATTGTGGCTCCGTCAGGGTCAGGACCATCTGGGCGGCAATGACTGCATCCACCGCACTGCCCCCGTCGGCCAGTATCACTGCTGCCGCCTCGGTGGCGTAAGGATTGGCGGTCGCCGCCATGAAGTCCTGGCCCCGGGCGACACCGGTGTGCGTGAAGCCGGTATCTCCCTCCGGCTCTCCCTGTGCCAGCACCACGGCACTGCATAGTCCAAACAGGAAAAATGCGGTAAAGCGCGTCATCGTCATCCCTTTCTGCTTTGCGGCTTGATAGGGCCGCGTCCATACACCGCACCAGTGTACGTCAGCAAAGAGGGAGTTACAGCCCGCCATCAGGCGCACCAGAACGAAAAACAGCGACCTTCAAGGTCGCTGTTTAAAAGCGTTGGAACCCTGCCTTGGTGGCTCAGTCCAAAAACGCCTCTTCATCCAGATCCGTCGGCAGTTGCTCCGCGACTTCATCCTGGAGCTGGTAGTAGGCGTCCTGATAGTCTTGCTGGTAATCCTGTACTTCCATCGATACAACCTCGTTCGCTGACTGACCTGCCCCACACAGGCATAAACAAAGATTAACAGGAATTAACACCGCAAGCCAGGAAGTTTCGCCTGTGGAATCCCCTGTTTTTCGCCGTAGAGTGCCAAGCGTCCGCCCAACACAGCCGGAACGGCCGTGAAGATCACTCCGGCTTTGAGAGCCGGTAGTGAAGCACCTTAAGACTGCGGTCCGGATCCGCATCCGGAAAGTTCACAGAATTTTCCAACTGCTGTACAAACTCCAGTGCCGGCGCGCAGGCCTGAACCTGATCCCGCAGGTATGCCCGGCTAAGCTCCGGCGCATTCAAACACAGCAGCGCCTCTCCGGATGGCCCAAGCAGTTCGGGCAGACGGCGCAGCAGGCGCGGGTAATCCTTGGTAGCGATAAAGCTGCCCTGCTGGAAACTCGGCGGATCCACCACGATAAGATCAAAAGGCGCCAGCTTTTTTAGCTTGCCGAAGGTCTTGAAAAGGTCATGCCCCAGGTATCGAACCCCGCGGTCGAAGCCATTTCGCTGGTGGTTGCGCTTCCCCTGGGCCAGAGCCGGACGGCTCATATCGAGATTCACCACTTCCCTGGCTCCGCCAGCCATGGCATAAACCGAAAACGCACAGGTGTAGGCAAATAGGTTCAACACCTGCTTGCCCGCGCTGTGTGCCCGCACCCATTCACGTCCCCTCTCCATATCCAGAAAGAGCCCGTGATTCTGGCCCTGCATCAGGCTCAACTCAAACGCCAGTCCGTTCTCCAAAACCCAGTGAGGCGTTGGGGGTGAAGCGCCGAGGCAGACCGTCTGTGCCGGCGAGCGGGAGCGGTCCTGCCACACCAGGCTCAGGGGCATCTCGCTAACCGTGGACCACCAGGCGGCGATCTGCCGCTGCAGTTCGGCACTTTGCTGCTCGGTCATGGCCGAGAACTGGGTCAGCAGTAACGAGGGGGCAAGCCAATCAAGTGTTACGCCCTCAAAGCCCGGGTAGCAGTGCCCGCGTCCGTGGAAAAGGCGACAGCACTCCTCCTTGGGCAGTTGCCCGGGGAGATGTGAAAGCAGGTCCATCGGCAGTGCACTCATTCGGCGTTATCCTCGGCAGCCTTTGAGGTCATGGGCTGGAGCTCCCCCTCGAGCAGGGCTGCCAGCCAGCGTCCACCCTGGGAGGACTCCAGGCCGATCTTGACGATCATGGTCAGCGGCACCGACAGCAGCATCCCCACAGAGCCGAGCAGCCAGCCCCAGAAGATTAAGGAGAGGAACACCACCAGCGTCGACAGACCAAGGCTGCGCCCCATCAATCGGGGCTCCACTACGTTGCCCATCACCATGTTGGCCACCACGTAGATCCCTGCCGAGGCGGCAGCGGCACCGAAGCCAAACTGAATGAAAGCCACCGCCACCGCCGGGATAGCCGCAATGATGGAGCCGATATTGGGAATGTAATTCAGCAGGAAGGCCACCAGTCCCCAAAGCATGAAGTAATCCACGCCAATCAGGTAAAGGCCGAATCCACAGAAGACACCGGTGATCAGACTCACCAGGGTTTTGATCGCCAGGTAACGGTTAACCGACTCGAGGAAACGATCGATCTGGTTTAACCGCATATCCGGGTCATCCAGAGCGTAGTGCAACTTGAGGTTGATGCCCGATGCCTCGAACAGCATGAACACCACCGCCAGTAAAATGAGGAGGGTATTTGCCAGCAGGTTACCGACTCCGGAAAGAATATCGGTGGCCAGACTCATGGCGCGGCTGGGATCAAACTGATTCCGTAACTGTTCGATGCTCAGGTTGACATTGAACTGTGCGAGAAAATCAACCACGACACGAAATTGCTCCGTCAACTGCTCCCGGTAGTTGGGCAGCTGGCTGCGGAAATCGGCGATGGAGCTGCCCACCACGGACCCAAGCCAGAGTCCAAACAGCAGTACCAGCAAAATCACCGTGATGATCGCTAAGCCTCTTGGAAAGCGTATACGCATCAACATTCGAACCAGGGGACTGCAGATAATGGCAATGAACAACGCCAGCAAAAAGGGCACGACAATGGCGCTTGCGGCCTTAATTCCCGCGAAAATCACCACCAAGGAGGCCAGCATCAAGGTGGTCTGCAAAGCAACCGAAGCTTGATTAAAGGGGGAGGGAGCCATTAGCTTGGGATCCTATAAGATTGAAATTAGGAGAATATTACCATGCACAATCAAGCAGTCATTCGCATTAAGAATCTTCGACTTCGCACCTACATCGGGATTAACGATGACGAAATCCAGAATAAGCAGGATGTGATCATCAACGCCACCATCCGTTACTGTGCAGACCGGGCAGCCAACAGCGATAACATGGAGGATGCCCTCAACTACCGGACAATCTGCAAGGCGATCATCGCCCTGGTGGAGAATAATCGTTTCGCGCTACTGGAAAAACTCACCGGTGATGTGCTGTCCTTATGTCACCAGCACCATTGGGTCGACCACGCCTGCGTTGAGATCGACAAGCCGCACGCCCTACGCTTTGCCGACTCGGTATCGATGCAGTTGAGCTGGCAGCGAGATTGAGTCTACGCCCAAAAGGAGTCAAAGGATGCAGATCCTCATTACCGGCGGAACCGGCTTCATCGGCCAGGCCCTGATCGCCAGCCTGCCCCATCACGAGTTCACCGTTCTCACCCGCGACACCAAACGGGCCAGGCAGCGACTGGGTGATCGGCATACCTACCTCAGCTCCCTGGCCCAGCTGAGCCATCTGAGTGACTTCGATGCCGTGATCAACCTGGCCGGGGAGCCCATTGCGGACGGACGCTGGACGATACAGAAGAAGCGTGCGATCTGTGACAGTCGTTGGCAGATCACCGCAAAACTGACCGCCCTGCTGGACAACAGCCAGGAACCTCCACGGTGCTGGCTCAATGCCTCCGCCATCGGCATCTATGGTCCCAGAGACAGCACACCGGTGGATGAGTCCGCCTCCCTTCAGGCCACCGACTTCGCCGCACAGGTGTGCGAGCGTTGGGAGCAACTCGCCCGGCGGGCGGAGGAGCGAACCCGCCTGTGTATCCTGCGCATCGGTTTGGTGATGCATCCGGAAGGGGGCGCGTTGAAAAAGATGTTGCCCCCGTTTCGACTGGGGCTGGGTGGCCGGATCGGCGACGGTCAGCAGATGATGTCCTGGATCCACCGCGACGACCTGGTGGCTCTATTTGGTTTCCTGCTGGAAAACGACGATGCCTGTGGCGTCTTCAATGCCACCGCCCCGAACCCGGTCAGCAACCAGGTTTTCACCGAAACCCTGGCGAAGACCCTGGGTAAACCGGCCCTGCTTCCGGCCCCGGAGTTTGCGCTCAAGTTGGCGTTCGGTGAGATGAGCATCCTGCTACTTACCGGCCAAGCGGTGGTTCCCCGCGCCGCACAGGACGCGGGCTTCATATTTCACTACCCCAAGTTGGATGAGGCACTGGGCCAACTGCTGGCCTGAACTGATACCCGCTGCCGGTCAGGCCTGACGCTGCAGCAGCTCGGCACAGCGATGGGCCAGCAGACGCCGGCAGGACCAGAGTCCGAGCAGGCCAATCAAGAGGCCACTTACCGGAGGCACGGTCCACCACCAGAAGCCGTGCCACTGCACCCGCAGATCAAAGAGCTGGGTTTTGATTATCACCAGCAACAGCTCCGCCACGCACACGGCCAGCAACCCGGAGAGCAGTCCCAGCAGGAAAAACTCCCACCCCACCGCGCGTCGCAGCAACCTGCCTGCGGCGCCTAAGGTCCTCATGATCCCCAGCTCCTGACGCCGTGAAGCCATCCCCGCTTCCGTTTGTGCCATCAGCAGCAGACTGGAGGCGATCGCCACCACCAGCAACACCCAAGCCAGTGCCAGGGAGACCTGATCCACCACCTCACGCAGCTGGGCGATCATCGCCCCTACGTCGATCACGGACACTGTGGGGAACAGGCGTACCAGCTCCGCCACCAGTTCAGGATCTCCCTCGGGATGCTTAAAGCTGGCGATGTAGGTCGGATAGAAGGGACTGAGCGTCGCTTCGGGGAAGATGAAGAAGAAGTTTGGCTGCATGGTTTCCCAATTCACCTGGCGCAAGCTGGTCACGGTCGCTTCCAGCGTACGGCCACCGATGACGAACTGCAACCGAGAACCCAGGCCGACCCCCAGTCGCTCCGCCACCTCCGATTCGACAGAAACCTCCTCCACCGCATTAGGGCCAAACCAGCGGCCTGCGACCACAGGATTATTGGGAGGTAGCTCGGCTCGATAGGTGAGGCTGAGCTCCCGCCGGATCCCATCCGGGCCAGAGGCCTCCTCATCGTCCTCCTCCTTGCTGACCGCGCCCTGTACCCTCTCGCCGTTGATTGCCGACAGGCGCCCGCGGATCACAGGATAGAGATCCGTCGCCTCCACCTGGCGCTCTGCCAGGAAATCGGAGATGGGCGTCCTGAGATCTGGCGCCACATTGACCAGGAAGTGATCCGGTGTGCCCTCGGGCAGCTGTTGCTGCCAATCCTCCAGCAGGTCCTGTCGCAGTGCCAGGACCGTCAGCAGAAGCATCAGTGCGACGGTGAACCCGACAAGCTGAAGCAGGTTCTCCCGGGCGCGGCGCCGCAGCCCAGCCAGGGCCAGTTGCAGAGCCGAGCCGGTTCGCACGCCCAGTTGACGTCCCAGGGAGAGTACCACGAAACCCACGCCGCCAAGCAGCAGCGCCAGGGCCAGCGCACCAGCCAGCAACACCAGGGTCATTACCACACTGCCACTGTAGAGCCAGGCCAGCAGCGCCAGGGCAGCCAGGGCAAATAGCCCGTTGAGCCACCCTGCCAACCCCGTGGGCTCCAGATCTCGCCTCAACACCCGCAAGGGGGCAACCCTAAGAAGACGGAGCAAGGGATAGAGAGTAAAACCGATCCCGGCCACCACCCCGGTGGCGGCACCGAGTATCAAGGGGCGCCAACCCAGCGTCTGCGCCATCGGCAGGGCATCGGCCAGCAACGACCCCATACCCAGGGCCAGCAGGATGCCAAGCAGGGTGCCGATGGCGATCCCCATCAGCGTGGTCAATCCCAGGTGAAAGACGAAGATCATCCTTACCTGGCGGTGGGTGGCCCCCAGCGTTTTAAACATCGCCACCACGTCGAAGTGGCGTTGGCAGTAACGCCGCGCCGCAACCCCCACCGCCGCACACGCCAGGGCGATCCCCAGCAGCGTGGCCATCAACATGAACTGCTCTGCCCGGCCAATGGCCCGGGAGAGGGGAGAGCCCTGGTTACGCACATCGAGCCAACGCTGACTGCTGGTCAACTCTGACAACAGGTCGCTCTCGAACTGCGCTAGAGCCTCGGCAGCGCCGGCGAACTGGTAGCGCCAGGTCAACCGACTGCCGGGCTGCACCACTCCGGTTTGTTCCACATCCTGCATCCGCATCAGCACCAGGGGCGCCGAGGCAAAAAGGTTGAACCCGCCGTCGGGCAGGCGAGCAAAGCTGCCTGAAAGCCTCAGCTGCGCGTCACCCAGCTCAACAGTCTGCCCGGTTTTGGCCAGGTGGTGCAGCCGGCTGTCGAACCAGAGCGTCCCGGATTGGGGCAATCGCCCCGGTAGGACCCCTAGGGGCTCAATCTGGCCCTTGAGGGGATAGTTGTCGGTGACCGCTCTGACCGACACCAGTTGAAGCTGGTCACCGATGAAGGCCATCGACTGGAACGAGAGTACCTTGGCCACCGAAAGGCCCAGCTCCTCCGCCCGTTCAAGCCAGAGAGGGTCGACCTCCTGGGGCGATTGCAGAACCCTATCGGCAGCCAGGAAGCGAGTGGCCTCCTCATTCAGCCCCTGCTTCAGGCGCTCAGTGACCAACCCCAGGCTGGTCACCGACAGCACGGCCAGTGCCAAGGCGGCGGTGATCAGTCGAAGCTGACCGCCCCGAAGCTCTCGTCGAAACAATCGCCACGCCAACCCCCACTGACTCATAATGCCTCCAGGCGACCGGCTCGCATGCTCACCTGACGTTGGCAACGCTTAGCCAAAGCCAAATCGTGGGTCACCAGCACCAGGGTGGTGCCGATCTCCCGGTTCAGTTCGAACAGCAGGTCCTCCACCAGCTCACTGTTGGCGTGGTCCAGGTTGCCCGTGGGTTCGTCGGCGAACAGGATCTGCGGCTGGCTGGCAAACGCCCGGGCGATCGCCACCCGCTGCTGTTCGCCACCGGAGAGTTGGTTGGGAAAATGATCCAATCGGTCCTCCAGCCCAACCCGAGCCAGCAGCGCCCTGCCACTGGCTTCGGCCCCTTTGCTGCCCGCCAACTCCAGTGGCAACATCACGTTTTCCAGCGCCGTCAGACTGTCCACCAGCATGAAAGACTGGAAAATGAAGCCAACACTCTGTCGGCGCAGCGCCGCCCTGCCCTCTTCGTCCAGCTCATGAAGCGCCGTTCCGGCCAGCCAGATCTCGCCGCTGGAGGCTCGATCCAACCCCGCAAGAAGAGCCAGCAGGGTCGACTTGCCGGCCCCGGATGGCCCGATGATTGCTAGGGATTCGCCGGACTTGACTTCCAGATCCACGCCATTGAGTATCGTTAAGGCCCCGTCCAAGGTCGTCACCTGTCGGGTGAGCGCAACGGTTTGAATTGCCATCGTGGGAGAGGTCATAGTGCAGCGTTCCTTGCAGAGAGTGTTTGTCGTTTTTGCAATGCTTTTCAGTTCGTTAGTTTGGAGCAAACCGGCCTCCATTTTAATACTGGGTGACAGCTTAAGCGCAAGTTATGGCATGGATGAAGCCGAAGGTTGGGTCAATTTGTTACAAAATGAGCTGCCCGAGACCCGGCTGATCAACGCAGCAGTCAGCGGAGAAACCACGGATGGCGCGCTACGTCGCCTGCCCGCTCTGCTTACGGAGCACTCGCCGGAGTGGATCTTCGTGGAGTTAGGAGGGAACGATGGCCTGAGAGGCTTCCCCCTGTCGGTTACAGAACAGAATCTTAGACAGATCATCGAGCTGGGTTTAGCGAGCAACAGCAAGGTCATGCTGTCCGAGATCCTGCTACCCCCAAATTATGGGCGTCGTTACACCCAGGCGTTTCAATCCATCTTTCCACGGTTGGCCGATGAATACGAGGTGGTGCTGGTGCCCTTTTTCATGGCCGACATCGCCACGGATCCAGCCCTGATGCAAGCCGATGGCATTCACCCAAATCGCGCTGCTCAACCCCTAATCGTGGAAACAATTAAGCCCTGGTTTCGCGCACCAGAGCGGCGCAGCATGACGTCCAAGGCCAATGCTGGCCTACCCGCCGGCCAAACCAAGGCCACCCCCTGACCGGGCGAACCAGGACCGGCCCTGCCGGCAGATCCGATACGCTTCCATCACCATCTGTGTGGCGAGGCCACAGGGAAAGGTAGAGGTTAGAGCGGCCCTTTTCCGGCAGTAGCCAAGCAAACAGGAACACGAGTCCCGTGAATTTCAGGCACAAAAAAACCAGCCCCTAGGCTGGTTTTTTTGTGCTGCCGAGATGTCCGGCTGCAGAGATAAGTGGCGTCCCCTAGGGGATTCGAACCCCNCCTGCCTGAAGCAACCTTCGAACAGGAAAGTGGTGGAGCTACGCGGGATCGAACCGCGGACCTCTTGCATGCCATGCAAGCGCTCTCCCAGCTGAGCTATAGCCCCATATCGCACTGTTTCCCGCCGGCCAGGCGGAAAACTGATATAAGTGGCGTCCCCTAGGGGATTCGAACCCCTGTTACCGCCGTGAAAGGGCGGTGTCCTAGGCCTCTAGACGAAGGGGACCCCGGACTCACCGTTTCAACT